>JARGOD010000036.1:20270-43138 GCA_029210205.1 Verrucomicrobiales bacterium | reverse complement strand
AAAGGGTGGAGCAGACGAGGCCGTTCTCCTCTTCACGAGCGGTAGCTCCGGCGAGCCGAAGGGTGTCGTTCTCTCCCACCGCAATATGCTCGCGAACGTGAACCAGTTTGGATCACGGATTGATCTGAAGTCGACGGACAAAATTCTCGGCTGCCTTCCGCTTTTCCACAGCTTTGGCTGCACCGTGACGATGTGGTACCCCATCATCGAAGGGGTCAGCGTGGTGACATACCCGAGTCCGCTTGAAACAGCGAAGCTCGCGGAGCTGATAGAAGAACACAAGGTCAGTCTCCTTCTTGCGACGCCGACATTTTTGCGTGGCTACCTGCGCCGGGCTAAGAAAGAGCAGCTTGAGAGCGTGAAGCTAGTCGTGACCGGAGCTGAGAAGCTACCGAAGAAAGTCGCCGATAGTTTTGAAGCGCGGTTCGGAAAGCCAGTTCTTGAAGGATACGGGCTCACTGAGACATCGCCGGTAACGAACTTTAATCTACCGAACGAAACATTCGATGACGACGTGCCGGAGATTCCGAACCATCGCTTCGGATCGGTTGGGCTTTTTATCCCGGGCATTGCGGTGAGGATTAAAGATCCTGAGACGCAGGAGCCGCTTCCGGTGCATTCCTCCGGCATGATCTGGCTGAAGGGAGCGAACATTTTTGAAGGTTATCTCGACCAACCGGAGAAGACAGCCGAGGTTATTCAGCATGGTTGGTTCATGACCGGTGACATCGGTCGCCTTGATGAAGACGGGTTTTTGTATATCGAGGGGCGTCTCTCACGTTTCTCCAAAATCGCGGGTGAGATGGTGCCTCACGAGACAGTTGAAGACCTCATCAATAAAGCGCTCCGCAGTTCGGAGGACGAGAGAAAGATTGCTATTGTCGGCATGCCTGATGAAGCGAAAGGGGAGGTCCTGATTCTACTCAGCGCTGATCCGGAGATTGATCTTCACGAACTCCGGGTCAAACTCACCGGTGAAGGGATTCCAGCTCTTTGGGTGCCGAAGAAGATCGTCGATGTCGACGCGATTCCAATTCTCGCGAGCGGCAAGCTCGATATCAAAGGGTGTGAGCTTTTAGCGAACGGCGACGGAGTCGGCTAACGTTCAGTCTTGAGAGTTTAACCTTCGCGCGTCAGCGCGCCCCGTCCGCCATTTCCTGGGCAATCATCGAAAGCTCGGCGGATTTGAAAATGTGGTCCTGTGTCATTGCCTTTTCGGTTCCGTTGAGGAGGTCGAGGATCATTTCTCCGAAGAACGGGAAGCCGGTCGATCCGTCGCAGTCAATTTCCTGCTCTTCGTCGCCGTTCACGAGGAAAAGTTTATTCCCCGGTTCCTGGCGGGCGAGAGCGATATACTTGCGGATCTCGATGGTGCCTTTGGTGCCGACGACGAAAGCTCGTCCGTCTCCCCAAACACGCAGGCCGTCCGGCGTGAGCCAGTCGATGCGACAGTAGCAGGAAGCTCCGGTGTCCATCGTGAGAGAACATTCACCAAAATCTTCGAGCCCGGGCTTGTCGGGAGCGGTGAAATTTTCGACTCGAGAGAAGTTTACGGTGCCGTTTTTGGCTCCGGTAAAAGCGAGGAACTGCTCGAACTGGTGGGAGCCAATATCGGTGAGAATGCCACCGTATTTTTCCTTGTCGAAAAACCAGTCAGGCCGCGCATCTTTGGACATGCGATGCGGAGCCAGGTTGATGACCTGAAGGACGTCGCCGATCGCGCCTTCTTGAATCAGCTCAGTCGCTTTCATCGACGACTCATTGTGGAGGCGCTCTGAGTAGTAGACCATGTAGCGCTTGCCGGAAGCGGCGACGGCTTTCTTCGCGTCTTCAAGTTGAGCTAGGGTTGTGAAAGGAGACTTGTCCGTGAAATAGTGTTTTCCCGCTTCGAGAACTTTCACACCCAGTGGGCCGCGGTCGCAGGGAATGCAGGCGGAGGCGACGCAAATCGTTTCGTCGTCGCTCAGGATTTGTTCGAGTGAATCGGCGCGTGTTGCATCCGGGTAGCGCTCCATGAAATCATCGAGCTTTTTCGGATCGGGATCGTAAACGTATTTCAGCGTGCCGCCGGCATCGATGAGGCCATTGGTCTGACCAAAAATGTGACCGTGGTCGAGCCCGGTGACAGAGAACACAAATTCACCCGGTCCGACGACTGGAGGCAGTGTTTTCGACGAAGGCGCATAATCGTAACCCGTTTTTCCCATAGCCTAGGATTTACCGAAGGATCAGGATTGAAGCAACGGCGCATTAGGAAAAAGATCCTGCGGAAAAATGAAAGGTTCCGACGGGAATGAAGTTCTGATAGGCTTTTCACCTCCTATGAAAATCACAAAAGAACTGATCGAGCGTGTCGCGGGTGACATGGAAGTGTCGTTTGAAGAACTCGAGAAGTTTGCCGCGCTCGGGGCTGAACGGGTTTTCGCTCAGGGTGATTATCTTTTTCACGAGTCTGCGCCTCGTCGTTGGTTCGGGATTGTCCTCCGGGGAAAAATCAATCTCCAGCGCGGTCTCGCGGGAAGGAATGTCACGATCGCCTGTCTCAGCGAAGGCGCCGTGATTGGAGAGTCTCTTTTCATCGACGATCTCGATCACAGTGTTTCAGGCCTCGCGCTTGAAGAAGCTCATGTCTGGGCGATCCCGAAAGAATCGATTGAGGTCTTCAAGAATGAGAAGCCTGAGATCTATTACCACATCGTTCGTCGAGCGGCGCGTCGCACCAGCGCCCGGCTTCGCGAGACGACGGAGATGCTCTTGCACGCGGAGCATCAGCGCAGCGACATCACGGACTATCGGCGCGAGCATGATTCGCTGGGGGACCGGGAGGTTTCGAATGCACACTATTATGGAGTGCAGACAATGCGCGCGATGGAGAATTTTACCTTCTCCGGGGTGAAGCTTTCTCACTACCAGCATCTCGTGAACGCTTTTGCCTATGTGAAGAAAGCAGCCGCGACTGCCAATTCGATTCTCGGAGTGCTCGATCCGAAAATCGCCGAGGCGATCTGTGCGGCCTGTGATCGCATTCTCGCGGGAGAATTTCACGAGCATTTCGCGGTCGATATGGTCCAGGGCGGAGCGGGAACATCGTCTAACATGAATGCGAATGAGGTGATCGCTAATGTCGCACTCGAGATCATGGGACATCGGAAGGGCGAATACCAATACTGCCACCCGAACGACCATGTGAACTGCTCGCAGTCGACGAACGATGCTTACCCGACGGCGGTGAAAATTGCGGTTGTCGACGCAACTCACGAAACGGTCTCGGCGCTGAAGGTTTTGCGGAAGTCTTTTGAAGAGAAAGCCGAAGAATTCGCTGACGTCATCAAAATGGGACGCACCGAGAACCAGGACGCGGTGCCGATGACGCTTGGGCAGGAGTTCGCTGCCTACGGCGTGATGGTGAACGACGGGATCCGCCGTCTCGAACGGGTCTCCGAGGAACTACTCGTCGTGAACATGGGCGCGACCGCAATCGGGACGGGTCTCAACAGCCCGCGAGGCTACGCCGCGCTTTGCACTCGAAAGATCAATGAATTGAGCGGTCTCCACGTGAAGCTCGCTCACAACCTTGTTGAGGCGACTCAGGACGCGGGAGATTTTGCTGAAATGAGCAGCGGCCTGAAGGTGACCGCAATCCAGATTTCGAAAATTTGTAATGACCTGCGCTGGGGTTCTTCAGGGCCGCGCTGCGGGTTAGGGGAAATCAATCTTCCGCCGATGCAGCCCGGATCATCGATCATGCCGGGAAAGGTAAACCCGGTGATCCCTGAAGTCGTGAACCAGATCTGCTATCAGATTATTGGCTCTGATTTGACCGTGTCCATGGCCGCCGAGGCGAGTGAGTTCGAGTTGAACATGGCCGAACCGATCATGACATACAATCTTCTGAGCAGCCTCATGCTTTTGAAGAATGCCGCGATTGTTCTCTCAACCCGGTGTGTCAACGGAATCACTGCGAACCGCGAGCGATGCGCTGACTACGTCAAAAATTCGATCGGGATCGTGACAGCGTTGAACCCAACGCTGGGTTACGAGAAGTCAGCTTCGATCGCAAAAGAGGCGCTCGCGACGGGTGCGAGCGTCTACGATCTCGTCCTTGAGAAACGGTGGATTTCTAAAGCCCAACTCGATGATCTGCTCAGCCCGGAGAAGATGGCGAATCCGCTGTTGAGTGAATGATGGGTACCATCAGATCAGAGCAAAAAAATCGCCCCGCCTCGCGCATGAAACACGGGACGGGGCGAAGTGAGTTAACGTAAAGTTATTAATTGATTCTGTTCAGAAAGTAACGTTGAGGCTGATACCGCTGTGGAATACGTCGCCGCCACCTGCGCCATTACCAGTGAGGCCAAGAGAGTCACTCGACTCAAATCCACCAATGTTGTCGTCCATGCCGCCGTTAAAGCCGATGTATGGAGTCAAAGTGGCCCGGCAATTCAGTTTGATGGGGAATGAAGCTTTCGCGTAGTAGTGTGCCCAACCGGAATTCCAGTAGTGAACCCAGTAGTCGTCGCTGTATCCAACACCAGTTTCGAGGACGAGAGACACGTTATCAGTAAGGCCGTAGGACTTCTGGAGTCCCGCGCTGTGATACCATCCGCCGGAGAAGTCACCATTGATAGCACCTCCGCCAGGAACGGCGGCGAACGACCCGTCTCCACCAATTGAATAATTTGTGCTGAGAAGAAGAGTAGCGAATCCAAGGTCACGGCTGAGGCCAAGTGTTGCCACCGATTGCGAAGTTGCCGTCACTACATTTCCACTGCCTTCAGGGAGAAAAACGTGATGCATTGTGAACGACGTGTCGAAACCAGCGAAGGTCCCGAGGTTGAACCCTGCGTAAGTGTGAAGGAAATCGTCGAATACTCCGTTCTCAAAATTACCACCAGTGAAATTGTAGTAAGTTGCTCCGACGGTGATTGGAACGAAGGAGTCGAAAGTATAATTCACATCAGTCCAGACTGTGTCGCGAGCGTGGCGAGATCCCTGGAAGATGAAGTCGGACATATATCCGGAAGTGATGGATCCGCCAATGTCGACGCATTCTTCGATAGGTGTCTTATCAGGAACTGGCGCCTTGCCCCAGTCACCTGCGTGAAGTCCGAGGGCGAGCCCGGAAATGATTGCGATCAAGGTGATTTTATTCATGTGTCAAACAATGTGAATGTATATGTCGAGAGGAAATCTCGACGGCTAAATACCTACGATTGAGACGAAACTTCAAGGGAATTTGCCTTTTCGAGGAGCTCCGGGATAGCTGCAACGCGCTACGAATCAGTGACTTGTTTCGATGGGTGGCTTGATCGACACAAAAACGTAGGACTTCGCCCATGCTGCCTAGTTCGCTAACCCTTGATGGAAAAGGGTTATAGGCTGATGAGGGGTGAACAAATATGACCCCGGCGAGACCCCGCCGTACCGTTTTAACAAAACGCTAGTGGCCCTTTTGACTCATTTTTTTTCGACAAAACTGCATCAGAACTCCTCAAGGACAGTGATTTCGTCCCGGAATCGGAACAATTGTCGAGATTCCAGCATCGAGAACACGGGGTCCTACTCCTTTATCGAGGCGCTGGATCCTTACTTGGCCGCAGCAGACTCAGCCTCAGCGGCGGCGCGTTTTCCGGCACGCTTGCGCTCGTTACTGTCGAGGATGCGTTTGCGGAGGCGAATCGTCTTCGGAGTTGCTTCGACGAGCTCGTCCGGGGCAATGTATTCGATTGCGCGCTCGAGTGAAAATCTGAGAGCGGGTGTCAGGGTCACGGTTTTGTCGCTGCCGGAGGCGCGGTGGTTCGTGAGTTGCTTCGCCTTGGTCGGATTCACGGGAAGATCATCTGTTCGTGGATTCTCGCCGATGATCATGCCTTCGTAGACTTGGTCGCCGGGACCGACGAAGAGTTTTCCGCGGGTCTCGATGTTGAGGAGCGAATAAGTCATCGCTTCTCCCTTTTCCATGGAGACGAGGGTTCCCGTCTGGCGGGTCCGGATGTCTCCTGAGTCGGGGCGATACTCTTTAAAGAGGTGAGACATGATGCCTTCACCACTCGTTAGGTTGAGCAATTCGAATTCGAAACCAATGAGACCGCGGGTCGGAATTTCGACTTCCATGTTGGTCCGGCCATTCTTAGCGTTCATTGCCTCGACTTTACCTTTGCGAGTCGCAAGCGACTGCATGCAGCCACCGACGGCATCGTCGGGAACTTCGAGATAAAGTGTCTCAAAGGGCTCGTGCCATTTCCCATTGATTTCCCGTTTGATCACGGTAGGGCGGGAGACAAGGACTTCGTAGCCTTCGCGGCGCATCTGCTCGACGACGACGGCGACCTGCATCGCTCCGCGAGCGCTGACTTTAAAGACGCCGGCTGAATCGGTCTCTTCAACTTTGATGGAAACGTTGGTGCGACCCTCACGAATGAGGCGGTCGCGGATTTCGCGGGAAGTGACGCGATCGCCCTCTAGACCGGCGAACGGTCCGTCATTGACCGCGAAAGACATCATGACCGTCGGAGGATCAATATCGACGAATGGAAGCGGCTCGGATTCCTGATCGGCGGCGATGGTTTCGCCGATATCGACGTCCTCAAAGCCGGATAGACCGACGATGTTTCCGGCGACGGCGTCGTCGGCTTCGGTCGTTGCGAGGGCGCTGTATTCGAAAATTTTGCTGATCTTGGCACGCTGCGGCTTCTCATCTTTCATGAGACGCCAGACGGTGTCACCCAATTTGACGCGACCTGAGAGGATCTTACCGATCGCGATGCGACCTACGTAGTCGGACCAGTCGATGTTGGAGACAAGCATCTTGAAGTCAGCGTCCAGATCGACGTCGGGGGCGGGAATGTTCTCCATGATCGTCTCGAAAAGAGGGGTCATGTCGGGCGCTTCTTTGTCCGGGGTCTTTGCGGCGTAGCCGTTCTTGGCGCTGCCATAAAGGAAAGGAGCTTCGAACTGTTCTTCGCTGGCTTCGAGTTCGAGGAAAAGCTCTAGCACTTTGTCGTGCATCTCGAGTGGCTCGGCGTTCGGCCGGTCGATCTTGTTAACGAAAACGATGGGTGTCAGTCCGGCGGCGAGGGCCTTTTTAAGAACAAATCGAGTCTGCGCCTGAGGGCCTTCGTAGGCGTCGACGACGAGCATGACGCCATCGACCATTTTCATGATGCGCTCCACTTCGCCACCGAAGTCGGCGTGGCCGGGAGTGTCGACGATGTTCACGAGATTCTCGCCCCAGCGGACGGAGGTATTCTTTGCTTTAATCGTGATGCCGCGCTCTCGCTCCTGGTCCATCGAGTCCATCGCGCGCTCATCGACGGCCTGGTTTTCGCGGAAGGATCCGGCCTGTTTAAGCATCTCGTCCACGAGCGTGGTTTTGCCATGATCAACGTGTGCGATGATGGCGATGTTGCGGATGCGATCCGGAGTAATTGCGGTGTCTGACATATCGGCGGGAATGACCACTCGAAACGCCGGAATGCAAGCGGGGAAAAGAGGTCGGATTGAACGGGGTTGACTCCCTCGTTCAACCCTGTTGAGTGAAGTTTCGCCACGGAATGCCTGCCAAAACCCAGATGAATGATGCGTTTGCCGCGCAGTTGGAGTCTTTGATGCCGAAATCACAGCCCTGGCTCATCGCTGTCTCAGGCGGGCTCGATTCGATGGTATTGCTGCATTTCCTGAAAAAGGCCGGCTACGAATCGCTGAAAGTTTGTCACGTGAATCATCAGCTTCGCGGGCAGGAATCAGATCTCGATGCCGCTTTCGTCGCCGAGGTGTCAGAAGGAATGGGCTTTAAATGTGATCTGGAAACCGTTGATGTCGAGGCGGCGGTAGCAGAGCGGAAGGAATCGCTTGAGGCGGTGGCGCGCGATCTCAGATATGCAGCGCTTGCGAAAGTGGCTGAGCGGAGGGGCTGCTCAAACGTGGTGACGGCTCATCACGCCGATGACCAGGTCGAAACCGTTCTCATGAATTTTTTCCGAGGGAGCGGCGACCGCGGTCTTTCGGGGATGGATCAAATATCGAGCCGAGTCATTCGCGGGACGACCTTAAACATTTTTCGGCCGCTTCTCCAAGTGACTCGGGAAGAGTTGGAAAATTACGCGTCCGAGAATGAAGTGTCTTTTCGGGAGGACGAATCGAATTTTGATGACTTTGCATTGAGAAATCGCGTCCGAAACACGCTCATGCCGACTTTAAATGAGGTTTTTCAACGCGACGTGAGAGGGGCCGTTCTCCGTGCGGCAGAGCTTTCACGCATCAACGAAGCCTGGATGGCCGGAGCTGAGGGCGAGCTCCCCCGAAGGGAGAATGGTCTCGATGTTTCCGCGCTGCGAGAAATGGATGCCGGTCGGCGCGACCGTGTTCTTTTGAGCTGGTTGCGTGAGTGCGGAGTTCCTGACTGCGGTCATGCAGAGGTCTCGCGTGTCGCGGAGATATTGCTCAGCGATGAGCGACCGGCGAAAGTGAATTTGCCAAATGGCCACCATGTCCGTCGCCGGGCTGGGATCTTGTTTTTGGAGTCTCCTCCTAACGAGTTGGAGTGATTCCAAACTCTGTTTCTAATGCCTCGCGCACCTCGTCCATGGGGAGACCGATCACGTTAGTCATTGAGCCTTCGATCCGTTCGATGATCAATTCTCCGTGCTCCTGAGCAGCGTAGGCGCCGGCTTTGTCCATCGGGTTGATGCGGTCGTGGTAAGTTGCCATTTCGTCTGTGGTCAAGGTCTTGAAATGAACGTCAGTCGCGATCGTGAAACGGTGCTGCTTTTTGGGCTTAGATTGCATCAGGGTCACGGCGGTGAAGACCTGGTGTGACTTTCCATTGAGAGAATGGAGCATCGAAGTGGCCTCCGCTTTGTCGAGGGGCTTGCTCAGATTTCGCTCGCCGAGGAGCACCAGCGTATCCGCCGCGATAATGACCGCTTCGGGGTTAGCCAGGGAAACCGCTGCGGCTTTGAGCATCGCATTGTCTGCGGTGACCTCGCGAATCGGGAGAGAACCGTCTTCGATTTCCTCGATCTCCGGTTTGATCACTTCGAAGGAGTATCCGGCTTCTTCAAGAAGATCGCGACGGCGGGGAGAGCCGGACGCGAGAATGAGAGAGGGCACTTCGCTCATGAACGAAATTCTCCAGCGAAAAAGGGATTGTTTCGTTTTTCCTCACCGACGGAAGTCATTGGTCCGTGCCCGGGGCAGATCACAGTTTCGTCCGGCAGGGTGAGAATCTTTTTACGATTGTTTCTCCAGGCATCTTCAAAGGAGCAGATCCCACCGCCCATGGAGCCGGCGAAGAGGGCGTCCCCTGCGATCGCGACAGATCGTTCGAGACCTTCGATGAAATAAGTTGTGCCCCCGGGGGAGTGGCCGCTCGTGGTAAGGGTGGAGACTTTCAACGCTCCAATCTGGAATGTTTTCCCTTCGCTGAAGGTTTCCGTGCCTGGCCAGGGTTCGGCTTCATTCGACCAGACGCCGGAAGCTCTGCTGCTTATTTTGAGGGAATCGAGATCGGCGATGTGGTCGTTGTGAGTGTGGGTCAGAAAAATAGTTTCGATCGTGACGCCGAGTTCAGCCGCTTTAGCGGTGATAAGTGAACTGTTCGTGCCGGTGTCGAAAGCCGCCCCGATAAGAGAATCCGGATCCCAGATAAGAAACGCGTTCACTCTCATGTCGCGATAAGGGGTGTTGAACTGGGCGACGCCGCTGACTTCAACCGGACGCGGTCTCCAGACCTTCGAGGCCGACATCGTGAGAGTCTGCGGATCGAGCTTCAGTGCCTTCGCTACTTTGATCAGCGCGGGCTCGTCGCAGAACTCACCACGAATGAGCCGTTGCAAGACGTCATCACTGACTCCCGTTTTCTCAACCAGCTCGGAGATGGATATGTGATGACCTCTCATTGCCTTGGCAATGATGTCTTCGAAAAAATCTTCAATAGGAATCGGGGAACTCATGGAATTGGCGCGCGCTAACACTCTTCAAGAAATTCACACGGTACGAGAATTTTTCTTGTCTCAAAATCCGAAAAATGGCATCCTGAGAATGGAAGTGATGTATTTACATCGTCATTTCTTGCATTACATACGCAACCCCCGCTTTGGCAGGGCGAGCACATTATAAGTTAATAGAAGTAAATCCCATGAAATTAAATCAAGCAACGCAGAGAGCGTTTACTCTCATCGAACTGCTGATCGTGATTACGATCATCGGTATCCTCGCCAGTACGGCGATGCCTGCCTACAACGGCATTCAGGAGCGCGGAAAGCGCATTAAGTCAGTCAGTAACGTAAAGAACATCACCCTGGCCTGCCGTTCCTTTTCGGCTGACTGGGAGGGTTTGTATCCTTCATTTGATCCGGATGCAGATACCAGTGGTGCGGGCGGAGGTGAAGACTCCGACTTCAGTACTTCTACGGATGCATTCAACGTGTTGATTCCTGACTACATTGATACTGAGTCGATTTTTTGGACTCAGACTCGTCACCCCGACAAGCTTCGTCCCCCACGTGAGGACGGACAGTTGGAGAATGAGGAAAATGTTTACCTTTATGTTGTGAACCAGACCGACACCAGCTTCAGCCGCTCTCCTCTCGTCGCTGATGGTTTGATGGACGGAATCGGCTCGTATGGTCAATACCACCCATGGCTTCGCTCAAAGAAGGCAATCGTAGGATATTGTGGTGGGCATGTTTCGGAAGAGAAGCTCACTTCAAATCAGCCTGGCGCAACGGTTCGAAGCCGTGATGGAATGACGGATAACATCTTTTCAGAGCGCCAGACCTCTGATGATGGAGGAAGTTCCGGTGGCTATCTGGACACGTCCCCGGACAACGTCCTTCTTCCTAACTAATCTAAAGGTTTAGAATACCGCAACAGTGCCCGATCAGGTTCGCCTGATCGGGCATTTTGTTTTCCGGTGGCGGTCCAGATCAACTTGATAACGGACTCGTCAATGAGACGGCAATGAGTTAGCTAAGGGGTGATGAAAATTTCAAATCCCCTTATGACATGGCTGTCGATACTGGCGGCCGGATTACTCGTCGGTTGCGGCGGATCGGATAGCGCACCGAATTCTTTCGCGGAAGAAGTGGAGGTGCTGTTCAACGGTACGGACCTGACGGGTTGGAGCGGCAATTCTGAAAACTGGTCGGTTGTCGATGGAACGATCGTCGGCACGACGACAGATGATAATCCGCTGCCGTATAATCAGTTTTTGATTTACGAGGGTGATCCAGTGGAAGACTTCGAACTCACTGCGGAGCTTAAGCTGACCAGCGACGGGAATAACTCGGGCATCCAATACCGGGCGCAACTTCGCCCTGATCTTGGCGACAACGTCGTGAGCGGTTATCAGTGCGACATGCATCCGTTTGTGTGGGCTAACGGGATGCTCTACGACGAGAAGGGCCGTGGAATCATCGCGAAGCGCGGCATGAAGGCCGTTGTCACCCCGGAAGGAAAAGCAATGCAGGTGGGCGATCTCCCGATGACTCCGGAGTTCAACACCGGTGAGTGGAGTACCTACAAGATCACGGTGAAAGGGAATCACCACGTTCACGAAGTGAACGGCGTGCAGACCGTCGACGTTTACGACCATCAGGAAGCTGAGCGCGAGTTGAGTGGTGTGATCGCTTTTCAAATCCACAAAGGGCCGGCCATGAAAGTGGAAATCCGGAACGTGACCCTCAAGCGCCTCGCGAAATCAGAAGTGACTGCGCCTGAGGCGACTCCGGTTCCTGCAGATGCAAAGCCAGTCAATCCCCCAAAGCCGAAGGCAGCACCGAAAGGAAAGGGAAAAGGTAAGGGTCCGGCGAAAGCAAAAGCCAAGGAAGGTCAGGGGAAAGCCAAAGCCAAATCCAAAGCTAAGGAAAAAGCGCCTGCGCAGTAATTCCTCTGGCACTCTATCGTTGAGACGGTATCTGAGGGGCAGTTGACTTCGTGTCAGACCCTTCATGAATCCGCTCCGCCGACAGTTTTTTCTCAGTTACGCCGTCATTGGGAGCGTCATGCCCCTGATGACGGTTTTTTTGCGTGAGCAGGGAGGCTTCGATTTTTGGCAGATTGGTTTGGCCATGTCTCTCATGAGCGTGCCGATGCTCTGCTCCCCGGCGCTTATCACCTTGCTGGCTGACCGTAACCTCGACACGCGTCGAATCCTCGCGGTTGCCTACAGCTGCAGTGCTCTAGTTCTCTCCGCGCTTTATTTTTCGGAGTCGATTGTCTTGACCCATACTCTTTTCGTTTTTCACGGATTGTCCTTCGTCGCGATGTTGCCCTTACAGGATGGCTACTATTTTTCGCTCGCGGAGGAAGCACGAAAAAAAGCGCAGGCTGTGGCGACTTACCCTCTTGTTCGTGTCTGGGGAACGGTGGGGTTTATTCTCCCGAGTTTGATCTTGTATTACCCTCTCTCAAGAGGGGCATCGGCAAGTTCGATCCTGCCATGTGCTGTGGGTTTCTGTGTGTTGAGCCTTGCGAACAGCTTTACGCTTCAACGAATTGAGCGCTCTACCAATCCTGCAAAGAAGTTACCGACAACGGCCGCTTTGAGAGCGATTTTCCAACCGGAAGCAAGATGGCTTTCCATTGGGCTTTTCTTCGGTTTTATGGCGGCGGCTACCTACTATGCGTTCATCGGAAATTTTCTCGATGAAGTCGTGGGAATTCCCAAGAAACATATTGGACTGATTATTAATCTGGGGGTCGTTCTCGAAATCGGCTTCACCTTGGTGATGCCCTGGATGCAACGGATTATTCATCTCAAAGGCATCATGGTGATTGGTCTATTTGCGATGCTTGCGCGGATGATTTTACTGGCCGCGTTTCCCTATCCGTGGGTAGCCGTTGTCGTGCAGTTATGCCACGGAATGGAAGTTCTTGCGCTCTTCATCGGGCCGGTGATGTTTCTCGACCGTCTCGCAACGGATGAGTTCAGGAATTCGATCCAGGGCGTTTTCACGATGGCAATCGGTGGTGTCGCCCGCGTCTCCGGTGCTATCGTAGCGGGCATTGTTGTGACTCGTTTTGGCCTAGAGGGTGGGCTCTATTATGGCGCTTTTCTGGCTACCGTTGCTTTCTTAATCATTACGTTTCTCTTTTCAAGAATCCCGCCGCGAAGTGAGATTGGAGTTTCTTCTGAGGGCTCGTCATGATAAATGATTTAGACGTTTTGAAATGACTCAGACTTCTACGCCTGCAAAAACCCCGGATCACTGGTCCAGAACCGCGATTGCCAGTGCGATTCTTGCGATCATGGGTTTTTTGAGTCTAGGGCTCGTGGTTGGTCTCTTCCTGGCTGCTGCTGGTGCCGTCTGCGGTCATGTCGCCCGCTATGACACTTCTGAGAAAGAAATGAGGGGACGTCGACTCGCCACTCTCGGGATAGCGGTCGGATATTTTTCGATGCTGTCTTTCCCAATTCTTCTGAGCATCATTTCGCTTTCGTTTCCTGCGTTCTCAATGTGGCAGACTGAATTGAATGCGAGCCAGCGCGAGGAAAGTCAGGCGCGCGGTTCGAGCCTCTTTCTGGCCTGCGAGGCCTACTCGCGGGTAAATCGCGGACGCTACCCGCTGGAATGGGATGATTTATCAGGTCGGTTTATCGGTGGGAAAGAGCTGAAGGATGCACTCCAAAGTCCCTATGAAAAAGGTCAGTCCGTTGCCTTTGAGATTGTTTCGCATGATCGTCCCGTTCTCGATGCCATCGCTGACTCTGTGATCGTGATTCAGGAAATTGCCCCGTCGGATGTGAAGGAAATCGCGGTGGTTTACGCCGACGGCACGGTGAAGTCGATCCATAACCCTGATTATCAGTCTCCATGACAGTGACGCGTCTTTTACTCTTGAGTCTTATTTCCGCTTCTGCCCAACTCTTTGGCGAAGAGGATCTGAACATTTACCTCGCCGCGACTGAGACCGGGGCGCTTATTGCTAAGGAAGGGCAAAAAGTCATCGTCTACGGCGAGACGATCGATTCAACGAAATCATCGTCGGGAGCCAACTTCGTAAAATTTGAGGGTGCTGATTTCTTTCTCGTGACCTTCAAAAGTGATCTTGAACAATTTCCGGACGGCGAGCCGTTCGAACTCTTCGATGGCAAGCGCATCGCCGTCGAAGGTGCGATTTCTATTTATCAGGACAATCCGCAGATTAAGTTGACGCGCCCGGATCAGATCACGGTACTCGAGCCGGGTGCGGTGTTTCCTCCGGTAGTGGAAAAGCCGAAAGAAGTCGCGGTTGAGAAAGCTTCTCCAAAAACCATGGAAGAACCTCAGGAAGCGCCTGTGGAAGAGGAGCCAAAGCGCAAGCCTCCGGTCGATGCCTCTGAATTCTTCGATTGATTGTCAGTTAGTTGCCCGTGTCCGTGCGGGCGGAGAATGAGAATAGTCCGAGTGCTCTTGATCTTCCCCTGAGTATTGCTATGGACGAATCCCCACGGCTGAGCGAACCCGCTCTATCACTTCCTGTGCCTGTTCTCTCGCTTTTTTCGCGCCCTCGGCCAGCACATCCTCGACGTAGCCAGTGTCCTGAAGCAGTGCCTCCCGCTTCTCGCGCATTGGAGCAAAGTGATCGCGAATGCTTTCGAAGAGGGCTTGCTTGTAATAGCCGTATCCTTCTCCGCCAGCACGAAATGAGTCCTCCATTTCCGAGACTTGTTCCGTTGTTGCGAAGAGTTGGTAGAGCTGCACGATGTAGCTGTCAGTGGGATCTTTTGGATCTTCTACTGCAGTGGAGTCGGTCACGATCTTCATGATCTTCTTGCGAAGCTTCTTCTCAGTCTCCTCGAATATTTCGATCGTATTGTCGTAGCTCTTGCTCATCTTTCGACCGTCCAGTCCCGGGACGGTGGCCGCCGACTCGCGAATTCGAGGTTCGGGAACGACCAGAAGATCCTCCCCGTAGCGATCATTGAACTTGTTTGCAATGTCGCGTGTGAGTTCAAGGTGCTGCTTCTGATCTTTTCCAACGGGAACGACGTTTGAATCAAAGAGAATGATATCTGCTGCCTGCAAAACAGGATAAGCGAAGAGGCCGTGAGAAGGCGAGATGCCCTGTGCAATCTTGTCTTTATAGGAAACGCAACGCTCCAGCATACCCATTGGGGTAACACAACTCAGGATCCAGGAAAGTTCGGTGACTTCAGGAACATCTGACTGTTTCCAGAAGGTAGCTTTCTCTGGATCTAGACCGCTCGCGAGAAAATCGATCGCGAGATCGAGAACATTCCGGCGCAACTGCTCCGGATCATGCGTCGAAGTGAGTGAGTGGAAATCCGCGATAAAGTAAAAAGCATCGCCTTCGTTTTGAAGAGCGATAGAAGGCTGCATCATGCCGAAATAATTCCCGATGTGAGGTCTTCCGCTGGGTTGGATGCCGGATAAAATGCGCATGAAAATGGTGGCCGGATTTGGCGTGGTGCCATCATTCAACAGCCTGAGTCTGAAATCAAATTCACACCGATAAATCCGCAGAAATTAAAGTGTTCACTTTTTTACTGGACTTTCGAACACCTTTTTGTATTGTCATTGAAATCCTTTGGCATATTATGGTTGAACTGCTATCTCCTAAAGACAACGAAGCTACTGAGAGCACTGCTCAAGACGTAGCTTCTCCTAAAACGGCACCTTCCACCGGAGGTTCTGATCCTGTTGAAAATCCAAAAAAGACTCCGGATTCCACCGCAAAGTCCTCGGTTTCTCGAAAATCACCATCTTCCTCCTCAAAAACCACTACGGCTTCAAAGTCTACACGTAGTAAGACTGCGAAGTCAGACAAACCTGATCCACGCAACTCGATGGCAGCCTCCTCCAAAAGCAACGACAAAGAAACGAACCGTATCGCCGAAGCACGGGCTAAAAATCTTGATCTCGCTATCTCGCAAATTCAGAAAGATTTTGGTGAGGCAGCGATCATGCGACTGGGGACGGATACTCACCTCGACGTCGAAGTCATTCCGACCGGGAATCTAATTATTGACCGGGCTCTGGGTGCCGGCGGATTTCCACGAGGTCGAATTGTCGAAGTCTATGGTCCCGAGTCTTCCGGTAAAACGACGCTGACCCTGACTGCGGTTGCTCAGGCCCAGAAGGCAGGTGGACTTGCTGCCTTTGTGGATGTCGAGCACGCCCTCGATCCTCAGTATGCGAAGAGACTTGGTGTTGATTTGGATAACCTCCTCCTCTCGCAGCCGAGCTCCGGTGAAGAGGCGCTTCGTATTGTTGAGACGCTCGTTCGTTCCAATGCCCTCGATGTGATTGTCCTCGACTCAGTTGCGGCTCTCGTGACGCGTCAGGAACTTGATGGTGAAATTGGTGATGCCACGGTTGGTGCTCAGGCGCGTCTCATGAGCGCTGCCTTGAGGAAACTCACCGCAATCATTTCCAAGGCCCGAACTGTTGTCATCTTTACGAACCAGATACGTGAGAAAGTTGGCGTCATGTTCGGGAGTCCCGAGACACAGCCCGGTGGTCGTGCCCTTAAATTTTACAGCTCCGTTCGTTGCGACATTCGTCGGACCGGTAGCATCAAATCGTCCGATGGATCGGTGACTGGTAACCGAACCAAGTTGAAGGTCGTGAAGAACAAAGTGGCTCCCCCTTATGGCGAAGCCGAGTTTGACATCATGTTTAACGAAGGGATTTCTGCAGCTGGTTCGCTCCTCGATCTTGCAATCGAGCACGAAGTCCTCCAGAAGCGTGGGTCATGGATTAGCTACAAAGGTTCGCAGATGGCTCAGGGCCGTGATGCTGCCAAGGAAGTCCTCAAGAACGACGAAGCGCTTTACGCCGAAGTCGAGACCGAAGTCAAAGCCGCGATGGACACTGCATCGGCAGGTTAGTGGGCTGATAAGGTGACATCGGCGTCTCGCCGGTGGTTTGTTCCGAATTACTGGCGAGGCGCCAGTGCCACCTTTCACGCACTCACTTTTATGCTTTGTGATCCTCGATGAACTTCTTCACCGCATCAGGTGTCGCCTCGACTTCGTAGTTCACGATTTTCTTCTTCTTGAGTGCCTCAAGAGAATCTTCGGTCGGAGCCTCACCGAGGGCTTTCTTCATCACATCAGGGAACTTCGCCGGATGTGCCGTCGCAAGCACGACATGAGTCTTCGTGCTGTCGAGGTCCTGGAATCCACACGCAGTGTGAGGATCGACGATATAATTGTAATCTTCTTTCACCCGTTTGATGTTAGCGATGATGTCCTCGTCCGTGCTCATCGACGCTGAAAAGTTACTCGCATTGAAGTTCGGAACCTTAATTGAACCACTTCCCATGAATTCAGCCATCTGGCTGAGAGTCGCATCGGCGTTCTTCTCGTTGTGGTAGTAAAGAAAACGCTCAAAATTGGAGGCAACCTGAATATCCATGCTCGGAGCAAGACTTGGGTTCACGCTTTCGGGAGTGTATTCACCGGTGTTGAAGAGGCGATATAGAATGTCGTTCTGGTTGGTTGCGACAACGAATTCATCCACTGGGAGACCCATCTGATGAATCATCCAACCCGCAAAAATATTGCCGAAGTTTCCAGTCGGAACCACGAAATTGACATCGTCCCGGTTCTCCGGAGGTAACTGCATGTAGGCGTGAACGTAGTAGACTGCCTGCGCAAGAACACGGACGATATTGATCGAATTGATCGCCGAAAGGCTGAGCTTCTCCTTTACCGCAAGGTCACCCATGAGTTCTTTTACGATAGCCTGACCATCATCGAAACTGCCTTCGATTGCGATCGGGAAAATGTTATTCGCCCCGGTGCAGGTCATCTGACGCTCCTGCAATTTCGAGATCCGTCCCTTCGGATAGAGGACGAAGACATTCACGCCTTTTTTGCCCGCGAGGCCGTGGATCGCGGCGGAGCCGGTGTCGCCTGAGGTAGCACCGAGGACATTGATCGTTTGACCGGTTCGCTCAATCTGTTCTTCGAAGAGATTTCCTATTAGCTGAAGCCCGAAATCTTTGAACGAGAGAGTCGGTCCGTGGAAAAGTTCGAGAACGAAAAGGTTTTCGGCGAGTTGCTGAAGCGGAGCGCTCATCGTGTCGCTGAAATCTCCGTAGCTCTTATCGACCAGTTCGATGAGATGGTCTCCGTCGTGGTCCGAGTCGAAGAGTCCGAGGATGTCCCACGCTAGCGCTGGGTAGGGGAGCGCGTCGTCAATGATCAGATCGCTCGGAAGGAGGGGGAGATTCTTGGGGACGTAAAGTCCGCCGTCAGGGGCGAGACCGTTCGCGAAAGCGTCGAAGAATCCGACGGGATCAGAGCCGCCTCGTGTCGAAACAAATTGCATGATGAAAGCTAGGGGAGTTTTCGGGGATTAAAACGGGAAATTCAGCGGAGTTGGTCAACCCAGATCTTCGACACGTAGAAAAATCGGCTCAACGCGAATGCAGTCCATCGCGTTGATTTCACTGATAGCCTCCCGGACTTTTCCGAACGGGGCGAAGTGAAGCATGAGAACGATTGGAGCATATTTCTCATCGTGGTCCTCTGGTTGAATCACCGAGAGGATTCCAATGTCGTGGCTTCCAAGGACTGTTGCGATGCGAGCAAGAACGCCCGGACGGTCTTCGGCTTCGACACGGAGATAGTATTTCGAAACGGTTTCATCAATTGGAAGGGGCTTGCCGTAAAGTCCGTGGGTGACGAAGCCGGACCCGTCACTGTTATCAATGTCGTTCGACGCATCCGCGATGTCGGCAATGACGGAGCTTGAGGTGGGATCCTGCCCTGCACCTGAACCATAGAAAAGGGTTTCTCCAACGATATCACCCTGCACCATGATCGCATTAAAGACTCCTTTAACCGAAGATAGAATGTGGTCGTTCGCGATTAGCGAAGGTTGCACCCGCACTTCAATCGAGCCGGTCTCTTCGTGAAGCTGGATAATGCCGAGCAATTTGATCGAGTATCCGAGCTTGTCCGCAAACTCAATGTCGGTCGCCGTGACATTTTCGATTCCCTCGACGTGGATCTGGTCGCAGGGGACCCAGCAGCCGTAGCTGAGAGAAGCGAGAATGATCGCTTTGTGTGCCGCATCCCACCCATTCACATCTAAAGTCGGATCTGCTTCCGCATACCCGAGCGCTTGTGCCTCGCCGAGAGCCTCTTCGTAGCCCAGTCCCGCTTCGGACATACGGGTGAGGATGTAGTTGCACGTTCCGTTGATAATTCCGACCACGGATTGGATGTGGTTTCCGATCAGTGATTCCTGCACTGTTTTGATGATCGGTATGCCACCTGCCACTGCTGCCTCGTAGTAGATCGGCTTGCCATGTTTCTCGGCAATCGCGAAGAGTTCCTGACCGCGTTCGGCGAGGAGAGCTTTGTTTCCCGTGACGACAGCCTTGCCGCTCTCAAGCGAGGTTTTTACAAGTTCGAACGCGCGATCAATCCCTCCGATCAGCTCAACGATAACGTCAATTTCGTCATCTGAAGTCAAGGCATCGAGATCGGTCGTGACGATGTCAGCAGGAAGCTCAATCGGCCGCGCCTTTGAGAGATCTTTCACCGCAATCCGGCTCACCGTGATATCCCGACCCGTTCGTTCGCGAAGAAGATGACGGTTCTTCTCAATGTTTTTGTAAACGCCGGCACCAACGTTGCCGAAGCCTGCGAGACCGATTTTTAGGGAGGGGGCGGACATTGCTTGAAAAGAAGGACTTGGGAGCGCGAATCGCAAATGGATATTTTCCTGATTCTGTCATCCTGAATCGTCAGAAGGGGGCGCATTTGTGCGCTTGCATCAAGCTTTTGAGACTGTCTAATGGCAACTATGAAAAGAATCCTCATTCCAGCGGTCTTGATCGCTCTCGTTTCCTTCGCGATGACTTCCTGCACGGAAGAGAAGCCTTCTGCAGACGTTCCTGCTGAAGCCAATGACGGTTTCGTCGAGCTCTTCAATGGCGAAAATCTCGACGGTTGGACCCCGTCCAAAGAAGCTCCAGAATCATTTAGCGTTTCCGATGGGACGCTCGTTGTCGATGGTGGCAAGAGTCACCTCTTCTACACTGGTGATGTCAATGGAGCCGATTTCAAAGACTTCCATCTCAAGGTTCGCGCCAAGACTTTCCCGGGAGCTAACGGAGGGGTTTATTTCCATACTGCCTATCAAGATGAAGGCTGGCCCGACAAAGGCTACGAGTGCCAGGTCAATTCAACCCAGAAAGATCCCAAAAAGACCGGTAGTCTCTACGGGGTTAAAAATGTCGTCGTCCTCGCCGAAGGCCAGGATCCCCCCAAGGGAGGCGAGTTTGAAGTGCGCGAAGCGGCCCCAAGCACAGACGGAGAGTGGTTCGACTACGACATCATCGTCAAAGGAAAGCAAATCACGCTGAAAGTGAACGGCGAGGTTACCGTCGATTACACCGAGCCGGAAGGCGGCCCGGGAGTTAAGAACTCTCCAGATCGTAAGCTCAGCAGCGGCACCTTTGGAATCCAGGCTCATGATCCTGACAGTGTGACTCACTACGAGCGCATTGCGGTGAAGCCTTTGTAGGCCCCCGAAAACCTGTCATTTTCCGGTTGTTTTTCCGATTTTGACTGGTATTACTTTCCTCCCCGCGAAAATCCGGCTGACGGAGCTTCGCACGGGTGGAATGGCTCGATAGCTCAGTTGGTAGAGCAGAGGACTGAAAATCCTTGTGTCCCCAGTTCAAATCTGGGTCGAGCCACTTTCCATCTCGTTAAACGGCCCGCTTTTAATCGAAGCGGGCTTTTTTGTGTCCGGGCCTCTGAATTACAATTTTGTAATCTGCGAGTAATCGAAGCGACATGATTTGGTGGTTACATAGAATGAGGCAAGATAGCCAGCCTTCATGAAAACTCGAGTAACCCTTCTCTCCGCCGCCCTTTTTGGGTTGATTATTGCCTCCGTGTCGCCATCAAAACTTTCCGCGCAAGGAAAAGAGAAGCCGCGTCAGGAGAAGCCCGGCAAGGGCAAAGTTGGCGGGCCAAAAATCGCAAAACCGCGCATCTCCAACACGGTGAAGGCGACGATCTATGCGGACAACTGGTTCAAGCTTTACCTCAACGGGAACCTCGTCGCGGTCGATTCGATTTCCTTCATCCCGCACAACGTAATCTCCGTGGATATCTTGCCGGAGTATCCAATGACGATCGCGGTGATGGCGAAAGACAATGCGGATCCTGTCACTGGCCTCGAATACAATGACACGAATCTAGGCGACGGCGGGTTCATCCTGAAGTTCGGAGACGGGACTTTGACGGATGCCACCTGGAAAGCGAAGAGCTTTTTTCATGGTCCGGTCGATCGTGACATGCAGAATCCAAAAACGAAGCATACAGCGATACCGGAAGACTGGTTTGAAATCGATTTTGATGACAGTGCCTGGGCAAATGCGGTTGAGCACACAGAGGAGTCGGTCGGACCGAAAGATCCCTTTTATGAAAACGACTTCGCAGGCGCAAAGTGGATCTGGACTGAAGATCTTGCGCTCGATAATACGGTCCTCTTCCGAAAGGTAATCGCGAGTCCTCCCAACGGTGATCCTATGCCCCGGGAATGGCCTCGTGGGAAAATCGATGCGTCGAATCGCTGAACAACTTTTACCCCTCACGATCATGAATGAAGAAGCAACAGGGTTCGGTCATCGACCCAACAGGGTAAGGTTAAGTGTCAGGGTGAGAGACTGGGCAGCGCTTTCTGTTCTGATGCTGACCAGCGTGGTCGTGATTCCGATCGCTGTCGCGGCGGCAGTGCCGAATCTGGCACCCTTCACTGCGACCTTCCCGGGAGAGCGCACTTTGGAGAATCCCGGAGGAGAAGTTCCCAAGCTCGCGCAGTCTTTTGCCCCGTTTCAGGAAACGCTGGGTATTTCCTGGGACGAGGAATTTCTCTATGTGGAAGGCAACGGACTTCCGGATCACCCGATGATGGCTGGCATCACGGCCTGGCAACAGCAGGTGCCGATCCCTCATGACTTCACGGGGAAGAATCGGTTTAAGCTACCGCTTCGGCCTCAGTATTTGGAGGAACCCGGTGAGCTGACATTGATGGGACCGATCGCGATTGCCGTGAACGGAGTTCCAATTTTTCATGCGCTCACCCAGAGCGGTAAAGACGCCTACGCTGGCGGTGAGTTGGATGAGTGGGGTGGGCACTGTGGACGAGCAGATGACTATCATTATCACATCGCGCCTGCTCATCTGGAAGAGATAGTCGGAAAAGGGAATCCGGTGGCGTTCGGTCTCGATGGGTATCCCATCTATCTCGCTGATCCATCAACGGATAAACCGCTCGATGACTGTCACGGCTACTTTGATGAGGAAGGAAACTATCGCTATGTCGGTGAGTTGAAGCCGCCTTACGTCATGTCCTATTTCCGTGGGCAGGCCGACTTGGAAGATCGTCCTTCGACACGAGGAGTCCGACCGCATTTGCAACCACTTCGCGGCGCGGAGATCACCGCCTTCGAAGGAAATCTCGCTGATGGATACAAGCTCACTTATGAAGTGAACGGCAGGGAAGGGACAATCGACTATCGCAGCCAAAGCTCGGGTGGGGTGGGCTTCACCTTCACTGATCCTGACGGAACCATTCGTGAGGAAGTTCACGAACGCCGACCGGATAAAGGTCCGCGACCGCCGCGACGAGACGGCGGTAAAGGAAAGGGTGAGGGAAGAAAAGGTGGCAAAAAAGAGCCTCGCGACCCAAGATAGTCACCCATGCGAATCCTCGTCGTCGAAGATCAGGCTCAGATTGCCGGGTTCATCCAGTCAGGTCTTGAAGAATCGGGATTCGTTGTCGTTGTGTGCCGCACTGGCGAAGAGGGGTTTGAGCTGGCGACAACAGAATCCTTCGACGCGATGTTGCTCGACATCATGCTCCCGGGCAGGGACGGGCTGAGCATCC
>JARGOD010000036.1:0-20170 GCA_029210205.1 Verrucomicrobiales bacterium | reverse complement strand
TTCGACGCGATGTTGCTCGACATCATGCTCCCGGGCAGGGACGGGCTGAGCATCCTTCGGAGTCTGCGGGAACGCAGTGTGACGATTCCAATCATTCTTCTCACGGCGCGCAACGAGCTGAATGAACGAATCGAGGGGTTGAACCTCGGGGCGGATGACTACCTCACGAAACCATTCTTTGTGGAAGAGTTAGTCGCGCGGCTCCAGGCGCTCTTGCGACGATCGTCGGGAACAGCATTGACGGTTCTTCAGATCGATGATCTTTCCCTTGATCTCATCAAGCACGAAGCGAAGCGCGGGGATCGTGAAATTGAACTGAGCCAGCGGGAGTTCGCTTTGCTGGAGTATCTGATGCGCTCTCCGGGTCGTGTTTTCTCCCGCTCTCAAATTTGTGAACACGTTTGGAACACGCACTTCGATACGGGGACAAACATGGTCGATGTCGCGGTGACTCGTTTACGGAAGAAGATCGAGGAGCCCGGTGAGGCGAAGTTGATCGATACGGTTCGCGGGGTCGGTTATCGGATGAAGGAAAAGCCATGAAGCGACGTTCTTTTCGCTTTCGCCTTGCTTTGATTTCGATGGGTCTGTCAGGCCTTGTTCTTCTCGTCTTTGGCCTCGTTGCCTGGGCTGCGCTCTCTCAATCGAGAGTGAGCTCACTGGATCAGGAGTTGTCGAACTTTGGATTTCGCTTTGCAAGTCGATCCGGGCCCGGCGTCATCATTGAGCGGCAGGAGGAAACCCTAGTGAGCATGGTGGGATCCGAAGTCGCCCCCTATCGTTTCTTTCATATATTGAATCGAAATGGAAAACCGGTCTCCGCTTCGTCCGGATGGCCTGACGGATTGGACCCGACCCGGTTTCCAGCGTCTGACGAAGTCATGGAGTCGCAGCCGGAACTCGTAGTGGTCAGTCCAAAGCCGGGGGCACCCCCACCGGAGCGCCGTTTAAGGCCGGTGTATAAGCCCCGATTTTACACCGTCAACCACAACCATCGTCGTTATCGTATCGGCGTATTTCGAAACGCGGATGTTATTCTCGCGAGCGGAGCTGACCTCGATCAGTTCTCACAGGATGTTATCCAACTGGGGAAAGCGTTTCTCATCGCGCTTCCTGCAGCGTTGGCGATGATAGCCCTCGGGGCTTGGTGGCTGGGAAGGAAGGCGCTTCGACCGATTCGCGTTCTCGAAAAAGACATGGGAAGCCTCTCGGTGAGAGATTTGGATCAACGTCTTGAAGCTGGAAACGCTGACATTGAGTTTGCGAGGATTATTGAAGTGTATAATTCAATGTTAGAGCGTCTTGAACGGAGCTTTCATCAAGCAAATCGTTTCAGTGCTGACGCTTCTCACGAACTGAAGACACCCCTCGCGATTATGCGAGGCACTCTCGAGCGCGGCTTGTCTTCGGTGAGAAGTGAAGAGGAGGCTCAGGAGGTGTTCTCAGACCTTCTCGAACAGACGGGAAGGCAGGGGGCAATTCTGGAAAGCCTTCTTTTGCTGGCGCGTGCTGACGCCGGTCGTCTTGAAATGAGCTCGGAGCCACTCGATCTGAGTGCGCTGCTTGAAACGTGGATGGAAGACGCAAGCTTCCTCGCAGAGGAGAAAGAGATTTCCATTCAAAGTGAGATCGAACCCGGGATCAAAATAGAAGGAGACG
This sequence comes from Verrucomicrobiales bacterium, assembly GCA_029210205.1. Lineage (GTDB taxonomy): Bacteria > Verrucomicrobiota > Verrucomicrobiia > Verrucomicrobiales > DEV007 > Arctic95D-9. The sequence continues at coordinate 18,511 of JARGOD010000036.1, read as the reverse complement.
CCATCATGCTTCAGCGAGTCGCTCACAATCTGCTCAGCAATGCTGTCCGATACAATGACCGGGGAGGCAGAATTGAATCCTGTCTCAGTCGTGTTGGTGATGGGATCGAATGGACGATTGCGAACACGGGGGAAGTGATCAGCGGGTCAGATCACGAACGTCTTTTTGAGCGCTTCGAGCGCATGCCTTCTTCCGGGGACGGAACGGGTCTTGGACTGAGTCTCGTCAAAGAAATTGTCGTCGCGCACGGCGGCCAGGTTTCAATTCGAACGCGGGAAGACGAAATGACTGAGTTCGTTGTCAGGTTTTTGGAAAAGTGAGATCCATGTAGATTAGGCGGACACGGATTCCGGCAAGAACCCGAATCGTGATGCTGACCGCTTCTTTGCCGTCGAGCGCCTCTTTGGGAAGGGAAAAGCAGCGCGTGTTTTCCGCCGTCCCCAGCCAGGCATCGTCGTAGGAATGTGGAAGAGGTTTATCGACAAACTCAATCTCTTCGAGGACATGGTCGCCGCACAATACTTTGAACTCGCGATCCTCGATGTTTTCATCGGACCTAAGTCTCAGAATGCCATCAGTGGTGATGTCCATTGTTTGAGAGACCGGCATTTCAAAAACGTAATCCTCTCGCCGGTTCATGATCGCCGGAAGCGTGCGCTCGCCGAGGATTCGATCTTTTCTTCCTGAGCTGAGAAAATAGGAAGGGGTTTGCCGGCTGAGAAAGTCGCGGTCTTTCAGCTTCGGAATGACATGAAAAGGCGGTTCATGAAAGGGGCCGATGTCATCCGTGACGTGGTAGCGATAGTAGGGAAAATTAAAGAGGCTCACACCGGTTGCTCCTTGCTCATACGCCATCGTTGCCGTGGTGTAGAATTGCTCATCAGTCGTTCTCAGAAATGGCTGCGTGCCACTCCCGTTGGTGGCTTTGCCAGTCATTGTGCAATGCGTCATCTCCAGGAAAATGGAGACGTCTTTCCCGGCCTCCATGCGCGCGGCGGCGACGCTGTCATCCTGCCAGGTGAAGTAGCTGTTCGAGAGATTGATCATCTCGACTCCGGCTTCAACGAGTGCAGCGAGATCGATACCCTGTTCGGGGCGGACGTTGGGATTTGCGGGAACGCGGATGCAAAGTTGGCGCGGTGGGAGATTCCGGGTGGCGGCGGTTCGATCGAGCATTTCCCGAATCCGTCGAACGAAGTTGGTCGTGATCTCCCGACGTTCTTCTTCCGGAAGATCACTTTTGAAACGAACCCAGTGCCGCAGGAAGTCGAGTTCCAGTCCGGCGAGGTCGTAGTTGGCGCAGGCCTCTTCGATGAGCGCGAACTTGTGATCTCTCACTTCCGGGATGGCCCAATCAAAGACCGCCTCGTCCCAATTTTCCAGATCGGAGCCGATTCGAAACCGCTCATAGTTGTCCCAGTAATGGCGTGACATTGTTTGCTTCGGTCTGCCGCGTTCGAGGGTTTCCACCAAATCGCGGGTGTGATGGCCGTCGTTGAGACGAAAGCTGAGGAAAGGTTTTGCGCCGATTGTTGCGCAGGTCTTCACCAGCGTCTCCAGCATGTCGCCTCCGTCGAGAAGGTATTGTCCAATCTTATCGACGCCCTTCACTCCGTGGGTCTCCTGCAGCCAACGGTAGTGCTCCGCAGGCGAGTAGATTTCGGATTTCCACCAAGGGATCCAACCAAGGCCGGGTTGCAAGAAGTGAGCATCAACCCCGGCCGCTTCGGTGATCGATTTGGCGAGCAACTCGTCGGTGAAAGCGGATTCGCGACGGACTTCGGGGCGAAGGCAGGAGAAAATATGAGTCGTGTCGTTGCTGTAGATTGTCTCGATCGGAGCGGATGAATTAGTTTGCAGGACATTGGGGGAGCGTGACTCGTTCGCTTTCTTGACTCGCTCCGCCATCGGTTCATAACCGGCTGCGTGATTCACCTGTTCGGTCATGAGAAAGGTCCTGAGCCGATCGCGCATTTGAGCTGAGACTTTGTGGTGCTCTTCCAAGCCGATGAGGTTGGTTTGCTCAAAGGGATCGTCCCCAAGATCGTAGAGCTCTTCCCTTCCTTTATCGGTGAACCATTTGTATCGATCGGTTCGGACCATGTAGTCGAGAATTCCGTCGTGCTGAATCTCAGAAAAAACCGCGTCCCGCACCGAGTCTGTTTCCCCGGCGATGATCGGGGCAAGTGAGCGACCGAGGACATGGGGTGAAGTGACGCCTCCCGCCAACTCGATGAGAGTTGGATAGAGATCGATCGTTTGGCAAAGCGCATCGGAGCTTATTCCTTCTGCAGTTATGCCCGGGATTCTCATGACCATGGGGACGCGAGAGACTTCCTCCCAGAATTGTCCTTTCGCGATATTGCGATGCTCGCCGACAGCCATGCCGTGATCGGCGGTGAAAACGAGGACTGTGTTGTCCCAGTTTCCCCGCTCTTTGAGGGCGGTGACCAGTTTCCCTAACAAATCGTCTAGAAAGCTGATCTTCCCGAGATAAGCGGCGCGCGCTTTCCTGATTTCGGCAAGGTCGTAATCAGTGCCGTACTTTTTGAATGGAGAAACGTTTGCTCTCAAATCGAGAGATTCCGGGTCGTAGAGGTCCGCATATTTCCCTGCGGGATCAAAAGGAGAGTGCGGATTCGAAAAGCCGACCATCATCGCGAAAGGCTCATCTGTGGGTGCATTGGAGAAATACTCCAGCGCAAGGTCTGTCATCATCCAGTCGCAAGATTCGTCGGGTTTCAGGAGACTTTTGCGGGCGACGTATTGATTCGTTGCGAGCCGCTCGGTAAGGTCGGCAGACTGAGCCTCGAACTTTCCGATCTCTTGTAAAAAATCCTGGTAGCGGCCCTTTCCATTTCGACTCGAGAAAGTTGTCGCTACTTCCCGAATGTGATCGACCCCGATCCCTTTGTAGTAGTCGTCGAGACTATCGAACTGGGAACGGAACCCTCTCCCCGCGAACCAGTGCGTCTTTCCGATGACGGAGGTCGCATAGCCCGTTGCTTTGAAATCAGAGAAGAGAGAGGTCAGCGTTGGGGGAACAAAGAGCTCGTTAGCATTTCCCCACGCACCGGTGTTGTGAGGATAGAGACCCGTGACGATAGCCGTGCGCGACGACATGCAAACCGGGCTCGCGGTGTAGCATTGAGTAAAGACAACACTCTCTGCGGCGAGAGCATCGAGATTCGGTGTCTCAGCGTCAGGATCTCCGGCGAATCCGGTGTAGAACGGATTCAGGTCATCGCAAAGGACGACAACGATGTCCGGTTTGGCCTTTTCCGTGGCGATCACTGGTCTGGGAACAAAAGCTCCTATGATGGCGAGCAAAGAGAGAAAAAGATGGCAACCCGCTAACAAGCCGCTTTCCACAGAGTTTGGGTTTGAAGGGAGATTCTTCATTCGCATTTCGAGACTAGAGTGTGGTTTATTTCCGTGCAAAGAATTGTCGGCATTGATCGCGTGATCCGGGAAGCGAGCCCGTTACGTGGATTCGAGCGAGCATCGCGATTTAGAGAATTGGCGGCCTATTTCAGGAGAGCTGGGAGTATTCGTTTGTTCTCTTTCGAGAAAAATCCCTATCATGAAAAAGCTAACCGTACAAACTTCGATCATCTTTGCTCTTTGCCTGACCGGAAGCCTTGAGCTTTCGGCTCAGGAAGTCGGAGAAGCTAGGCCGCCAAACATTGTCTTCATGTTTGCCGACGACTTGGGATATGGCGACCTTAGCTGCTATGGGCATCCCTATGCGCGGACGCCCAACCTTGATCAGCTCGCGGCTGAAGGAACGAGGTTTTCTCAGTTCTATGTGACAGGAGTGACCTGTAATCCAAGCCGGACAGGATTGATGACCGGCATCTATCCTGCCCGATACCAAAAATATGCAGCTGACTACGGGTTCGGAGATCGAACGACGATCACCGAACTGTTAAACGAAAAAGGCTATCGAACCGGACATTTTGGCAAATGGCATATTGGTCCTGATGAAAGCGAAGGCACTTATGGTCTTGAGACGATTGAGGTGATTGGCGGTGATCACGACGATCCGGAAGGGCGCGATGCAAAACTCTTCAAGGCCGCCGAGAATTTCATTCGCGAGAATAAAGACGAACCCTTCTACGTGAATATCTGGGGTCACAGTACTCACTTCCCCGTTCATGTCGCCGATTCGCTTGCGCAAGAGTTCGCCGATGAGAAAGTGGATCGATCTTCGTTTTCAGAAACGATGCAGCATAAGTTCGATCAGTGTCTTGAAATCGGGGGAGACCTTGATGACTCGATGAATCAATATCTGGCCGATGTCTACTCTCTCGATCTCAATGTGGGATGCATCATGAAGACACTCGAAGAGTTGGGCCTCAGCGATAACACGATCCTTGTTTTTTCCAGTGATCATGGCCCGGCTCCCGTTGTCCTTGGGAAAAAGGGGGTAAGGGAATACTCTAACAATATGCTTGGCTACGCAGGGGAACTTCGCGGTGGAAAGCATGAGCTTTATGAAGGCGGTACCCGGGTTCCGTTCATCGTTCGTTGGCCCGGACATATCAAAGCAGGCCATATCGATGAGGAAAGCATTCTTTCCTTTATCGACTGGATGCCGACGCTCGCAAAAATTGTGGGTATTGAATTGCTACCTAACGATCTCGATGGCGAAGACGTCTCTGATATCTGGATGGGTCAGAGTCGCGAGAGAAGCGGTCCTCTTTTCTGGAAGGACAGTAATCCCAAATCTCCTCCGGTGATGCGGGATGGAAATTGGAAACTGCACCTTCCGCGTAAACGCAGTGACATGCCGGAGCTCTACGACCTTTCAAAAGATCCGTCCGAGAGCAGTAACCTTGCTGATAAATTCCCCGAGGTTCTCTCGGAAATGACAGCGAAACTTGAGGCGTGGAATAAGGAACTGCCCGCCTCTTATGACAAGAGTGGTCGCGGAAAGTCGGATGACTAGCTGTCGTGCTGCGCTGTTCCTTCGGAAACTGAACGAAAACATTTCATCGGTGTAATCCGGGAGAAACCCTTCTGAAAGAATTCCGTGGTTTGATGTGCTGTATCAAGCCACGGATTCTATGAAATTATTCCTCTCTTTGAGCATTGCTCTAACAGCAAGCTCGTTTGCTTCTGCTCAACCTAACTTTCTCTTTCTCCTCTCCGACGATCAGTCGTGGAACGGGCTCTCTTGCGAGATGCATCCCGAGATGCCCTCTTCGAAGAGTCGGGTGATTGAGACTCCGAATATCGCACGGCTTGCCGAAGAGGGGATGCGATTCAGCGCCGCTTATTCACCGGCTTCTGTTTGCGCGCCGACACGAATTAGCCTGCAGACGGGGAAGAGTCCCGCTCAGTGCCATTGGACGAAAGCAGCCCCATCAATGAGGGCAGCGGACGGCTTTAAACTGATCCCGCCTCAGAATCGAAGAGGCATCGAGTCGGACGAGATAACGATTGGTGAGCTTCTTCAATCGGTTGGTTATACCACGGCGCATTATGGTAAATGGCATATTGGCGGTGGTGGACCGGACGGTCATGGCTACGACGAGAGCGATGGGGACACGGGCAATGAAGCAGCAGCTCCCTTTGTTGAGCCGAACCCCGTCGACATCTTCGGGATGGGCGGTCGGGCGATGGACTTGATGGAAAAATCGACGAAGGCGGGAAAGCCGTTCTTCATCCAGATGTCTTATCATGCTCTGCACTATCCTGAACACGCGCCGGCGGATCTGGTGGAGAAATATAAGCAACTGATTCCAGGAGGAAACGCCAAGGAGATTGGTCGCTCCGCGATGAGTGAGGCGCTGGATCAGGGAGTGGGCGAGCTCCTCGAACGTATTGAGGAACTTGGAATCGCTGAAAATACCTATGTGATCTACATGTCAGACAATGGGTCATCAACAAAGGGAGTTCTTAGCGGGGGCAAAGGTGGCGTCTGGGAAGGTGGAATTCGAGTTCCGCTTATTATTCGTGGACCGGGAATTGCACCCAAGACATGGAGCCATCAGCGAGTAGTTGGATACGATTTTTACCCAACTTTTTGTGAGCTTGCGGGTGTCACAGAAACACTCCCCTCAACAATCGAAGGGGGCTCTCTAACTCATCTCCTTCGAGGGGAGGACAAGCCTGTCGTCAGATCCCGTGAGGCACTTGTTTTTCATTTTCCTCACTATCAGGGGGACACTCCACATTCGGTATTGCTACTCGATCAATATAAAATCGTGCACTTCTACGAAACGGGCCAAACACACCTCTTCGACCTCGAGAAAGATATCGGGGAGTCCAATGATCTTGCTACGCAACAGGTTGAGAGAGCGGCGGCGATGGGAAATCAGCTCTTTGCCTATTTAGAAGAAGTCGATGCACAAATGCCGGAGAAAAATCCGAATTACGATCCTGATAATCCACCATCAATCCGGAAGGCGAAAAAGGGCGGTGGAGGCAAAGGCAAAGGCAAGAAAAGATGAATCAAAACCACTCTCGATAACTCTCACAAAACATTATTTTATGAATCATTTTTTCAAAACCCCCATATCGTTCTTGTCGCTCGTCGTGGTCTTGTCTGCAGTATGCGTTACTCCGGGATTGGCTCAAAAAGGAAACAAAGGAGGGAAGGGTAAGCCGGACAGCAAAGACGCAGATACCTGGAGTGCTGAGGAATATAGCGGGCTCCGCGGAGAGAAAGATCTCCGATCGGCAATGGCTTCGAAAGGGTTTGCCTGGCTTTCAGGATCTCCTGCTGACAACGAGAAACTCTCAGTGGGAAAAAATGCTCAGTTCTTCGGTTTCGTTGCCTTGCGTTACCAGAGCGGTCGGGCCGCCAATCGAGGCACACTGGGAAGAGCAGTTTACTCGATCGCGAATAAGGAACAGCAGACGGTGTTCGCTGAGGCAGTCGTGAGAGAGCAGGCGCCTTTAAACCAATGGTGGGAGGTAAGAGAGGAAATCCTGACACTGCTAGAAGATCACCTTTACACTGGCCTGCCGATCGACCGGGAGAAAATCACTTCTCTGGGAGAGCGGTTCTCGCTCCTCAATTCAGAAGTGGCGATTTCTGAAGCAACGGCTTTCGCAGCCTTTGAAGATTCGCTGAGTAGTGATCAGGAGATGCTTCTCAAGGCTTGGCGGGCAAATGCCGAAAGCGCCGGCGAGTATGGTAAAAACATCAAGGTCGAGGCAGCGAGCGTAGACCGAGAATTGCACAAGCAACTCGAAGACCTTTACGCGAAGGCATTTTCCTGGCTGACGGGAAAGCCTGAGGATAATGAGATTATACCGATCGGGCAACCAGCGCAGTTTTTTGGCTTTGTCTCGATCCGTCATAAAAGCGGACATGCGGCGAGTCGAGGTGCCATTTCAAAGAGTTTCATGAGCCTCCTTGGAGCGGAGCAGGAAGAGATCATCGCCCGGGCAGTAAAGTCGCAAGTTCCTGTGGTTCGGGAATTCCTCGAAAACCGTCATGAATTCCTGAGCCAGTTGGGAATGCTTCGTTCAGATCCCTCCCTGTTTGATCGTGATTTCGTTGATCGATTATCCCGTGAGATGGGACGCCTCGAAATTGAAGCCGCCTGCATCGAGGCGGAGGCCTATCGGAAAATCAGGGTTTCCATGAGTGAAGAACAAGTTGCCGGTTTGATGGAATTGCGGGGCGAGTACATCGTCGATGATAGTCAGATCGCTACCCTGGACATGGCAGAGCGGGGCGCTGCGCTTTCGATCCTTTGCTCAGGTTGTCATGGCGCACCGGGGATGCATCGTGTCGGTTTTCCAGCGCCCACACTCGACGGCTTCTGGGATCGCAAGATTGCTTCGGGTGCGGACTACGAATATTCAAGCGCATTGAGCCAGTTCGCGCAGAAGGAAACGGGAAAGTGGACTCCGCAACTGCTCGATCAATTTTTGGCCTCGCCCAAGAATTTCGCTCCTGGAACAAAAATGGAGTTTCAAGGCTTGTTGAATGAAGAGGACCGGACCGCGCTTATCGCGCACCTGAAGACGTCACGATAGGTCACTGCTCTGTGAGGGTCATCAAATAGGCCATGATATCGGCGAGCTCTTGCGGCCTAAGCAAAACTCCCATCGGTGGCATTGGTGAAACCTGGGCCGGAAATCCTTCGGCAAGAGTCGCCCCCGGATCGACGAGGCTTTCGTGAATGTAATCTCGACTCTTCCGACTGGCGATGCCATCGAGAGCGGGACCGATGACGCCTTCGCCTTTGCCATCAACCATGTGGCAGCGAATGCAGGCTGCGACTTGATGAGTGTTGAAGATGGTCTCGCCACTGGCGGGATTGCCGGTCAAAGAGTCCTCGCTGCCTTCGTATATCACCTCTTGAAGTGCTACATCATCGAACCAGGCGGACCCCGTTGAAGTGCCCCATCCGCCGAAGAGACAATTGATGATCGCGCTCTTCTTCGCTCCGCTGTTGAATTCGATCTCGAGGAGAGTCCAGTCGTTCCGTTTGCGAAGACCGCGCGTTCGAACTTTCGTTCCATGGACATTCAAGAGAGCACCCTGAGCGCCGGCCAGCCCCTGGGTTTTGACCCAGCCGCTGAGTCGGTATTCGGTATTCGGCTTCACCGAAACCTCCATTGTCATGCTGGCGTCAGCTCCGGCTCGAGAGGCAATGCGAAGACTGTTCTCTCCGCTTTGGGAAATGTTTGGATCGATCTGTAGAGCTGCTTCCCCCTCGTAGGTTCTAGCTTCCCATGCAGTGGGGCGAATTCCGCTTTGAGTGGCTTTTTCGAAGGAGGCATTCGAAAGAAGATTCTCGCCGTAGGTCGCTGGCCCCTGCACTTCCTGATTTGCGGCGGCTGCTTTCAAGGCGGCCGCGATCACTTCATCGGAGCGATTTTCCGGATTCTTCAATAGCTGGGTCACCGCCAGGGCGACCGCATCGTTCTTCGGAAACTGTGCAAGTTTGATGAATGCCTCAAGGCGCACTGCGAGATTCTTTGAGGTTACTAAAGCGGTATCAAAAAGAAGCTGCTGCGAAGCTTCGTCTTTTCCGAGCGCCCGGAGCGCGTTCTTTTGCAGGCTGACGTCTTTGCTGAGAAGTGCGAGCTGATGGGTCTTCGCGTCGAGTTCTTGAAGCCCTTCCAGTGACCAGAGCGCATGAATTCCGGAGATACCAGCATTCGAAACCAGCTTTCGGAGCGCGGGTGCGGCTTCTTTTCTCCGTTCCGAAACGAGAAGACGCTGAGCGGTAAGTCGCCAGAACTGATTGTCATGGCCCAGCGCGGCGACGAGCGTTTTGTCGTCGGCTCCGTGGAGAGAATCAATGGATGATTCATCTGCTCCATTCCATTTCAACCGGTGAATGCGACCATGCTGTCGATCACGGTTAGGGTTTTCGTGAGCGTTGCCGACTCCGTTTACTGCCTCATAGCCGGCTCGCTCCACGGTCGGCACCGGGTTGTGCTGAATGATGAAATTATACCAGTCGGCGATCCAGAGGTTGCCGTCGGGGCCGACTTCTGCAGCGACGGGGGAAAACCACTCGTCAGCGCTGGCGAGAATTGCGAATTGATTCTTCGACTCATAGCGATGCCCTTTTTGCGTGAGAGAGTAATGTCCTAACAAGTTACCCGTTGGTCCGCAAACAAAGGCGGAGCGGTCGCGCATCGTTTCCGGAAAGTTCGATGAAGTGGCAAGCGCATGTCCTGCCCCGGCAGTGTAGGCACCGAAGGCGTCGACTTGGCGAATGTTAGGGGTGATCGGATGAAAGGTCGGAGCATCTGCGATCATGTTTGCGCTCAGTCCCTGCCTTCCTCCCCCGTAAATTGTTGCGGGGAGAATACCGTGAAAGCTGGGATTGTTGTTCGCGGTCGAACCGAAGACATCACCGGCGGCATTGAAGCCCAGTCCCCAGGTATTGTTGTTAAATTGATGGAGGAATTCCATCTTTGATCCGTCAGGGCGGAAGCGGAAGATGCCGGAACCGAAGGTAAGATCCTCCCCTCCAATCGTTCCTTCGAAACCCGAGTAACCAACCGCTCCGTAGATCCAGTTGTCGAGCCCGTATCGGAGATTGGAAGGTCCAGCGTGGGTGTCGCGGATTCCCCAACCGGTGAAGAGGACTTCTTTCAGGTCTGCCTTATCGTCGCCATCCTCATCCTTCAGATAGAGAAAGTCGGGGGCCTGCGCGACGATGACACCGCCGTCCCAGAAAGTGAGTGAGGTGGGAATGTTCAGGCCTTCCGCAAAGGTGATGATCTTGTCCGCTTTGCCATCGCCGGTGGTGTCTTCGAGAATCTTGATCGTGTCATTTCCACTGCCTTGTTTGACTTCGTTCGGATAGTCGACTGTTTCGGTGACCCAGAGGCGACCACGCTCATCCCAGGCGAGGTAGATTGGGTTGACGATGTCCGGGTCGGCCGCAAAAAGCTCAACCGTGAAATCGGCAGGCGCCCTGAGATAGTCCATCGAATCCTCTGCGCTCAATGGATGCTGATAGGGTAATGGCTCGGTGCGTTTTTCGTAATTCGGAATGTTCTTCCGCTTCTCGTAGGTGAGTGGAGTGCGCTGCGAAAGAAAGGTTTCGTAGGAGGCGAGGCGCTCGTCGACAATGCTCCAAAGAATGCCGCGCTTCAGGAGTTCGTGAAACTCAGAAAGGTTCCAGACTCGCTCATCATGGCCGGACGCAGTGTAAAAGACGCGGCCTTTACCCTGCCTGCGAATCCAGGTCCAGGGCTCCGGTTCAGTGATGTTGTCATCTTCCGCGACTTCGCGGACTTGCAGGACGGTGCGGCCTTCCGGGTTGTGCCGCGAGTGTTTGTAGGTTTCGTCCCACGCTTCAAACTCCGGGACGTCGACGATCGCGGCGTGGTCGGGGGCGATTGTCTTCGGGCGGAAGATCGAGGCTTTATGACTCGCGAAGCGCCCGCCGACAATCTGATCGAATTCCGGGATGTTTTGAAAGCACCAGCTCGCACAGTGCACCGGCACGAATCCGCCGCCTTCATCGATAAAGGATTTCAGATTGCCCCAGTGCGCTGGGTCGATCTCTTTGTGGTTTGCATAAAGAATGACGGCATCGAAGAGGTCGAGGTATTCCGTATCGTCGAAGGCGGCCTCGGTCGTTGTCACGTAGTCAAAATAGATCGCATCCCGCCCCAGCGCTTTGGCGAGGATCGGGAAGTAGAGGTTGCTGTTATGCTTCTCAGAATCGTGCCCGACGAAGAGAACCCGGACCGGCCCGGCTTCCACACAGGATGAGATGAGGCCGACGCAGAGAAAGATCGACCAGAAAATAGAGGAGGGTTTCATGGGGATGACAGAGTAATGCAGAGAACTCACGGTGGCTTGCTTAAGACGGTCTATTTTTATGCCGTTTCAGCCAATTGATTTCAGAACGGGAATTTAACGGACAAAACTGTCTGTTGAATTGAAAGGAAGACTCGCAAGCAGCGTCATGAAGAGGGTCGGCAGAAAGCCGCTAATCAAAATCTACTCAATTACGATCATGAAAATTATCATCACCCTCGCAGTTCTCTTCATCGCATCGTTCGCCTCCATCGACCGTGTTCTTGCCGACGAAGTCATCACCTCGGGAACATTTGTTGGCAAAAGTGACCATGTCACCAAAGGCGGGGCAAGCATTGAACAGGATGCCGATGGAAATTATATCGTTGTTCTGGGCGAAGACTTCTCTCTTGATGGCGCTCCTGATCCAAAGGTTGGCCTTGGGAAAGACGGATACAAGAAGAACGCCGAGCTCGGAAAGCTGGAGAAGAAGAAAGGTAAGCAAGTTTACTCCATTCCGGCCAATTTTGATCCCGCTGATTTCAACGAAATCTGGATCTGGTGCGAGCGCTTCAGTGTTCCTCTCGGCGTTGCGAAACTCAGTTGACATCCACGCTGACAAAAAGGTGACTGGAAAGATTCCGGTCGCCTTTTTTTCTGCTATTTTGAATCGACTCCACAACTTTAGAACACGATTCCCATGGACTACGGCGAACGCTCTCTCATCATTCATGAACAACTCCGTGGCAAGATTGCGGTGAGTTCAAAGCTCCCCATCGAAACGCAGGATGATCTTTCGATCGCCTACACCCCGGGGGTAGCGAAACCCTGCGAGGTGATTGCCGCCAGTCCTGCAAAAGCACGTGATCTGACTCTGAAGCGCAACGCGGTCGCTGTCGTCAGTGACGGTTCCTCGGTTCTGGGGCTCGGGAATATCGGACCACTTGCCGCGATTCCCGTAATGGAAGGCAAGGCGGTTCTGTTCAAACAATACGCGAACATTGATGCATGGCCAATCTGTCTCGATACTCAGGATGCGGATGAAATCATTGAAACGGTCCGTCGCATTGCCCCGGTTTTCGGAGGAGTGAACCTTGAGGACATTTCCGCGCCGCGCTGTTTTGAAGTGGAGGACAGGCTTCAGGATCTCGGTATTCCTGTTTTTCACGATGACCAACACGGGACAGCCATTGTCCTACTTGCTGCGATGTTGAATGCGGCCAAAGTCGTGAGGAAGGATCCAGCGGAGATGAAAATCGTCATCAACGGGGCGGGCGCCGCGGGAACGGCAATCGCCAAGCTTCTTCAATGCATTGATCAGGATCCGAAGGTTTGTGTGCCGGTCGCGGACATTGTGATTTGCGATAGCAAGGGTGCAATTCACAGTGGGCGCGATGACTTGAATCCTCAAAAGCAAGCGCTGCTTCCAATCACGAATCGTGAGGATCGCTCCGGTAGTTTGCAGGATGTTTTAAAGGGCGCCGATGTCTTCGTCGGGGTCAGCAAAGGTAACCTCATCGACCGGCACGATGTCGCAACGATGGCTGACGAGGCGATCATACTTGCGATGGCTAATCCGGTCCCAGAGATCATGCCGGATGAGGCGAGAGCGGGAGGAGCCGCGGTCATCGGAACTGGCCGGAGCGATTTTCCGAATCAGGTGAATAACGTCCTCGCTTTTCCCGGGATCTTTCGTGGAGCCCTTGATGCTCAGGCATCTCAGATTACACCGGAGATGAAGTTGGCTGCTGCACACGCTCTTGCCGATGCGGTCGATGATTTGTCAGCTGATAAGATCCTGCCTTCTCCTCTCAATGCTGCGGTGGCACCCATGGTCGCGCGCGCGGTGGCGGAGGCAGCTGGATAGGTTGGAGTGAGGCCTTTAGGCCTTTCATAATTCCAGAGCGGAGGCATTGGAAAGGCCTGAAGACCTCACTCCAGCGGCTCTACCTGCAAAATTGCGATCGCTGTGGTAGGATCCCTTCATGAATCCCGACTATCTCCATGGTTTTCTCGGAGGATGCCTCATCGGTGGTGGAAGCCTGCTCGCTCTCATAGTCACCGGAAAAATCCCCGGTATCTCAGGCGTTTTTGGAAGGCTCTTAAAGCCAAAACAGAATGAGACGAGCTGGCGTCTCGTTTTTTTGCTCGGGCTTATTGCCGGAGCTGGGCTTCTTTTTCAGCTCTCAGAGCAGGCTTCGATTTTCCGGGTCCCCGATGGTCGAAACTGGTTGGTTTACGCCATCGCCGGAATCGTCGTTGGTTTTGGCACTCGCCTCGGTGGCGGTTGCACAAGTGGACACGGCGTCTGCGGGATGGGTATGGGGGCTCGTGATTCCATGGTCGCGACGGTCGTGTTCATGGCTGCTGGAATGTTCACCGTAACAATCTTTCGCCTTCTCACCTCATGAAAAACGGCATCCTCACTTTTCTTGCCGGTGCCTTTTTTGGGGCGGGCCTCGCTCTCTCCGGAATGACCGATCCGCTCAAGGTCACCGCATTTCTCGATATCTTCGGTTTTTGGGATCCGACGCTCGCTTTTGTCATGGGTGGGGCGCTTCTTGTTTTTGGCGGCGGCTACTTCTTCCTCCGGGGAACACTTAAATTGCCTGGGAATCCTGGTGAGAAAATCTCGTCTAATCTCATCCTTGGAGCGGTTCTTTTCGGGGTCGGCTGGGGGCTGGGCGGATTTTGTCCCGGTCCGGCGATCGCGAATCTCGGAGCCCTTCGCACCGAGGCGTTGATCTTCGTGCCGGCGATGGCGCTTGGGATGGTAGTCGTACAGCGGATCTATCGGATCGATGGGTGATCTTCACTTCTGCTGATCAATAGTCTGGCGTAGCTGAGCCAAATCAGTCTCGATGCGCGAAAGAATTTCGTAAGTTTCCGGATTCGGCGCATCTGGATCGGGGAGCATCGAGAGTTCCTGCATTGTCGAGACGATGATGCCGATGAAAAGATTCAGAATTGTGAAGGTCGCGAGAATGATGAAGGGAACGAAGAACGCCCACGCTGCGGGATGTGCTTCCATCACAGGTCTCACAATACCCATGGACCAGCTCTCCAGAGTCATGATTTGAAAGAGCGTGAAAAGGCTTTTCCCGATGCTCCCGAACCATTCCGGGAAAGTGGCCCCGAAGAACCCGACGCCCATGACTGCGGCAGCGTAGAAAAAGATCGCCATGACTGCGACAACACTGCTCAGTCCGGGGATCGCATGTATAAAGGCGGCGACGACTTTGCGCAGGCTTGGGACGACCGTGAGGACGCGGAGGACCCGTAAGACCCGAAGGGTTCGCAGGACGGAAAGCGCTCCGTTTCCCGGGACAAGCGCAATTGCAACGACGACAAAGTCAAAGACGTTCCACCCGTTCCGGAAAAAATTGAGACGGTAGACGAGTAGCTTGAGTGCTATTTCGACGGTGAATATTCCGAGACAGATCCAGTCGATTGTGCGCCAGAGCGGGTCGAGACTTTCGAGTAGTGTCGGATCAATATAGAGACCCAGCGAAACCGCATTCACGAGAATAGCGATGAGCACGAACCGCTGAATCGGGGCAGACTCAATCCAGGTGGCGAGACTGAGACGCCACGGCGCGACGCCTTCTTGCTCCTGCAGTTTAAGCAGGTTGTATTCGCTCATGCAGAGAAACTATTCCTCGCGAGTGATCACCTCGATGAGCTCCCCGATCGTGTGCTGTTTCACAAGTGGGTGGCGAAGGCAGTATTCACGATTGATGTCGTAGCGATTGCGTCGTCCGATTTTTTCGATCTTGATGACACCTTCTTCAGAGAGTTCCTTGATAATTTTTTGGACGATCCGAAGCGTGAGGCCTACCCGGTAGGAAATTTCGGACAATCGCATTTCAGGATCGAGATGGAGGCAGACGAGGACGTGAGTGTGATTACTCACGAAGCCCCATTTAGGACGCTCTGTGAGGAGGCGCTCGATGCTTGGAAGGGGTTGCTTTAAGGTAAGATCCGGATTCTCACTCATGACTGGCCAATCAATGTTAAGTAGATATTCGTCCGGATCAGCCGGACTTCTCTACAAACTATGCACTTCATTCGTATCTTGTAAAGCATGTAACAAAATTCGTGCTTTACAATGCAAAACTTTTAGGGAAGGGGTTCATCCCCTTAGAGACCATGTCATTTGATATTTTTCAGCCCTGGTGGCCGATCCTTGCGTTTTTCGCGACGGCTGTCCTTGCTCCGTTTCTCAGCGGGGCGCGTGGGAGGGTGCCAGCTTCGTGCTGGGCGGCAGTTCCCGCTTTCAGCTTTTTCCTCTACTTCTCGAACGCGGGTCCTGTATGGGAGGGTGAGATCTGGCGGCACTCTATTGCATGGGCTCCTACACTGGGACTTTCGTGGGATGTTTGGATGTCGCCTGTCGGAATGTTGCTCGCGCTACTCGTCACTGGAATTGGAACACTCGTTGTTCTCTACGCAGCAGCTTACTTGAAAGGGAGTGATCGGATTGGGCGGTTTCTCGGGTTCCTCTTTCTTTTCGCGGGAGCCATGCTCGGCATTTCAGTCACGGAAAACCTTCTCGTGCTGTTTATTTTTTGGGAGCTCACTTCGATTACGAGCTACCTCCTCATCGGGCATTTTCACGAGAAGCTGGAGTCGAGAAAGTCTGCCCTCGATGCTCTCCTCGTTACCGCTGGTGGAGGAGTGGCCTTTCTTGCGGGCGTAATTCTCATGGGAGAGGTTGCCGGAACCTATGTCCTCGGCGAGCTCATTGAATCCCGTGAATTAATTCAGGCTCACGCGCTTTACCCCGCTATTTTCATCTGCGTTCTTCTAGGGGCGATCACGAAATCGGCGCAGTTTCCTTTTCACTTCTGGCTTCCGGGAGCGATGGCTGCCCCCGCTCCGGTGAGCGCCTATTTGCACTCGGCAACGATGGTGAAAGCGGGCGTCTTTCTCATTGCGATTCTGCACCCGGTTCTCGGCGAGACACCGCTCTGGCACTTTTCGCTGATGGGCTTCGGCGCCGTCACGATGACTTGGGGCGCACTGGTCGCGATGGTTCAGACGGATCTGAAGCGACTCCTCGCTTTCTCGACCGTGAGTGCTCTTGGAACGTTGATGATGTTACTGGGAATGGAGAACACGCTCGCGATCAAGGCGGCGATGCTATTTCTCATCGTTCATGCTCTCTACAAAGGAGCCCTCTTCATGGTCGCCGGTTCGATCGAGAAAGCCACGGGAACGAGAGACATCGCGCAGCTGCGCGGTCTTCTGCGAACCTTCCCGCTTCTCGGTATTGGAGCAGTCGCGGCTGCCTTTTCGATGTCAGGGCTCCCTCCGTTTGTGGGCTTCATTGCCAAGGAATTGCTTTATGAAGTGAAACTGGAAACTCCGCCGATCGGAATGATCCTTCTCGTTTGCGGATTCGTTGCCAATGCAGCAAATGTCGTCGTGGCGCTCAAGGTCGGCATACTTCCTTTCCTCGGCGTGAAGGACGGGGCGGGTTTGAAAAATACGAAGCCAAAAGGAGTCGGATTCTGGATTGGTCCGTTTCTTCTCGGAATTGGCAGTTTTATCTTTGGCCTCTTCCCGGGCGCTCTCCTCGGCCAGCCTGTCGAGGCCATGGTTCAGCAAGTCTCGGCGACGGATTTTAAAGTGAAGCTGAAACTGTGGCATGGCTTCAATCTCGTGCTTCTTCTCAGTGTCCTTACCGTGGCAACCGGGGTGACGCTTTTCTTTTTTCGTGAGCGCCTCTGGAGGCTCGGAGCGTTCCTGAAAGAGAGAATTGGCTGGAGTGGTGTTGCCACTTTTCGTGCCGGTCTCGCTGGTTTTCTTAAAGGCGCTGGAGCGATCACCCGCTGGATCCAGTCGGGTAACATTACCACATACATCGCTGTGATTTTTGTCACCGCGATGGCGATGCTCGCCGGAGCCTGGACGAAGACTGGTTACGTTCCCGACTTCCCTGAGACCGGACCCTTCCGATTCGACGTCTTTGCGCTCACGATTCTACTCATCGGGTTGTCCATCATGCTCGTAAAAGCGGAGCGCCGCATGACATCGATTCTCCTCCTCGGATGCATCGGTTTTGCGATCGCGGCCTTGTTCGCACTTTATGGCGCGCCTGATCTGGCGATCACTCAAATTCTCGTGGAAACCCTGACATTGCTTCTTTTCGCGTTGGCGATTTATGGGCTGCCGGGGATGAAGGAAAAGGCGACGACGGGTCGTGGCGGGGTCGGGGCGACTCTTGTCGCGGTCCTCGTGGGAACTGGCTTCACGCTCCTCACGATGAAAGCCTTCGACGTTCAGATTTCGGATGCGGTCGCTATGGATCTCGCAGCGAAAAGCCTTCCCGAAGCCTACGGCAAAAACGTGGTGAACGTCATCCTCGTCGATTTCCGGGCCCTCGATACGATGGGCGAAATAACGGTGCTCGTCATCGCCGCCCTCGGCGTCTACGCCATGCTTGGCGGCTACGCGACGAACCATCGCCTCACCATGGTTCAGGGCCGTTCACCCGTCTTGCGTTCATCGACGAAATACATTGCTCCGGCGATGATCCTCTTTTCGATCTACCTGCTCCTGAGAGGGCACAATGAACCGGGTGGTGGATTTATTGGAGGCCTCGTCGCGGCGATGGGAGCGATTCTCGTTCACCTTGCGCGCACTGACATGCCCCTGAAGCTTTATCGCATGACACCAGGCCTTCTCATGGTGATCGGGCTCGCTATGGCGGTTCTTTCCGGGGTGCCTTCGTTGCTGCAAGGCGATGCATATCTTACCTCAGTTTGGGGTGGAGAGTTCACTCTCCCTGCCGTCGGAAAAATTAAAGTCGGAACGCCACTCTTCTTTGACATCGGCGTGTATCTCGTAGTCGCCGGAGTGGTCCTGATGCTCTACCGGACGATGGAGGAATGGCAGTCTGCCCGTCAGGATATCGAAAACCGAGCAAGCTAATGGAAGTCTTTATCGCCATCATGGTTGGATGCCTTGCCGCCTGCGGCACGCGATTGCTGTTGCAGCGTAGTCTCTTTCGCGTTCTCATCGGTCTCGCGCTCATTGCGCAGGCCGCGAACGTTCTTGTCTTCACCGCTGCCGGTTTGGGTAAAGGAGACACTGCTGTGATCGCTCCGGATGCGAAAGCACTTCCCGAAGGCCACCCTGACCCGCTCGCTCAGGCGCTCGTGCTCACCGCCATCGTGATCAGTTTTGGTGTGCTGGCCTTCTGCCTTGTCCTTTTAAAACGCACGCATCGCCGCACTGCGGATGCCGACCTCGATGCCCTCGCGCAAACTG
>JARGOD010000168.1 GCA_029210205.1 Verrucomicrobiales bacterium | reverse complement strand
CCGGTGTGGCCGACCATGTCAGGGTTCGCGTAATTGATGATCGCCATGTCATAGTTTTCGATGCGATCGAGGATTGTCTGCGTGACGCCCTCAGCGGACATTTCCGGCTTTTCATCGTAGGTTGCGACATCCTGCGGCGACTGGAGCATCTGTCGGTCCTCGCCCGGATTTTCGACTTCGACGCCACCGTTAAAAAAGAAAGAAACGTGCGGATATTTTTCCGTTTCGGCAATTCGCAACTGGGTCAGTCCTGCCCTCGCAACGACTTCGCCAAGCGTATTGGTGAGTTCCTCAGGAGCAAAAATAACAGGGCACCCATAGGTCTCATCATATTCCGTCATCGTGTAATAGCCGACTTTGGGAGTTTCCCCACGATCAAATCCATCGAAGTCATCCTTCAGAAAAGCGAGACTGAGCTGTCGGGCCCGGTCGGCACGGAAGTTGATAAAGAGGACGACATCACCATCACGAACACGCTGTTCATCAGCTGCTTCGAAAATCATCGGCTGCATGAACTCATCAGTGACGTCATCCGCATATTTTTCAGCAACTGCTTCCGAGGCAAGGATCTCTTTGGCTTCGCCTTTGCCCATGACAATCGCGTCCCAGGCAAGCTTTGTCCGGTCCCAACGTTTGTCGCGGTCCATCGCGAAATATCGACCGATTACCGTCGCAATTTTTGCCCCGGACTCGGCGAGTTTGTCCTCGCAGTAGCTAAGGTAGCTCTTTCCCCCGGTTGGCGAGGTGTCCCTCCCATCAGTGATCGCATGGACCATGATGTCGTCGACGCCCGCCGCTTTCGCCGCTGAGGCGAGTGCGCAAAGATGATCCTGATGACTGTGAACTCCACCATCGGAGACCAGTCCGAGGAGGTGCAGACGCGATCCTGAAGCCTTTTCAAAGGCCTCTTTCAACTGAGGAATTTCGCTCAACTCGCCATCTTCAATCGTTTTATTGATGCGAGTAAAGTCCTGATAAACGATGCGTCCCGCTCCTAGATTCAAATGGCCGACCTCAGAGTTCCCCATCTGTCCTTCGGGAAGACCAACATCCATCCCACTGCAGCTGAGGTGAGCGACTGGATACTTGGAATGCATTTCATCGGTGAACGGGGTATCAGCGAGACGCGGACAATCTCCCACTTTTTCAGCGTGTTCGGGTCCTGCGGGGTTGTCACCCCATCCATCACGAATGATCAAAACGACTGGTTTCTTGGCCATGTCGCAGTCATCGGGCAAAATCATCGTCTTCGCAACTGTTTCGCAGAGACACTACAGTCACTGGTATCCCGTAACCGGTTTCGTCTGAATTAGTCATTGCCAATTTCCTCCCTTGCCTGTTTCATGAGCTACACCTGACCGAGCGCAATGCCCGAAAACCCCGCCGACGAATCGACCGCATCCACGGCCAACTCGCCTGAGGCAACTGCCGCCGCGAGTGCGCTGAAACGTCGCTCGTTCAAAAGTAGACTGATCAGCACCGTCATCCTCGTGGCCATCATCGCCGGTGCATTCTGGACTCAGCAAACCTGGCTCTACGCTCTCCTTTTTGCGATCCTCTCAGTCGGTGCCTTGATCGAGTATTTTCGCCTCTTCCCTATCCGCGGATTTCGGCGATTTCGTTGGCAAACCTATGGAGTGAGCGTTGCCTACGTCGCGTTGCTCTTTGCCCCGATCTGGGGATTTCAAGCCGCTTGGCTCAGCGAACTGGACGCCCTCGCCGTCGCCCTTCTTGTCATTCTCGTCGTCCTCGAGCGGCTAAGATTCCCGCTCGAAGGTTTCCGAACCCTCGATGAAATCGCGGCGACGATCTTCGGTTTCATCTATTGCGTGCTCCTCTTCAGCTTCGTCCCGAAACTGCTCATGCTTCCGCTTGAGAGCACTGGAGGTGAGCCCTCTTCCCATTTCTACCTGATCTATCTTGTCGCGATCACGAAGCTGACCGACATGGGGGCCTACATCGTCGGTTCCCTCATCGGGAGAGACAAGATGATTCCCCATGTCAGCCCCGGAAAAACCTGGCAGGGATTCGGAGGGGCAATCTTCTTTGCCGTCGCCGGCAGCTTCACGCTCTACTTTGCGGTAGGTGATGAGATTCCACTAATCACGCCAATTCACGCCTTTTTCCTAGCGGTTCTTCTCGCTCTCATCGCGGTTCTGGGAGATCTCGCGGAATCCATTCTGAAACGCAGCCTCGAGGCGAAAGACAGCGGGCATGTCATGCCGGGGATCGGAGGATTCCTCGATCTGATTGACTCTGTCATTTTTACGGCTCCAGTGTTTTACATCTACCTGCTGATCTTTTCCTGATGTAATGCCAGTTCCTGACCGTCCAAAAAACGTCGTCGTGTTAGGCTCGACCGGCTCGATCGGTGAAAGCAGCCTCAAGGTTGCCCGCGATATCCCCGAGCGAATGAAGGTAGTCGGACTCGCCGCAAATCGCAGTGTCGACGTGCTCGCCGATCAGATTAACGAGTTCGGCATTAAGCAGGGTTGCCTCTATGACCCAACAGGGTTGGATTCACTGGTCGCAAAAGTGCCCACAGATGTCGCACTTCATACCGGTGAAGAGGGACTCATCGAGCTCGCGACGATGCCTGAGGCTGATCTTGTTCTCATCGCGATTGTCGGCGTGGCAGGACTTCGCCCCGCGCTCGCCGCGATTGAAGCGGGGAAAGACATCGCGGTCGCGAGTAAAGAAATTCTCGTCATGGCAGGGGAAACCGTCATGACCGCAGCGAGAGAGAAAGGTGTTCGCGTCCTCCCGGTCGATTCCGAGCACAATGCGATTTTTCAATGCCTTGAAGACCGGTCACCGGAAGACGTTTCCCGACTCATTCTCACGGCGTCGGGGGGGCCCTTCCGGGAGCTGCCATCTGACCAGCTCGCCACGGTGACAAAGGCACAGGCGCTGAAGCACCCTACGTGGGAAATGGGCCAGAAAATCACAATCGATTCCTCAACGCTTTTCAACAAGGGACTGGAAATGATTGAGGCTCGCTGGCTTTTCGACATCGAGATGGCTCGGGTCGATGTCATTGTTCATCCACAGAGCATCGTTCACAGCATGGTCGAATTCATTGATTCCTCCGTCCTCGCTCAGCTCAGCACGACTGACATGTGTTTTCCGATCCAGTATGCAGTGACCTGGCCGGAACGTGTTCCGAATACGCTCGCTCCCCTTGACTTCGCGGAACTCGCGAGACTCGATTTCGAAGCTCCGCGATGGGACGACTTTCCCGCGCTCGGTTTGGCGAAAGAAGCCGGCACCAAAGGCGGCACGCTACCCGCAGTGATGAATGCCGCGAACGAGATCGCGGTCGCCGCTTTTTTGCGTGAGGAAATTGCGTTTCCTCTAATCTGGGAAACGGTGGAGAAGACGATGAGTTCGCATGCATGGGAGGCAAAGCCCAGCCTCGAAGCAATCATTCAAGCGGACCTGGAAGCACGGAAAAAAGCCGAAGAACTTATTTCATGAGCAAAAAGAAAAAGCACTACCAAGGTCGCGTCTGGATCGGTTTTGACCTGGGTGGCACCAAGATGCTCGCCAAGGTTTTCAATGACGATTATCAAACCCTCGGCCGCGCCAAGCAAAAGACTCAAGGTGCCAAGGGAGCGGAATCCGGCTTGTCACGCATGGTGGATGTTATCGAATCAGCCCTCGACGATGCCGGCGTGAAACCCCAACAGATTGCAGGCATTGGGGTCGGCTGCCCCGGCCCGCTTGATCTCACCAAAGGCGAGATCGTCGAAGCACCGAATCTAAATTGGAAGGATGTTCCCATCGAAGCCTACATTGGTGACGCCTTCGAATGCCGTGCGGTGATTTGCAACGATGTCGATGCCGGAATCTACGCGGAGTATGAAGAAGGTGCCGCTCGTGATGCCCGCTGCGCGGTGGGAATTTTCCCCGGAACGGGAATTGGAGCTGGTGCCGTCATGAATGGCCAGATGGTTCGCGGCGCTCACCTTTCCTGCATGGAGTTGGGGCATATCCCCCTTTTTCCCGAGACCTCCGGAGACGGCTCCGACGGCACAACTCTTGAGATGGAATGTTCCCGCCTCAAGATTGCTTCCGAGTCCGCCCGGGCTGCCTATCGCGGACTCGCCCCGAACTTACTCAAGTCCTGCGGAACTGATATTTCCAACATCACGAGTGGTAAGCTAGCTGCCGCAATTGATGCCGGCGATGCTGAGATCGAACGTATCGTGCGGCGCTCGGCGGTGCTGTTAGGGTGCGGTGTTGCGACCGTCGTCCACCTTCTTTCCCCCGATGTCATCGTCCTTGGAGGCGGCCTCGTCGAAGCGATGCCGGAACTCTATCTTGAGACTGTGCGCGAGTCTGCAGCGGATCGCGTTCTCGGCCCCTACAAAGGCAGTTATGAGATCGTTGCGGCAGAACTGGAAGACGACGCCGGCGTCATGGGCGCCGCGGCCTGGGCAAGGAAGATGATTGAATCGTGATTACTCGGCCACTT
>JARGOD010000035.1 GCA_029210205.1 Verrucomicrobiales bacterium | reverse complement strand
CCCATCGAGCGGTCGACGACTTTGCCGTCTTTGATCGCAATGACGGTGGGGAGGCCGCGGACATTGTAGCGATCAGCGAGGCTTGGCTGTTCATCGACGTTGATGGTTTCAAAGCTAGCTTCATCGCTCAGGCTCTTTGAGACCTTGTCGAAAACAGGCTTCATCTGCTGGCAGGGACCACACCAGTCGGCTTCGAATTTCAGAATCCGGAGATCTGACTGTTCTGCAGAGTTCGCCTTCCCCTGAAGGAGAAAAGTTCCGAGAGCAAGGGCGGGGAGGGCAAGGAGGAGGAGTTTCTGTTTCATTTCTAAAGAAGGTTGTCTCACATTAGACGCATGAGGCCTGAAAACATTTCAGGATTTTCTCAAACCATGCTCTGATGGCGATCGAGCCACGCGGTAACAAAATCCTCCATCTCATCACGCACGTCAGTGTTGTACTTGGACTCGAGTTCACCGATTTCCCAGTCGGCGAAGGGCGAATTTTTTACGACCGAAAGCGTCGCCCGCTCCGGCGCAAGGACACGGTAGATGAAGGTCGAGCCCTGGCGGACACGCTCGGCATAGCTAGCGACGCAATTGCCCTGAGCCTCGCCTTCGTTGACGAGTCCTTCGGGGCTGGTGATGGGTTCGATCTCTCCGGGGATTCCGGGAAGGGGTGGCGTCCGGAAGCGTTCGGTATCGTGTTGATTGGCTTCGATGAGTTGGCGAATGCGACGGCGATAACGCTTCGTGACTTCTTCGTGTGTTTCGCGGAGGCGAAGGAGATTCGCAAAGTGGGTTCGCTTGATGTGACTGTTGCCATCGTCACGCAATTCCTCCTGCATCTGCAGCGTGCCGGTGATCATGTGGACGATGCGGCCCCGGTGATTCTCTGCTTTGTCTTTGGCCACTTCTTTCAGCAAAGCCGGGCCGGCGGCGCGCGCGGCGGCAGGGTTGAGTAATATTTCGATGACGCCGGAGTTAATCGCCTCGAGGTGATTCAGCGGCGATTTGGTGTCGTCGAGCTCACGGCGAAAGACCTCCAGCATCGAGCCCCAGTGATCTCCATTGAGCGAAGCGGGCGCAATTTTCCGGAACAGCTTCACAGCGCCATTCGTGCTTGGAAGGCCGAGAATTTCCATGATGTCACGTTGCCTCATTGAGCAGCATCGAAGCGACTCAATCATCGCAGCATCGCATTTCATTCGCTGAGCGAGAAAGAACGCGAGCGCTGGATTGCTCTCGGCCATTTCCAGCGCCAACGCGTCGTGATGAAGGAGGACGAGCAGCGGCCACTGATGGGTTTTGAATGGCTCGAGAACTTTTGCGAATGGTTTCGGCATCGAGAAACGAAACTTGTCAAAAGCGCGCTTTCTCTGCTGGGCCTTTGTTTCCTGAAGCGGCTTTTCCGGCTCAAAGGTTTCCTCGAAAAAGTCGAACGCAAGCTGCTCCGTCGGCGCTGCCTTTTTCTGCGGAACGCGACGTGGACGGTAGGGATGGATGATCCGAAATTCCGGAATAAAAGGAGTCCAGAGGCCCTCCGAGCGATGTCGTCTCACCGCCTGCGGAACGGGGGCGGCGGTGAGACGCATCGCCACCGAGTCTTTGAAGAGATACAAGGATCCAGCTTCAAAGGCGTCGGCGGTGATGTCCAGTTGTGCGGAACGGGGCATCGGGACCCGCATCAAAATACATGACTGTGCATCTTGCAATCACGGCATGCCGTCGGATCTGTTTTTCAATCCCGCTGATCCCGATCATCGATTTTTCCGATCCGTTTTTCGGTGGTAATTTTTTATCATCATGCCTGAGCTTTGGTTTACTGCCGACCTTCATCTGGGGCACGGCAACATCATCAAGTATTGCGAGCGTCCCTTTTTGAGCGAAGGGGACCAGGAGCGAGCCTCACAGGATTGTCGTGCTTCGTGGAAAGTATCGGCGGAAACGGTTGAGCATCATGATGCGGCGATCATCGATGCCATCAACGAACGAGTCGCGGTGAAGGATACGCTCTGGATTCTTGGGGATTTCTGCCTCGGATCTCTGGAGGAAGCCGTTGCCTACCGCCGCAGGATTCATTGCCCGAATGTCAATTTTGTGCGGGGGAATCATGATCTGCCATCCTACGACTCACTCTTCGGGGAAGTGATCGATCAGGGCATGGTAAAGCATGACGGGAAAAAGATCTGGCTGAACCACTACCCGATGCGGAGTTGGGACAAGGCCTTTCACGGAGCGTGGCATCTCTATGGACATGTCCACGGTCGTCTCGCGGAGGAAGATGCGTTGAACCTGAAACTCCTCGCCCGCGATGTCGGTGTCGATGCGGCGGATTTTGCGCCGCTGAGCTTTACTGAGCTCAAAGACTACATGGCTCCAAGGGAGAAGGCGTTCTGGGAGTGGAGGGAGCGGATCGATCAACAGAGAAACGAAAACTGAAACTCCACCTTGCTGCGCCCGACCCCCGCTCTAAGATGAAGGCCACGAAATGGCAGGAAAAAGCGGAAAGTCGGAAGGGAAATTGACCCCCATGATGCAGCAATACCAGGCGATGCGCCGGGAGCTGCCTGATGACGTTTTACTGCTCTACCGGCTCGGCGATTTTTACGAGCTTTTCTTTGAGGATGCTCAGGTTGCCTCCCCGATTTTGAACGTGGCGCTCACGAAGCGAAATGGAATGCCGATGTGTGGCGTTCCTCATCACGCTGCCGAGGGTTATATGGCAAAGCTGATCAAGGCGGGGAAACGAATCGCCCTCGCTGAGCAGACGAGCGAGCCACAGCCCGGCAAAATTGTGGAGCGCGAGATCAAACAAATCATCAGTGCTGGGACGATTGATGATTTAAATCTCCTCGATTCGGCGAGATCAAACTACCTTGCGGCGGTGTTTGAGATGAAGGGTAAGATCGGGCTAGCTTACATCGAGCACACCACCGGGGAATTTCGTGTCACCGAGTTTGTGGATCGAGCTGCCTTTGAAGATGAGTTGAACCGCCTTCGACCAAGTGAGTTGCTTTTCTCAGACGAGCAGGCGTCTGATTTCGACTTCCTCCCAAATGCACTGGATTACGACGGTTACACCTTTCTCATTGATCAGGCTGAG
Organism: Verrucomicrobiales bacterium; assembly: GCA_029210205.1. Classification (GTDB taxonomy): domain Bacteria; phylum Verrucomicrobiota; class Verrucomicrobiia; order Verrucomicrobiales; family DEV007; genus Arctic95D-9. Next base: position 44,827 of record JARGOD010000035.1, on the reverse strand, counting down.
TACACACTGAAACAGCATTTCAAAGTCCAGTCCCTAGATGGATTTGGTTGTCAGAATCTGTTGCCGGCTATTGGAGCGGCAGGAGCGGTTTTGCACTACGTGGAAACGCAGCTTCGTCGCAGTGTGACTCACTTGCGGAGCCTGCAGGCATACAGCACAGAATCCTACGTCCTTATTGATGCGTCGAGTCAGGCGAATCTTGATCTGGTGACGAGCCGTTCGGGCGGAGTTAAAGCTTCGCTTCTCGGGGCGATCGATCGAACTGCGACACCGATGGGTGCTCGCAAGCTGAGGAACTGGGTCTTGCATCCGATCCGGAGCTTGGAAATGCTGGTTAAGCGGCAGGATGTTGTTGAATCGCTTATCCGGGAATCTTTTGTCTTGAGTCAGATCCGGGAGTCTTTTTCGGAAGTTCGCGATGTTGAAAGAACCATCAGTCGTCTCAGTCAGGGATCGGGGAATGCTCGCGATCTCAAGGCGTTGGAGTTGTCTCTGAGAAAGGTTCCGGATGTGAGAGAGCATATTGCTGCTCTCGGAGAAGGAGGGCTCATCGATGAGTTAAGCGGGCGATTAGGTGATTTCACTGAATTGGTAGATTTGTTAGGGAATGCGATTTGCGACGAGCCGCCCGCTCAGCTGAAAGACGGAGGCATATTTTCCGATGGCTACAGCAAAACGATTGATGAGTTGCGGCGGGCGACCAGCGAAGGGAAGCAGTGGGTCGCTGATTTGCAGGCGCGAGAGCAGGATCGCACGGGGATTTCATCATTGAAAATTAAGTACAATGCAGTCTTTGGCTACTTCATTGAGATCACGAAGAGTCACCTCGAGAAAACGCCGCCTGAGTATACGAGGAAGCAGACCATGGCGAATGCCGAGCGATTCATCACGCCTGAACTGAAGGAGATGGAAAACAAAATCCTTGGAGCAGACGAGCGCCTTAAGACTCTGGAATATGAAGAATTTCTAAACCTTCGAGAGAGTATCCTTGAGTCTCTCGAAGCGATTCAGGAAACCGCAGCCGCTCTTGCTGAAATCGATGTGCTTACCAGCTTCGCAGAGACGGCGCGATTGTATGATTATTGCCGTCCCTTCCTTAACGAGTCACAGAACCTTGTGATTAAGAAGGGTCGCCATCCTGTGCTGGACCAGAACATCGGTGATGAGAAATTTGTGCCGAATGATACGGAGGTTCACCCTGAGCATAACCGTTTCATGCTCATTACCGGTCCAAATATGGCGGGTAAGTCGACTTACATTCGTCAGGTCGCCCTCATCACCCTGATGGCGCAGATCGGAAGTTTTGTGCCGGCCGAGAGCGCAGAGATCGGGCTGGTCGACCGAATTTTCACGCGGGTCGGAGCGAGTGACGACCTCGCGAAAGGACAGTCAACTTTCATGGTCGAAATGACGGAGACAGCGTTGATTGCAAACAACGCAACGGAACTGAGCCTCGTTATTCTCGATGAAATCGGACGGGGCACTGCAACTTACGACGGCCTCTCAATTGCCTGGAGTGTGGTTGAGCATTTACACGATGAGGTCGGCTGCCGTTCCCTGTTTGCAACTCACTATCACGAGCTCACACAATTAGCTGATTCGCGAGCAGCGGTGAATAACTACAACATCGCGGTTCGGGAGTGGAACGATCAGATCATTTTTCTGCGGCAGATCGTTCCGGGTGCAGCTGATAAGAGCTACGGAATTCAAGTGGCGAGACTTGCCGGACTGCCTGACTCGATCATCAATCGTGCGAAGGAGATTCTTGCCGGCCTTGAAGGTGAACCGACTTCGACGGCCGAGGCCGCTCCACCTGCAAAGAAGCCAACGAGAGCGAAAGGTGAGTCGGACGAAGATGATCCTCAAATGATGCTTTTCGGCTAGACGGCTGATCCATCCACGAGAATCCAGATCGTCGAGAGCGCGGAGACAATCACTCCAGTTGTCAGGCAAATGTAGGAGAGACGCAGGAACCTGTATTTTCGGTGCAAGACGCTTCCGGTCTGATGAATATCCCGAATCAAGAGTCGCCGACTCGTTTCGATACCGTCGACCTGTTTGAGAAGGAAATCGGTGTAGTCGTCTTCGTTCGATGCGCGAAATGACCCGAAGAAAAGTGGATTAGTAAGGTCCTCAGGTTTGCAGGGGCGTGTTGCCCTCATTTTTGGTGCGAGGACTAAAACAGAGAGAAGGAAAGAGCCAAACATTGCTGTGGCCAGCATGATAAGCGGCAGAATCAGCAATTCATTTTCGCCGAGGCCATTGACCAACTGCCGCTGAGCGACGGTGAAGAAGATTAATGAAACGCCAATGACGATGTTTGCTTTCTGGTCAGCCATGAGATTGAGCTGAACTTGATTTTGTTGGGTCGTCCGAAGCACATAGATACCGTCGTTGGAAGAGTAAGGGTGGTCAGAATCAGCACTCATGAGTGCCTCTTTTAGCCGTCATCGAACGACATTCAACGAATTGTTTCCGAATGAGAAATAAAGGTGAACGGACGCTCTTTCACTTCGAAAATACCTCGCGGTAGGGCAACCGGAATATTTGCTTTTCGTTCACGCTTGAATTCACTAGGGTCATCTTTATGAGGGCGTTTTGGATACTAGGCTGTCTGTTCGGTATTCTCACGGTGAGTCATTCCGATGAGAACCGTTTTGGTGATCTTTGGATGGAAGGATTCCTCACGCTGCAGTTTGCTCAAAATCAGGAGGCAAAGGGTCTGCGTGAAAATGCGGTCGACTCCTATCTAAAGTCGCTTAATCACTATCGGTCGATGAGATTCTATTGGGATGGTCATGAAAATGCGTCCCGTCTTGAAGAGCGGATCTGGCTTATCGCCCAAAAGGTAGTTTCCCTTGGAGCAGATCCATACGTCTCGGCAACTTCAGTGCCTGATTACACTTTAATTTCTCCTCACCCGCTCGAGATCGCTTCGACAGATTCTTTGCCGGAGATTCCTTCGAATTGGGTACGTCAAAGTAATGGCTCAATCATTGTGCCGTTGGTAGAAACTCCTGAGACTAGAGAATACTATCGAAAGATCATTCCGCTTCTCAACTCGGCAAGCACTTCGAGTCAGCTTCTCTTTGGTAAGTAGGTGATTGAGTTCACTACGCAGTCCGAATACTACAAGAAAGAAAACTAAAGTTTTCGGTCCGAAACCTTGCCTTTCGGCCTGTGAGTTACAATCATGGGGTCCCCGTAAGAATAACCCCCTTGTTTTGTTTCTATGAAATCCCTTTTGGTTCTCATCCCTGTTTTTGGTCTCATTGCGCTCGCCTTCACCTTCTGGAAATCTGCCTGGGTTGCGAGGCAGGAAGCCGGAACTGACGCAATGAAAAAGATCGCCGAGAACATCGCGGTAGGAGCGATGGCATTCCTCCGCGCCGAATACAAAGTCCTCGCGATCTTCGTCGTCTGTATTGCTGCGCTTCTCGCCTTTGGAGGATTTCGGGATCCGGAGAACAGTTCCCCCTTTGTCGCGATTTCGTTTATCGTTGGCGCGATCTGTTCAGCGCTCGCCGGATTCATCGGAATGCGTGTTGCGACGAAGGCGAATGTGAGAACGACTCATGCCGCGCGGACGAGTCTCGGCGAAGGGCTCAGCATTGCTTTCGCCGGTGGCTCAGTCATGGGACTGGGCGTTGTCGGTCTGGGTTTGTTAGGACTTGGATTGCTTCTCTTGATTTTCGGATCAGCGATCGGCACTGATGCCGATTCGATCAGCAAGGTGATGACAATCATTACCGGGTTTTCCTTCGGCGCGTCGTCGATTGCGCTCTTTGCGCGAGTTGGTGGCGGTATCTACACAAAGGCCGCGGATGTCGGGGCTGATCTCGTTGGAAAAGTCGAAGCAGGTATTCCTGAGGACCACCCACTCAATCCAGCGACGATTGCTGATAATGTGGGAGACAACGTTGGGGACGTCGCGGGGATGGGTGCCGATCTCTTTGAATCCTACGTGGGGTCGATCATTGGCACGATGGTGCTCGGAACCGTCTTCATGGTGATGCCGGAGTTTGAAAATCTCGCCCTTGGAGGAGTTCTGCTCCCTCTCATGCTGGCCGGGTTGGGAATCTTTGCTTCCATCGTCGGCACCTTTCTCGTGAAGGTGAAGGATGGAGGTGATCCTCAGAAGGCCTTGAATGTCGGGGAGCTCGTCTCCGGGGCCATTCTCCTCGTTGGCGCGTTTTTGATTATTGGCCGAATGTTGCCTGAATCCTGGGCACTTGATGGAAAAGAGTTTTCTTCACTAGGTGTTTTCGGCTCGATCGCTCTTGGTCTCGTTTCCGGCATTGTGATCGGATATATCACCGAGCACTACACCGGCACGGGGAAAAAACCGGTCATCGGAATCGTGCGCCAATCAGTCACAGGAGCAGCGACGAATATCATCTCAGGCCTCGGTGTTGGGATGCTTTCGACAGCAGCTCCGATCATCGTCCTCGCGATTGCGATTCTCGGCTCCTACGAGATGGCCGGTCTCTATGGGATTGCGATAGCGGCGGTCGGGATGCTTTCGAACACGGGTATTCAGCTTGCGGTCGATGCCTACGGCCCGATCTCTGACAACGCTGGAGGGATCGCGGAGATGGCCGAGCTTCCGAAAGAAGTTCGTCAACGAACAGACAAGCTCGACGCGGTCGGGAACACGACGGCGGCGATTGGAAAAGGATTCGCGATCGGTTCCGCGGCCCTCACGGCTTTGGCTCTTTTCGCTGCCTTCAAAACAACCTGGGAGCAAACCCATGGTATGAAGCTCGTCATCGAGGTGACCGATCCTAAGGTTGTCGCCGCTCTCTTTGTGGGAGGAATGTTGCCGTTCCTTTTCTCTGCGCTCTCGATGGAGGCGGTGGGACGGGCCGCGATGGCGATGATCGAAGAAGTTCGCCGTCAGTTCCGTGAGATTCCAGGGTTAAAGGCAGGGCTAGAGGCGATGAATCGAAACGAAGGAAAACGCACGGAAGAGTGGTCTTCGGATGATCGTGAGATTTATGACGAAGCCCTGACACAGGCAGAGTACGGGAAATGCGTTGAGATTTCGACGAAGGCGGCGATCAAAGAAATGGTTAAGCCGGGTGTGCTCGCGGTTGCGGCACCGGTTGCTGTCGGATTCATCGGGGGAGCCGAAATGCTGGGCGGCCTCCTTGTCGGGGTGACGGTAACGGGTGTCTTGTTAGCCTTGTTTCAATCCAATGCCGGGGGTGCCTGGGACAATGCTAAGAAGATGATCGAAGAGGGCTACGAGGTCGACGGTGTCGTGTTGGGGAAAGGTTCAGAGGCGCATAAGGCGGCGGTAGTCGGTGATACGGTCGGCGATCCGTTCAAGGATACCTCGGGACCATCGCTGAATATTCTGCTGAAGCTGATGAGCGTCGTCGCGCTGGTGATTGCGTCGATGATTTAGTGAGTGCCCACTCTTCCGGAAGATTTAGCATCTTCGGCTGCTTCTCTTAACGCCCCGCCTCATAGAGCGCAGCAACCTCAGTCGCACTCAGAGCCCGTTTCAACACCATGAACTCGTCGATGCGACCATTCAGGCTTCGAATCGGAGAATTCTTGGGAGGTTTGACGTTAGAAGCTTGCCAGTTTCCTATTTCGGCAGCTCCAATTCTAAGTGGCGGCAGGTCGTCTCTCGGATCGATGATGACTGCTTTCCCGTCTACGTAGTGGATCACTTGCTGAGCGTTTCGATCCAGCGTCGTCGCGAGATGAATCCACCGGCCGAGATCTTCCGGCTTGATGACCGGAGGTGAGGTCGTGTTTGGATCGCGTCGAGGCGATTTGATGCCGGACACGATTTCTCCGAGATCGCTTATCTGCCAGTGAACTTCTCCCATTCCAAACCCGTCGGTCAGCATCAGAGAGCTGAGCCAGCGGTCGAGGCCTTCGACCCGTACCCAGGCGGAGTAGGTCAATGCGTCAAACTTACCTGGAATCTCCAGCCGAACACGATCAGTAATACGCTTGAACTCCAGCGCGCCTTTTTCTTTCCATCGACCTTCGGTCCATTGCGCGCCGATAATGGCAGCATGGGGACCGGATTCGGCTTTGTTGGTCAGTTGGCGATCCCACGGGTCCTGGGATTCAAAATCAAAAAATACGAGCGTGTCAGGATCACTGCTGAACTGCCGTTTCATGCGTCGCCAGTCCTGCATCTTGCTCCTTCGGTCTTCGGCAGCGAGATCGAGTAGTCGTTCGCGTCCGATAAAATCACCCCCGCCACCGGTGAGCGTTTCCATCTCGCCGTCAGCCGAACGGATCCCTCCGCCGCCTTCGATGAGCTGAATTTCCTGATCAGCGAAATCATCGACGCGGACTTCACCGTCAACGACGTGCAGTTCGCTGTGCCCATTTTCGTTGACGCTCAGGGCGAACTCAGTGCCGAGATCCACCGCTTTGTACTCAGGCGTGATAATAGTGAAGCCCTGAGCTGGCTCGGGAACGAAAGTGCGCAAGCGGCCGCGTTGGCACTCGATGAGCCAGGGCGATTTCAGGTTGAGAAGGGCAGGGCCTTCGACGATCACGGATGCGCCGCTGAAAAACTCGATCTGCACGAGCCCGGACTTGAGATCAAAATTACCGACGGGCAGAGCGTCTCCTTCAGCAATGGGAGAAGAGGAATCGGAGATGACAGGATCTACGGCATGACTCACCACAGCAACCCAGTCGCCATCCACCTGTGGCTCGGCAGCGTTATCGGGGCGAAAGGAATTCAGGACCGCAACGTTGGCGAGCAGAATCACGGCGGCAGCAGCGGCGGCCCAAAGCCAGGGTCGTGATCTTTGCGAGGCAGGAAAACGGGTCACATTTTCAGGAATATCCGGAAGGAGATCATCCCCGACATGGTCGTGAAGCAGCGCGGCATGTGCTTCGGTAAGATCGAGGTAGCGCTCACAGGCATCTGGATCGCCGCGGAGGAGATCGTTCAGCTCTTCTTGACCCCTTTTGTCGAGTGAGCCGTCGAGCAGGGCTGAGGTCATCTCAGTGACCCGTTGAAGTCGTTCGTTTAAGGTCATGCGAGACTTTCTTTGCTGAGTTGTTTTTCGACGCACTGCTGAAGCGCAGCACGGATTCGGTAAAGAGCCTGGGAGATGGCTCCCTCTGATTTCCCGTCTGATTCGGCGATGGCCTGAACGGAAGCGCCCGGCTCATAGCGACGATCGACCAGTTCCCGTTGATCCTGCGGAAGCTTTTCAAGGCAGCCGCGCAAGGCGGCGACCCGGTCATGGGAGTCGAGAGTTCGCTCTTCCTGTCGCTCTGCGAGGAAATCGAGAACATCTTCATCAAAAACGAGCTGTTCGCGGCTCTGCTTGCGGCGGTGGTTGAGGACGTGAAAGTAGGCTGTGCGGCAGGCCCAGGCCGTGAAGTTGGTGCCCGCTTCGAAGTCTTCCGCCTTGCGCCATAGAGTCATGTTAGTCTCTTGAAGAATGTCCTGAGAGCGGGCATGATCATGACACAGCGACATGATGTAGCCGAAAACCGCGCTTTGGGCGCCGGTCAGCAGTTCGATGAATTCCTCGGTGTCGCGTTGCATGGCTGAAAAGATACCGCGTTGCGAGGAAAAATCTCACGGACTATTTTCTCTGGAAGGTTTTGGTTTGAGGAGATTCTCCTCCCCGGATTCAAGGGCCTCCGCTTCGATCTGGTCATCGATCGAGTCGTCTGCGGAGAGGTCCTCTTCCGTCACTGGGGTCGGGACAAAGGCGCTCTCCGGTTTTTCCACTTTCACCGTTTGCGGAGCGGGTGCCGCGCTATCGCGCAGATGAACCCGGTAAATCGGCTCCGGCATTTCAATCCCAGCCTCGTCGAAGGCTTCTTTGATGAGGCGGATTGATTCGCTTTTGACTTTCAGGAAGCTGTGTTTGCTCTGATCGAGCCAGGCAAAGAGCCGCACCTGAACTGAACTGTCGCCAAGATTGTCGATCGCGACCATGGGGACGGGGTCGTCGAGGACGGCAGGATTTTTGCGCAGCGTCTCGAGGGCAATCCGCTTCACTTCAGCGAGATCAAATTCGGTCGAGACGCCGACGTAGAAATCGAAACGGCGGAGGGGATTTCGCGAGTAATTCAGGAGGACAGAGTTCATCACCTTCGCATTTGGAATACGGAGGTGATTTCCGTCGAGGGTGACGAGGACGGTGTCGCGCGAGGTGAGGCGGGCGATTTTACCAATCTGGCCATCGATCTCGACAGCATCGCCAATCTCAAACGGATTCCGCGTGCTGAGGAGCACCCCGGCGAGATAGTTCTCGACGATGTTTTTAAAAGCGAAACCAAGCGCGAGTCCCGCAAGTCCCGCCGCGCCCATGACTGCTCCGACGATGGCCGTCGCATCGAGCAATTCGAGGGCTAGAAGAATACCGACAATCACAATGACTGCCCGCACCGCTCGCAACGCGAGTTGCTTCCCGAGTGAAGAAAAAGGAAGCCGTTCGAGCCATCGATGTCGCTGTCCCACGAGCCTCGCGAAGTAGCCTGACAGAAGCAGAATAATTAAAGCGGCTCCGAGAAGTGGGAGCTTCACGACGATGCCGCGCCCCATTTGCTGAAGTTTCTCGTAGGCGGGAGCAAACTGGCTCGTGATTTCGACAGGCTCGGTGAGGCGGTTGATCGTGAGGACAACGCCATCGGTGCGCTCCGAAAGAGAGACCGCGTCGTTTTGCACTTTCGAAGTGGAGACTTCTCCGCTTAAGGTCACGACCCCGGACTTTACCGTGATTTCGATCGAATCAAATCCACCGACCGCATCATAGATCTCCCTGATGCGATTTTTGATCGCCGTGTCGGAGGTAATCTTCTCGACTTCGATCGGCGTGTTGTTTCCAGAGCTGCCATCCTGCGCATAGATGGAACAGGTGAAGAGCAGTAGTGCACTGGCGAAGAAGAAGCGGATCATTCTCATAAAGTGGCGTGCTTCCGGGAACGTTCAACATTCAACGTTCAACATCCGCTTTCAGGCGACCGGCACCACACCCAGTTCGGCAAATGGCACTTCGTGCGGAAGGACCCCTTCGCGTGCGGCAACGGCGCAGGTCACGCCGGCGGCTTCCCCCATCGCGACGGCATTGCCGGTGACGCGGTAATTGCTGTGCGCGTAAAAGCTCCCACTGATGCAGCGGCCGGCGAGCATCAATCCATCGACATCCTTGGCGTGGAGCGCGCGAAGGGGAATGTCGTAGTGCTGAGACTTGAAGGGTTTGCTCTCAATTCCTTTCGATTTTGTCGGGTCGGTCGCATGAACGTCGATTGGGAAAGTGACGCGACAGATGCCGTCTTCAAAACGGGAGCCGTTCTTGAGATCGTCGTTGCTGACGGTGTAGCGTCCGTGGATTCGTCGAGCTTCGCGAGTCCCGATTTGTTCTCCCGTCGCGATGAGTTCGACGCCTTTCCAGACGCCTCCCTTTTTCCGCAACGCTTTGATGAGAGCATGATTCTCACGGCGTGCTTCAAGGGTGGCGCGGCTCACATCGTCGGCATTGATCGCGGAGACGCCGTACTGGTGGTTCGCCATCATCGCATAGAGACCGTCGTGGATTTCAAAGATGGAGGGCCCGGCGTAGGAGGGATCGATCCCGGCGCTGCGAAACTCGGCGAGCAAGTTTGTCTTCGCCCTTCCGAGATTGTTGATTTCTGCATAGTGATTGATGAACGGGCCGATCTCCTTCGACTTTACCCCGTGGAAAAGGGCCATGAGGCTGAAGGGCTGCGTGATCCCGTCACCGGGACGACCGAAATCAAAACCGCATCCGGCCTGAGCCGCGAGATCCCCGTCACCGGTTGCGTCGATGAAACTTTTCGCGGTGTAAACTTCGCGACCCGATTTCGATTCGGTGACGACAGCGGCGAGGCGATTTCTCTCATCTGGAGCGGCTCCGACGATGCGGGTGAAAAGGCGAATGTTGACCCCGGCTTCGAGGAGCATGTCTTCAAGGAGAAGTTTCATTGCCTCCGGATCATAGGTCCGACCGCGGGCAATGCGGGAACCGACGTCGCGGGAAAAAGTCTGACCGTTTTTGTCCGCTTCGAGGCGGGTCAGGATTTCCGCCATGATCCCCGGTTTGTTAAAAGCGTCGAGAATCCAGCAGAGCATTCCAGCGGTCCAGACACCGCCGACGCATCCATGGACTTCGATCATGAGAGTCTTTGCTCCGGACCGCGCCGCGGCCAGGGCAGCCGCGACACCGGCAGGGCCACCTCCAGCAACGATGACATCGTAGTCACCCGCCACCGGAATATCCCGTGCGTCCTCGTGAAACCAGTCTCCTTTCAAGGTTCCCGAAGTCGGGACGTGGAGTCGTTCGTTCGTGCCGAAGACTTTCGTTTCATCTCCGGGGCGGGGACGGCGGAGAGGAATGGGGCGATTGTCAGGATTGACCTTGTCCTGAGCGCTTCCCGTCGCGCCCCCGGTAGCGAAGAAGGCGGCGCCGGCTCCCAGTGATTTGGCAAACCGGCGACGATCGAGAGGGGAATTTGTCATCCTTCTATTGAAGCCGATTCACCTGGATTTGAACAGGGCACCTTTGCGTGCGCAAATCAGTCAGTGATTTGGCTGGAAAGGTCTTGTCGCATTTGCGAAACCTCCCGCCATGATCCGTCGTGAATTCATCAAAAAATCAGGAGTCGCCGCGACTGCCGTCGCATCATCGGCTGCGCTGGGACAGTCTCAACCTAAGCCTCCGAATGTCGTCATCGTGCATTGTGACGAACTGAATTTCCGGACGATCGGTTGCTATCGGGACACGCTCTCTCCGGAGCAGGGGCTGATGTGGGGGCCGGATGCTGCTTGCGAGACACCGCATATTGACTCGATTGCGAAGGAAGGCGCGATCTGCACGAAGTTCTACGCGGCGACGCCGGTTTGTTCGCCGTCGCGGTCCTCGCTCCTTTCAGGGCAGTATCCACAACATACGCCGGTGACGAACAACAGCGTTCATATGAGTGATGATGTGGTCACCTTTGCGCACCAGTTTGGAAAAGCGGATTACCGGACCGGCTACGCCGGAAAGTGGCATCTCGATGGCGAGGGAAAGCCGCAGTGGGCTCCTGAGCGGAACTTTGGGTTCGACGATAATCGCTACATGTTCAATCGCGGTCATTGGAAGCAATTTGAACTCACTCCTGAAGGTCCCCGCGTGAAGGCGAGGGACAAGAAGGGCGAGCCGAGTTACTCCGTCGCGGGTGCCGATGAAAAGAGTTTTGCGACGGATTGGCTAACTGATCGAACGATTGATTTCATTCAGGAAGGGAAGGCTGATGAGCCATTCGTCTACATGGTCAGCATTCCTGATCCGCATGGGCCGGATACGGTGAGGGCACCCTACGATTCGATGTATGACGATGCCGACGTTCAGAAGCCAAGGACCTTCGACAAGGATCCGGATTCCGCCCCGAGCTGGGCGAAGCCGGAGCCAAAGTGTCATTTCAAGATGGCTCAGTATAACGGCATGATGAAGTGCATCGATGACAACGTGGGTCGCCTCATCGCGGCAATGAAAGAGGCCGGCGTTTACGACAATACGATCTTCATTTTCACCGCAGATCATGGCGACATGCGTGGGGAGCACCATCGCCAGAACAAAGGCGTGCCGATGGAGGCATCTGGGAAAATTCCATTTGTGATTCGCTGGCCGAAAGGAATTCCGGCTGGAACGCAAATTGATCACGCGATGAATACCACTGATTTCATGCCGACCATTCTCGCGATGTGCAATGTGGAAGAGACGGGAAAAGAACAAGGGCGTGATCTAAGCGAAATCTTCGGCGGAGGAAAGCTCAAGGCCAAAGACGTGACCTTCATGCGGGGCACAACGAAGTCAGCTGAAGACACATCCGGCTGGGTCGCGGCTGTTACCCCAACTCATAAGCTCATTCTCTCCAGCCAGGACGAGTCCTGGTTGCTGAACCTGGAAAAGGACCCGGATGAGCTGACTAATGTGATCAAGGATACTGAAGAGCAGGATACCGTTCGGTTTCTTGCCCGGCAACTGGATCGATATGGACGAGAGAACGGCGATGCGAAGCTGACTAATCCTAACACACGTGCCACCTTGGATGCGTTGCTCAGATAAGCCGCCAGCGGCAGTGCCTCCCTAGATCCCGTCCACAATCTTGTTCAGCGTCTCGCTGGCGCGCATTGCCTCGAAAGCTTTGTCGTCGTCAGGTTCAAAGTATCCGTCGATGTCGACCGGCTTGCCCTGGACTTCGAGAAGCTCCTCGACGATGCGGTTTTCATGCTCGAGTAGCTCGTGATGGATCGGGCTGAACTCTGCTTTCAGCTCGGCATCATCGTCCTGGTTTGCGAGCGCCTCGGCCCAGTAGGAAGCGAGGTAGAAATGACTGCCGCGATTGTCGATCCCACCGAGGCGGCGGGTCGGGGATTTGTTCTCGATAAGGAACTTGCTGGTCGCGTCGTCCAGGGTGGATCCGAGTAATTTCGCTTTCGGGTTGTCGAAGGTGTCGCCGAGATGATCGAGCGAGACGGCAAGGGCGAGGAATTCCCCGAGGGAATCCCAGCGCAGGTAGTTCTCGGCGACGAACTGCTGAACGTGCTTTGGAGCAGAGCCGCCAGCTCCGGTTTCGAAAAGACCGCCACCGTTCATGAGAGGAACGATCGAGAGCATCTTCGCACTCGTGCCGAGCTCGAGAATCGGGAAGAGGTCAGTGAGGTAGTCACGAAGCACGTTGCCGGTCACGGAAATCGTATTCTCGCCTGCCTTGAGTCGCTTGAGCGTGTAGTGCGTCGCGTCGACTGGAGACATGATCTGGAGATCGAGTCCGTCGGTGTCGTGATCGCCGAGGTAAGTGTTGACCTTTTCGATGAGGTTAGCGTCGTGAGCGCGGCTTTCGTCGAGCCAGAAAATCGCAGGCCATCCAGTCGCGCGCGCGCGATTCACGGCGAGCTTCACCCAGTCGCGGATGGGAGCGTCCTTGGTCTGGCAGGCACGCCAGATATCGCCCTCGGCGACGTCGTGTTCCATGAGTGTGTTACCTGAATCATCGATGACGCGGACGGTGCCCGCAGCGGGGATTTCGAAGGTCTTGTCGTGAGAACCATATTCTTCTGCTTTCTGAGCCATGAGTCCAACATTGGGCACCGTGCCCATCGTGGTTGGATCAAAGGCGCCGTTCTCCCGGCAGAAATCAATTGTCGCCGCATAAACGCCGGCATAGCTGCTGTCGGGGATGACACAAAGAGAATCCTGTTGCTTGCCTTCTTTGTTCCACATCTGACCGGAGGTTCGGATCATTGCGGGCATCGAGGCGTCGATGATGATGTCGGAGGGAACATGAAGGTTGGTGATCCCGAGATCAGAGTTGACCATCGCGAGGTCGGGTCCGTTCTCGATCGCTGCTTCGAGGTCTTCCTCAATTTCGGCTTTCTGGTCTTCAGGAAGGCTTCCAATCTTGGCAACGAGGTCACCGAGACCGTTTTTGAAATCAACACCGAGGTCTTCGATGACATCAGCATGCTTCGTGACGACATCCTTGAAATAAACCTCAACGGCGTGGCCAAAGATGATCGGGTCAGAGACCTTCATCATCGTTGCCTTCATGTGAAGTGAGAAGAGAACACCGGATGCTTTTGCCGCCTTGATTTGCTCTTCGAGAAAAGAAACCAGAGCTGCTTTGCGCATCACTGTGCCGTCGAAAATCTCTCCGGCGAGGAGCGGTGTGGATGCCTTCAAAACCGTGAGCGATCCGTCTTCAGCGACATGCTCGATGCGGACATCGGTGTCACTGGCGACAACAGCTGATTTTTCATTCGAACGAAAATCGTCTGCCGTCATGTTTGCGACAGAAGTCTTCGAATCACTCGACCAGGCACCCATGGAGTGTGGATTCTGTCTGGCGTATTCTTTCACTGCTTTTGGCGCGCGCCGGTCGGAATTGCCTTCGCGGAGGACAGGGTTTACGGCGGATCCTTTGACCGAGTCGTATTTCTTCTTGATACCCTCTTCGGCCTCATTGTTGGGCTCTTCCGGGTAGTTCGGGAGCGCGTAGCCTTTAGTCTGAAGCTCAGCGATAGCCGCTTTCAATTGTGGAATCGAAGCACTGATGTTCGGGAGTTTCACGATGTTCGCTTCCGGCGTTTTCGCGAGATCACCGAGCTCAGCGAGGGCATCGGAAACGCGTTGCTCCTCTGTGAGACAGTTTGGAAATTGAGAAAGAATGCGACCGGCGAGTGAAATGTCGCGGGTTTCGACGGAGATTCCGCTCGACTTTGTGAAGGCCTGAATGATCGGCAGCAGCGAGTAGGTCGCGAGGGCAGGGGCTTCGTCGGTCTTGGTGTAAATGATTCGTGGCGCCATGATGAGAGTCGTGAATGCTTAGTCTATGTCCGGGGCGTCGCCCGTCTCGAGAGGCTCGCGATACGCCAAAACCATGACAAAATCAAAGATTTAGCCGTGGGAGCGGGGTGAAATTCGGCGATTCAGTCCTTCTTCGGCTTGTCCCGTACCTGAAACGGTTCAAAAGCGTTCGCCATGTCTCGTACCGTTGCTCTGTGATACCGCACTTTTATGTCCTCAAATGTAACTTAACAGGGTATAACGAGCGACCTGACAGGGTTAAGTCCTGATTTGATGATGAAAATCCCCCACTCTACTCCTCTCGTTTTCGCGCTGATGTTCTCAACGGTTTTGGCTGATGAAAAAGTTCAGCAACTCATCCAATCGGGTGGTGGAGAGATCAATTTTGGGAAGGCGGTTGCCGGGCGAATCGAGCTGACGACTCAGTCGGCGTTTCCGATCTTGCAGGATGCGAAGGGAACGATCATCGCGGCGGGATCGACCAACCCGGAATCGGGCCGAGCGGTGGGGTTCACTCATGGGAGCTTTCTCAAAGCGGGGCCGATGACAGATCAAGAGTCGGTCGCGGCTGTGGTGCAAAATTCGATCCGGTGGGCGGGGAAGGCGAGCGCACCTTCGGTGGGCCTGCACCGGAGCGTTGCGGAATTGGAGGGCATGCTTTCGGAGGTCGGTTTTGAGGTTGCTGTTCTCGCTCCTGGCGAGGTTTCGCGAGCAGGGGTCAGTGTGTATTGCCTGATCGGTCATGAGGTGCTCTCGGCTGACGAGGTGGAGTCGTTGGGCGATTTTCTGAGCGACGGAAATGGACTCGTGACTTCAACGACTCCATGGGCTTTCGGGAAAAAGTTCGAGCCGTTTTCGACTTTCCCCGCCAACCAGCTCGTTGCTGATTTTGGGTTTCAGTTTGAGTCGTCCGGCACTGCGTCGAAGGACTTGCTCGTGATCGGTGGCGCGTCGGAGGCGAGGGGCGAAGCGATGAAAACCGGGGGTGCTCTCGCTGCGGTGGAGCGCCTCATTGATGGTCACGCCGAATTAGCGGGCTCTGAGTTGCAGCGTGAGATCGCGGCAATGACAACTGCAAAAGCACTCACTGGCAATGGACTCGTAGAGTTCCTCGCCGGGCTAAAGCAACTCAACGAAGCGGTCGGTCCGATCATTCCTACTCTTGAGGATCCGGTCATGCCGGGGGCGAATCCGCTTGTTGATGCGGTCATCGAACTGGAAACCTATTTTAACGAAAACGCCTTTCCGGGCATGATGTATGCGATCCCGGCGGCGGCAGATTATCCCGGTGATGTGGTTTACGGCGCAGAGCGTGTTGAGCACGAGTTCACGATCGATGGCATCTACCGCGGCTGGCTCGAAGGGCGCAACGCGGCAGGCTGGCAGGCGAAAGAAATGCGGCCGACCGGAGTTTATGCGCTGCCGGGTGAAGTGATCTCGGTGGCGATGCCCGCGAGATTGGCTGATGAAGGATTCGAGGTTGTGATCGGTTCCTACAATGGACATCTCCGGAATCGTGAGAAGTGGCATCGTTATCCCGACTGGCAGGTGACGCGTGAGGTTCGGGGGGCGGTCACGGAGGCTTCGAGCGGTCTCGGTGGACTCGTCACGATTCGGGTGCCGCGCGGAGCAGAGTATGACGAAATTTCAGTGAAGATCTCAGGCGGAGTGAAGGCACCGCTTTATCTCCACGGGGAAACTGATCTTGCGGAATGGAAAAACGAAATTCGTGATTATCCGGGGCCGTGGGCGGAACTTGCGAGTGAGCGAATGATCATTGCGATACCGAGCGAGTACATTCGCAATCTGGATGACCCCGGAGAGGTCATGGAGGTGTGGGATGGGATCATTGAAAAATCGGCCGAACTCGTCCGCGTTGATCGCGAAAACTATCGCGCGGAGCGGATTGTTTTTGATCGGCAAACGGCAGCGGGGGCGATGCACAGCAGCTACCCGGTTGCCGCTCACCTCGACAAATCAGCGGTTCAAGCGGTCGATGCTCATTCCCTGAAGACGGAAGGGAACTGGGGATTCTTCCACGAGTATGGGCACAACCATCAGCACAATCTCTGGGCGCTGCCGGGCACGGGGGAGACGACCTGTAATCTGTGGTCGGTTTATTTGTATGAAGAATACATCGGGAAAGATCGCGACGAGACGCATCGTGCGATTCGTCCCCTCGATAGAAAACAGCGAGTGAACGCGTATTTTGACGGGGGTGCGAAATTTGATCCGGGATGGGCGGTGTGGACGGCCCTGGAAACCTATCTGATGGTTCAGGAAGAGTTTGGCTGGGAACCGTTTCAAGCGGTTTTCGATGAATACAATCAACTTGCGCCCGATGAGCGTCCGAAGGGTCAGGAGGAGATCAATGATCAGTGGGTCATCCGGCTTTCCAAGGCTTGCGGGATGAGCCTTCACCCCTTTTGGGCGACGTGGAATTTGCCGATGACAGACCTCGTTGAAGAGGAATTGCGCGAACTCCCGGTTTGGGAAGAGCATCCCGTAAAACGATGGGGAAAGGCCGGTTCCTAGCCGGGTTGGGGAAAACCATTTGAAAGGCGACGCTTTTCTGGCATCCTCCGAAGGTCTCTTATTCGATTAGGCCAACCTTTTGATATGGCAAGATCACGGAAACAAGCGTTGCTGGCATTGGAAGACGGAACGGTCTTCGAAGGAATTAGTTTTGGCGCAGAGATGACTCAGACCGGTGAGATCTGTTTCAACACCTCGATGACGGGGTATCAGGAAATCCTCACGGATCCGTCGTATCGAGGGCAGTTTGTAACGATGACCTGTCCGCTCATCGGAAACTACGGGGTGAGTGAGATCGATGCGGAAAGCTCGGAAATCCATGTTCGCGGCTTCGTTATTGAAGAGCTTTGTGACATCCCGAGCAGCTGGCGGAGCGAGCAGTCGCTTCACGACTATCTCGCGGGTTCCGGTGTTCCCGGAATCGAAGGGGTCGACACTCGAGCCCTCACGAAACGCCTTCGCGAAGTGGGCTCGATGCGGGCGACTCTCTGTACCGATGGCAGTCTCGACGCGGCTGGAGCGGTTGCCGCTGCAAAAGGGGCACCGCTCATGGAAGGTTCTGATTTTGTGAAAGAGGTCACGACGACAGATGGTTACCAATGGGATCCGGAGAGTAAGCTCAGCCGCGAATGGACAATCGTAAATCAGAGCGTTGATGAGCCTCTTGAGGAAGAGGGTGGTGAGGTCTTTAGACCTCTTGCTGATCCCAAGTATCGCATTGTGGCTTACGATTTTGGCATCAAGCGCAACATTCTCCGGAGCCTTCGGCAGAAAGGATTTGAGGTTGAGGTCGTTAACTCGCGGACTCCGGCATCTGAAGTGCTCGCGATGAACCCCGACGGTGTCTTCCTTTCAAACGGTCCCGGAGATCCGGCGGCGCTTGATTACATTCACGATGAGGTGAAGCAGATTATCGACAAAAAACCGGTCTTCGGTATCTGCCTAGGCCACCAGGTTCTTGCTCACGCTTTTGGTGGGAAGACTTTTAAGCTGAAGTTTGGCCATCGCGGTGGGAATCATCCGGTGAAAGATCTTCGCTCCGGAAAAATTGCGATCACCTCTCAGAATCACGGTTTTGCTGCAGATGGAGACGCCTTACCGGATCACATTGAGGTGACCCACATCAACCTGAATGACGACACGGTCGAGGGAATGCGCCACCGCGATTACCCCGTTTTTTCGGTTCAGTATCATCCCGAGGCCGCCCCGGGGCCGAACGATGCCTCCTATTTCTTTCAGGAATTTGCAAATCTCATTGATCAAACGCGCTAACTCGTAGTAAAACTGACCCCAACATGGCAAGTATCACTCTTTACGTCCCCGAGCAGGATCCTATCGCAATCGAACTTGATGCTTACGAGCAGATCACGATTGGTCGTGGTCCTGACAACGATCTCGTTCTTGATCATGTTTCGCTCTCCGGATCCCATGCCGTGATTCAAAATGAAGGCGGTTCTTTCAAAGTGACTGACCTTGGCTCGACAAACGGCACTTTTATGGATGGCGAGCAGATTACGGAAGCAGCTCTCGTTAATGGATCCCGTGTTCTTTTCGGCAGCGTTGATTCTGTTTTCAGTGATGGCACAGCCGCTCCTGCGGAGGCCCCGGTCGAGGATGACGACGCCGGTTTTGGCAATCATCATGCACAGCTTGCAGAGGCCTCCAGCCGTCCTGAGGGATTTGTCGATCTTTCTCCGATCGACAAAGTCGTCAAGAAGGACATGGTCGGTATGATAGCCATGATCATTGGCGGTGTCGCGATTCTTGCTGCGATTGCGATGATCGCGATTGCGGCGACGATGTCCCCAGCGTAAGGATCTCTTCTGCCCCTTCTTTTATTGATCGCTAATTAGCGAGGTGCGTCCTCCGATGGGCAACCGTTTGGTTGTTTGTGTTGAACGGCTGAAAGATCGGGAAAACTCTGTTTGTATCTGACTCAAGGATTTCTCATGTCGAACACGATTGTGATTGGTGCCCAGTGGGGCGACGAAGGAAAAGGTAAGATTGTTGATCTTCTCACGGAGAAGACTGACATTGTTGTTCGCCCTCAGGGTGGAAACAATGCCGGACATACCGTCATCAGCGATGGGGTGGAGTACATCCTCCATCTTATTCCTTCCGGTATTCTCTGGCCCGGTAAACAGTGCGTCATTGGTAATGGCGTCGTTATGGACCCCATCGCGCTCCTCGGTGAAATCGACGGCCTCGCCGAGAAGGGTATTCATGTCACTCCGGAGAACATGATGATTTCCTCACGCGCTCACCTCGTGATGCCCTTTCATCGTGAAATGGACGCCTACCGTGAAGCCTGTAAAGGCGACGGGAAGATCGGGACGACGAAGCGCGGAATCGGACCGACTTACGGCGACAAAATTGATCGCATCGGTTTCCGCCTTCACGATCTCGTCGGTGATCCAGTGAACTTCACTGAGCGCCTCTACAGCCGCATCAGTGACTGCAACACGCTTTTCGAATCTGTCGGCATGGAAAAGCTCGATGCCGAAGCGATCGGGCGCGATCTCCTCGCTGCCGCGGAGCGACTTGCTCCCTACTGCGCCGACACCGTGGGATTTCTTCACGCGGCGATGAAGGAAGGGAAGTCTCTCCTTTTCGAAGGCGCTCAGGGAACCTACCTCGACATCGACCAGGGAACTTATCCCTACGTCACTTCTTCCAACACCACCTCCGGCGGAGCCTGTACTGGTTCCGGTGTCCCGCCGCAGAAGATCGACCGCGTCGTCGGGGTGACGAAAGCTTACACGACCCGTGTCGGCGAAGGCCCGTTCCCGACGCAGAACGACACTCTTGCGGATCGTTTTCACAAAATGGGCCGTGAGTTTGGGGCAACGACGGGGCGCAAACGCCGCTGCGGATGGCTCGATCTTGTCCTCGTGCGCTACGCTGCGATGGTAAACGGATTCGACGACCTCGCGATCACAATTCTCGATGGTCTTGACGACTGCGAAGAGATTCCGGTTTGCACGCATTACGAGCTCGATGGCGAGAAACTGCTTCTTCCGCCGGCTTCTGCGAAAGACTTTGAGCGCGTTGTTCCGGTTTACGAAAATCTTCCCGGTTGGCAGAGCGACACGACCGCGATTGAACATTACGACGACCTTCCGGCAAACGCTCAGGCCTACCTCGCGCGAATCGAGAAAGAAACCGACACCCGCGTTAGCATGGTGGGCGTGGGTCCGTCCCGCGATCAGACCATCATCCGCTAAGTCGATAAATCTATGGCAGCGTTTGATCCGGAAAAAGAGATCCCGCGCCACATCGCTATCATCATGGATGGCAACGGTCGCTGGGCGAAGGCTCGCGACCTCCCGCGTCGCGAAGGGCATCGCGCCGGTGCGGATTCCGTGGAAGCCGCTCTCGAGACCTGTGGCGAGATCGGCGTCGATTATCTGACCCTTTACGCCTTCAGTTCCGAAAACTGGAAACGCCCCGAGGCGGAGGTGACTGCGCTCATGGGACTGCTCGCGCACTTTCTGAAAGAGAAGACGCCGACTCTGATGAAGAACAACATCAGGTTGCAAGTCATTGGTCAGATCGAACGGTTGCCGTCATCGAATCGTAAAGCGCTCGAAAAAACGATCACGGCTACCGCGGGGAATGACGGGCTCACCCTCGTCGTCGCTCTCAGTTATGGCTCTCGCGAAGAGATCCTCGGGGCGACGCGGAAGCTGATGCAGTCAGCGATCGACGGAGAGATCGCTCCGGCGGACCTCACTGCTGAAGTGTTTTCCAACACTCTCGACACGGCCGGGATGCCCGACCCGGATCTGCTCATCCGGACGAGCGGGGAGTATCGTGTTTCCAACTTTCTTCTCTGGCAGATCAGCTACGCCGAAATCTACATCACCAAAGACTACTGGCCGGACTTCGGGCGGGATCAACTGCTGGCGGCGGTAGCGGATTATCAATGCCGTCAGCGCCGTTTTGGCGCGATTTGAGCGTTGGAGTGAGGCCTTTATGCCATCTTCTTCTGCCGCGGTAAGGCCTAAAGGCCACACTCCAGCTTCTACAAGTCGACCCACTTCCGCTGCTCCCAACTCTGTAGTCCGGCCTCGGCAAGCTGAACGCCTTTAGCGCCTTCCATGAGGTCGTAGGGAAATGGTTCGTCGAGGGCGACGTGGCGGATGAACAGTTCCCACTGAATCTTAAAAGCGTTGTCGTAGTCAACCGCATCAGGCACTTCCTGCCAGCCTTCGTAGAAGTCGATCGGTTGCTCAATGTCAGGATTCCAGACTGGCTTCGGTGTCGTCCCGAGAGACTGGACCCAGCACTTCCGCAAGCCAACCGTCGCGGAGCCTTTCGAGCCGTCGACGTTCATTACAAAAAGATCGTCACGGCGAACCCTGACATCCCACGAACTGTTGAACTGACAGACGACGCCGTTCTCGAGTTGAAAGGTAGCGTAGCAACTGTCATCGGCCGTCGCGGTGTACTCGTTGCCGCTTTCATCAATGCGTTTGTCGATGTGCGTCGCGCCGAGGCAGGAGACACTCTCGATCTTTCCGAAGACATGATCGATGAGATAGCGCCAATGGCAGAGCATATCGATAATGATGCCTCCGCCGTCCTCTTTCCGGTAGTTCCAGCTTGGTCGCTGGGCGGGTTGATCCTGATCGTGCCCCGTGAAAACCCAGTATCCAAATTCCCCGCGCACCGAAAGGATTTCACCGAGGAATCCCTGATCGATGAGTGTTTTCAGTTTCCGGATTCCCGTGAGCCAAAGCTTGTCCTGCACGACGCCGTTTTTCACGCCGGCGTCGCGACAAAGTTGCGCAAGACGAACCGCTTCGGCTGTCTCAACGGCGGTGGGCTTTTCGCAATAAATTGCTTTCCCGGCCTTCACCGCCATCTCGACGAAGCGGGCACGGTGGAGAGTTGAACTGGCGTCGAAAAATATCTGATTCTCTTCGTCGGCGAGCGCAGCTTCGAGGTCGGTCGTCCATCTCTCAACGCCGTAGGCCTCGGCGAGGGTTTTTAGCTTGTGCTCGTTGCGTCCTGTCAGGATTGGATCGACCTCGATCACTTCGCCGGGGGCGATCTCAATCCCGCCCTGATCCCGAATCGCGAGGATCGAGCGAACAAGGTGCTGATTTGTTCCCATGCGTCCTGTGACGCCATTCATGATGATACCAATTTTCATAAACTCTTTTTCTACTCTTTGCTTAATCCTAACAAAAATCTAAATACGCTTTCTTGATCTTTCCCAGGAACTCATCCTGATCGCGCGCCCACCATCGTTCAGAGAACACTTCGACTTCGTTAAAGCCTTCGAAGCCGGTCGCTTCGACCATGGCGCGAATGCCCTTCAGGTCGATGCAGCCTTCGCCCATCAGTCCGCGATCATTGAGGAAATCGGTTGTCGGTGTCTTCCAGTCACAGACATGAAAAGCAAAGAGGCGGTTCTTTGCTCCGGTGAGTTGGATCTGCTCCTCCAGATCAGGATCCCACCAGATGTGATAGACGTCAGCAGCAATTCCGACGAGCGGGTGGTCAAGTTCATCGCAGACCGCGTTGGCGGATGCCATTGTGTTGATCGCGCTTCGGTCGTCGGCATACATGGGGTGAAGCGGTTCGATCGCCAACTTGATGCCATGTTCTTCGGCGAGTGGAAGGACAGCGGCGATTCCATCAGCGATTTGTTTCCGTGATTCAGTTAGCGGCTGTCCGGGAACCGCACCACAAACGAGGACGATCATGGGAGCGCCGAGCGCGGCTGCTTCATGGATCGCTAGACGATTGTCTGCGATGGCCTCGTCGATTCCTTTTTGATCAGATGCCGGGAAAAATCCACCGCGGCAGAGTGAAACCACTTCGAGTCCGTTCGCTCGCATTCGCTCTCCGGTTTTTTCAATGTCCCGACCGTCGAGCCATTGACGCCAAACGGTGATGCCGCCGATCTCTGCCGCTGCGTAGCGATCCATCGCTTCCTCGACGGACCAGGGCTTGGTCGTGATCGTGTGGACGCAGAGTTTTGAGAAGTCGGTGAGTTCGCTCATGACTGCGGGGAGAAAAGGTCGATCCCAAGACGGTCCGCGATGCGAAGCGGGCGCTGCATCGCCTCGGTCATGCGCTGGGCTTCGTCTTCACCGCGCCGGTCGTGGCAGTCCGGGTGGATTTCTGAAGACTCGATGATCCCGAGATTTTTCAAGACGTGTGCAGTGCTGTGCTTGTAGGCGGCGGCGCTGCCGTTCTCGTCGAGGCGGAAGACGGCGTCCTCGAGCGATTGAAAGGCTTCGAAGAGTTTGTAGACACGCGTGTCGAGAGGTGACTGAGTCCATAGCTGCTTGGCGGCGCAGATAAGTGGACAAGCCGAAACCCCGGCCCCGATCAGAAGCGGATTTCCCAATCGGATTGCGGTAGCGATGCCGTAGTCATCACCGCTATGGGGCGAAAAATCGAGACCGAGGTCTCGGCACATCGCCGACCAGTAGAGAAAATGGGGCTCATCGAGGGTCGAGATTTTCCCGCCGATGAATTTCTCGTGCGAAGCGAGCTCGTGCAGGAGCCACGGGCTGAAAGGTGTTGCCCAGGGAACGAAGGACGGCTCGAGGGCATGAACGATACCGGGCACGTTCAGCATTTTTGCAATTTCATAGTAGGCGTCACGGCGTCTCTCATCAGGAAGCTCATTGAGAAGCTTCGAGGTCATGATCATGATTTCGACATTGTCGAAACTCTGCGCGATCTCGAAGTGCGGGCGATACCACTCTGGCTTGAAGACGTCGCCTTCCGCTCCGACTGCCGTCGTTCCGCAAATGATCTTCGGCTCCGGAAAGGCGGCGCGAAAGCGACGGATCACTTCGGCATAGAGCGTTTCATTCAGCTGAAAAATGTAGCCGGTGTCGGCATTGATCACAAAGACGAGCTCGACTCCGTAGGCTTCGCCCGCCGCGAGCATCCAGCGAATACTGTTTTCAAATCCCCCCCAGTCAGGCTGCCCGTCTTTGAAAGGGAGCAACGTCGCGACACAGAGTCGGGCGCAGTCTCTATGATCGACGAGGGACTCCTCCGAGGTGTGGGCCCAAATCGTTTTGTTCCAGGGAGTCCCCGGTTTTAGTTCGTCAGGATGAGTGATCATAGCGCTAGGCAGAATACGCCCCCTGTGAAAATGGAGTGAGAACAAAAGCGTTTGATTTAGCACAAATACGATGTCGATTTTGTCTTAGTGAATGAATTGCAGTCCATCCTCCTTGAGAAAGTCGAGATCTCCTCGCCGGACTTCGCCCTTCGTCGTGTCGCGCTGAACCAACACATGCCCCGTGTCGAAAAGTTGAGCGAGCATGTTCATGATTATCATCAATGGCTTCTCTATTTGCGGGGACATGGCCGACAGTATCTCGAAGAGGAAACGGTCGGGGTAGGACGCGGAACCGTTCTCGCGATTAGGAAAGGCTTGCGTCACCGCTTTGTGAATGATTCGAGGGTCCGTCCGGTTTGCCTCGCGATCGATTTTGAATCAGTGGACCGGGTCTTGTCGCAGGGCGTCGCGGAGCTGAGGCCGGAAGATCTCCTCGAAGTCGAAAAGCTTCTTGTGTCTCTCAATGAAGAAGAGAGGAAGCACAATCCGGCTCCGATTTCCATCGCGTCCCTCATCTTTCAACTCATGGCCTTGATTGAAAAAGCGCTGGCGAAAGGAGGGACTTCCTCTTCGGTAGGGCCGCTGACAACCAAGGTTTCACAATCAATAGAACGCCTCGGTTTGATCGGCTCCTCGCCTCGGGGGATTGCCGCCCTTCTGTGTATTTCTCTCGATCACCTGAATCGAAGCCTCAAGAGCGAGTGTGGAAAGACGGCAGGAGATCTTCTCAATGAAGCTCGCCTTGAGGCTTGCTCGGCGCTTCTCGAATCGACTGCGCTGTCGGTCGGCGAAATAGGGGCTCGCGTCGGATTCGACGATCAAAACTACTTCGCTCGATGGTTTCGAAAGCAAACTGGGCAAACGCCTTCGCAATGGCGGATTTTACGGCAAAAAATTTGAAATTTAGGGGGTAGTTAGGAAGATCGAAGTTTAATATTTTAAATTTCAGTTGCGAAGTGCCCGAAAATTATAAATGGCATGGGATGCAACGTGCTTTTTGGGTAACCGCCTCGACCATGGTTTTCTTCGCGACTGGATGCGCGACGCGATTGGGTCCTGGCTCGATCAAACAATCCCACCGCCCCTACAACGATTCGGTGATTGAAACGCTCAACGAGCAGCTCCTTCTGAACCTCGTGAGACTCAAGTATCGGGACAATCCCTACTTTATTGAGATCACCAGCATCACGACAAGTCAGTCGATCGAGGGATCGGTGGGAGGGGCCGCTACGCTGCGAAATTTTCGCAATACTGCCGTGTCGGCGGGTTCTACCTATTCGGATAAACCCACGATCAGCTACCAGCCTCTGCAGGGTGAAGAGTTTATTCAAAAGCTCATGGCTCCGGTGCCTATTCAAGGGATCCTGAAGCTGACGCAATCAGGATGGAGCATCGAGCGAGTCATGCGTCTCGCGGTGGAGCAGGCGAACAATATTCAGAATGCGCCCAGTGCTTCCGGTCCGACGCCGAAGCGCCCGCCGGAGTACCTGGAGTTCAGAGGGATGGTAGAAAAACTCGGTGAGCTACAGAGGACATACGGCCTTAACGTGGCGCTTTCAGGAACGGACGTCGCCATGACTATTGATCCTTCCCGCATCAGTCGCGAGGACGGATTGGAAGTGCGTCGCATGCTTCGTCTAGATCCGAGAGGCAGTCAGGTAATCCTCACTGACAAGCCGGAGCGCCGTCGCGGTCCTGATGACCTCTTTCTGCAAACTCGCTCCGTGAGTGGCATTCTATTCTTCCTCTCTCACAGTATTGAGGTGCCGCAGGCGCATATCGACAAAGGTCTCGTCACGACCACACAATACAGCAACGGCGCAGTCTTTGATTGGAATGATGTCACGGGAGACTTGCTTAAGGTCAAGTCCTCCGTAGCCCCTCCTGTGGACGCCTTCGTTAAACTTCGATACCGTGGGAATTGGTTCTACATCGAAGACAATGACCTCGAGTCCAAGTCGACTTTCATGCTCCTGAATCAGCTCTTCAATCTCCTTGCAGGTGATATCAAGAAAGCCGCGCCGGTGCTCACGATCCCGGTGGGGTAGTAGAATCTGGTAAAATTCAGACCGCGCCAGCCCCGGTTGTCCACCCACCGGAATTCTCCCGAATCCCACTACAGTGCCCGATAGACATGTTGTAATGTCAGGAGGGAGTAGGCGGTAACAAGCGCCGCATCGTCTTCCATCCAGCGGTTCGACTCCTCATTGGTCCACGAACCGTCTGACTGCTGTCGGCTCATGACTTCGAGCGCGAGATCCTCTTTCCAGTCGATTTTTTTCCCTTCCGGGGTGACGAGGTGCTCCGTGCCGGTGATGGCGAGTGCCTTCGACATCGTGTGGTAGTAGTAGAAGAGCCCCTGCGCATCCATGCCGGGATTCTCTTCCAGCGTGAAATTTTTCTGCAGCCAGCTCATCACAGAAGCGATCCGCGGATCATCCCGGTCCATGTCCGCATAGATGAAGGCGAGGAGGCCTGCATAACTCATGCTGCCGTAGCTCCGCAGTGCGGTGCGCTCTTTACCATCGTCTCCGGTGATCGCGATTTGATCAGACTTGGTGTCGCCGGGGAAATAGATGAAGCCACCCTCGTCTTCATCGCGAAGGGCTACTTCTTCGCCGAGGCGCTCGATGGTCTCTTTTGAGTTCTGAGTCCGGCTCACGAATTCAATTGCCGCATCCCAGTCGAGATCGAACTCAGAGGAATCGTCGTATTCGGTGTCAGCGAGCGCCTTCTTCGAGTAATAGAGCGCTTCGAGAGCGAGGTGTGTATTCGACAGGTCGGAGTGGGCATAGCTGCCGCCGTAGCCGACGCCGCCGTCGAAAAGGTTGTCAGTTTCCCCGCGCTTGTCGTAGTCCTGCTGCTGATTGATGAGGAGTCGTCGTGCTTTCGCAATCACCGGAAGATGCTCTTCTTTTCCCGACTGGACGAGAGCCATGATCGACAGCGCAGTGTTGTAAGTCGCGAGACCTTTACCGTAAATGCCGCCATCGGGTTTCACATTGCTGAGGAGAAAGTCGTAGCCCTTTTCCGCCGATGCCGGCAGTTCGGTTTCACCGGCGAGAGCGGGATCACCGAGAATCGATGCGATCGAAAGGGCGGTGAAAGCCGGTAGCGTGGGATCGCTCCAGGCGCCGGTCTCTTGGTCCTGCGTGGACTCAAGGTGGCGGACGCCGCGATCAATCGCCCGCTCGATTTCGAGCTTCAGAGAAACGTTGGCATCGCCGGTCGGCTTGATGGATTCCTGCGCTGTGGCCAGAGAGGCGGCGAAGCAGAGGAGGGCAGTAGTGAGATGAAGGTGGTTCATGACTGACTTGGGGATCAAAGGGATAGCGAAATTGCTTAATTTTGTGACGCTGAAATGATCAGTTTTCCTGCCGTGCCGATCTCGGGGATCATCTCAGAATTGGCTCCCCATCGTTCATCGGTATCTGCCCCTTCGATCGTCATGTTGAAAATAGCGAGGTGGTCGAGGTAAATCGCGATGATTGATCCTTCGGCTTCGGCCATGAAAGTTCCGTTCTCAATGCGGGAACCGGTGTAAATCCACGGTTCGCCCTGCATCGTAGTTTTTTTCATCCCGTCCATAACCAGATCTTGAATCTCCAGTGGCTGCGTCTTGCCCTCAGGGAGAAAACGAAACTCGATCGGATCGCCGCGCTCATCAACTGTTCCACCCTCTTTTTCGAGGAGCTCGGGTACGAGGAGAAGATTGAAGACGTCGCCGTAGCCGGACTCGAACTTGAGCAATTTTAGCGCGATCTGGAGGTTCATTGGTGAGATCGATGTCGTGAGGATCGACTCATGCACCTTTCCTTGCTCGTGAACGAGGACGTACTCGATGGGGCCGCCTTCTCTCATGTTGACCGCCGCTGAAAAGGAAATTTCCCTCTTCTTCGAATTGATCTCGATTTCACCGAGGCGATACTGATGTTCTCCAATTTGAGTGACGGCCGGCCGCGGAGTGGTTACAGGGGATTCTTCTCCCTGCAAGCATAGGCAGGTGCAGATGATGACTGAAAGCATCAGGCTTTGTCGGAGAGGATACATCTTTGGCAGCCTAAGCGAAACGATAGATCTTGAAAGGTCCGAGTATCGGTGATCGGTTTGAACTCGTTACTACCATTTGATGAATCAATCGTCTTCATACGATTTTTCGTCCCGTCATGAGAGTCGGGGTGAAGAGTCCGGGATAGCGAGCGTTCGGGCGAGAAATCGATCCCGATCCTGACGTTCCTGACTCTTTATCGGCCTGAGCGCCGTCACCTAATTTACCCTACTCTATTTTCTATTTTTCATGACAAAACCAAAAGTGGTTATTCTCGGCGGAGGATTCGCCGGGATCGAGTGCGCCAAAGCATTCAAACGCAAAGATGTCGACGTTCTTCTGATTGATCGACAGAACCATCACCTTTTCCAACCGCTGCTGTATCAAGTGGCATCAGCCGGTCTTGCCGCGCCGGAAATTGCTCATCCGATACGGAGTATTTTCTCCGGACAGGACAACGTCAAAGTGCTCATGGAGGAAGTGACCGGACTCGATCTGGCCGGCAAATCGATCGAAACCGGGAGTGGTTCGATTGGCTACGATTACCTTGTGATTGGACTTGGGGTGAAGACTGGTTACTTCGGAAACGACGGGTGGAAGAAGCACGCTCGCGGTCTCAAAAGCCTCGACGATGCTACGGCGATACGCCGCGACCTGCTCCTTGCCTTTGAGCGTGCCGAGAGCTGCGGAGACCCCGTTGAGCGCCAGCGCCTCATGACCATCGGAGTGATTGGAGGAGGCCCGACCGGAGTCGAGCTCGCTGGATCATTTGCTGAGCTCGCCTCTCATGTTCTCGTGAGGGATTTCAAGCACATCAATACCGACGAGGCGAAGATCTTTCTCATTGAGGCGGCCCCGCGCCTTCTCACGATGTATGATGAGGACCTCTCGGCCTACACGAAGAAAGCCCTCGAAGGCATGGGAGTGACCGTGCGGCTTGACTGTCCCGTGAAGGAGATCCGCGAAGGCGAGATCGAGTTAGAGGACGAAACGCTTGATGTAGGCACTGTCGTCTGGGCTGCCGGGGTCGAAGCGCCTGCCTTTACAAAAGAGCTTGGCGTCCAAGTGGACCGCGGCGGGCGGATCATGGTCGAGACTGACCTTAGTATTCCCGGGCACTCTGAAGTCTTTGTCGCCGGAGACCTTGCTCATTGCATTGATCACGCGGGTGTCCGTGTGCCCGGACTGAGCCCGGCTGCGATGCAAATGGGCAAGCATTCTGCCAAAGTGATTATCGATGAGATTGAAGGAAAGAATTCGAAGAGCTATCCGGTTCGTCGTCAGTTCACTTATTTTGATAAAGGCAGCATGGCGACGATCGGTCGTAGTCACGCCGTTGCCGAGAGCATGGGCCTGAAGGTCAAGGGCTACATTGCATGGCTCATGTGGCTTTTCGTCCACCTCATGTTTCTCGTCGGATTCAAGAACCGACTCGCTGTCCTTTCCCAGTGGTTTTACGCCTACGTGAGGTATCGTCGCGGGGCACGTATTATCACCGGTTTGCAGTGGATCAGGAAATAAGCAAAAATCCGAAAACGACCTCTTGCAGGACGCTATTCCGAGGTTAAATTCCCGCCCGCGCCAAACGGCGTGTCGAAGTCGCCATCTTAGCTCAGTTGGTAGAGCAGCTGATTTGTAATCTGCAGGTCGTCGGTTCGAGTCCGACAGATGGCTTACTCGTTATCAGGGGCTTCCGGCTCTAACTCAATCAGTCATCCACTTGGGACGCCATTGATCGCGCAGATGTAAATGAAGTCTTGCAGCGACTGCACGGTAGAAACACTCCCGAACTTAGACCGCGTTGGGGATACACGCTACCCTCTCCCAATATTCTGAGAATGTGGTGAACAGCTTCTTCAGCTCTTCGGAGTCGGTTAGCTTTGGAATGAATGAACTTGCGCCTTCTGCATAGCAGCGTCTGATTTCGGATTCTTGTTTGCTGGAGGTGAAAACGACGACGGGGATGTGTTTGAGCGCGGGATGAGCTTTGACCTCTTTCAGGACTGAAATTCCGTCTTTGCGGGGCATATTCAGATCAAGAAGAACTAAGCTCGGTAGATTTGCATCCTCAAACGGTGAAACTTTCAAAAGGTAATTCATGGCTTCCACGCCGTTTGAAACTCGCGACAATCGATGTCCGAGATTTGCCTTTTTCATACATCTTTCCAAGAAAATGACGTCGTCATCGTTGTCTTCGACAAGAAGAATGGAAAGGAAATTTTGAGAAGCCATAATATCAGTAATAGCTTATTAAGCTGTTAGTGCAATCACTATTGCACCTCCGAAATTACCGTAGAGAGCTGGGGTTTTGACTCTCGCGGTGCAGTTCCTTTGTTCGAGAAATCTAGCCTACTCTTCTTAGAGAAAGTTAGAATCATTCGAGTTCCTTCCACTTCGCGTGGTTCACACCAAGCGTGCCCTCCGTGTCTCTCTGCAACCTGCTTAACAATTGCTAGCCCTACTCCTGTCCCCTGAACATCTCGATCGACTCCTCTTTGAAAAAGCTGAAAGATTTTTGTGGAGATCTCGGGAGGAACTCCGGGGCCGTTGTCTTCTACTATAATACCTGCTTCCGTTCTTCCGTTGAAAGCCTTGATTTCAATATGGGGAGGTCCCGATGCGCTTGAGAATTTTAGCGCGTTAGAAACAAGATTATGAACTGCCTGAGTAGCCCACTGTGGTGACGCAATGACCGCCGGCAGTTCATCTTCAACATTTATAGAGGCTCCTGTCTCCTCGATTGAAGCGTTGTTCTGTTCGATTACATCGAGAACGATCTCTTTCAATTCGATGAGATCTGAGGGTTCAGGCATTGAGCGTGTTTTCGCTAATTGCAGTACATCTTCTAACAGTAAATTCAATCTTGTCCCAGCTCGGTGTAGCCGCTTGAGATACTCTTGACTGGTTTCGCAAAGAGATTCCGAGTAATCCTCCGCAATGATCTCAGAGAAATTAACAATTGATCTGACCGGTTCTTTCAGGTCATGAGAAAGCACGTAGAGCATCGTTCCCATATCGTCATGGAGTTGTTCGAGCTTCGCTTGTGCTTCTTTTCTTTCATCTATATCGAGCACGATACCCTCCATTCGAACAGCATTTCCGTCGGATGAATAAAATGCCTGCCCTTTTGCAGCGATCCAATGTGTTTCACCATTCGGCCATTCCACTTGGTATTCGATGTCATACTCAGTCCCTTCTTGGATAGCTTCCGCTACCTCTTTCGACACTCGTTCACGGTCTTCTTCGTGGAGCAGCGACTGAAAAATTGGATAAGAAATCTCATCACTCGGACTCAGTCCAAATAGTTCTTTTGCACGTTCTGAAAACTCTATGACCTCTTCTTCGAGATCGTAATGCCAAGTTCCCACACCAGATCCGCTAATAGCAAGTCGGAGTTTGTTAGAGCTCTCCTCTAGTTGCGAAACCTGTTGAGCAACTTTCTCTTCCAGCACGCTATTCGCTTCCAGGACGGCGATTTCAGCAGTCTGTCTTAATGTGATCTCTTTCTGTAGATCCTGACTAGCCCGCAGTGCGGTAACTGCCTTTCTGTCTGCTTTTTCTTTGAGATAGACAGCGGAGGTCAAAGCGAGTGAAAGCAAGACTCCGAATACCAGACTAAGTTGCGGGATGGCTGACTTGTTGGCTGATACAAATGATGCAGAGGGTGACACTGATATCGTCCACGGGGCTAATTCGGATGGTACAATCGCGCGACCAATCTTTCCTTTCGCTGGATCGTTCAGAGTGTTTTCGGTTTTGAATATCACTCCTTGTGCGTTCGTAATTGAAACGTGAAATTTTGATCGAGTTTGCTCCTGTAGAACTTTTTGAAATAAAATTTCAGGTGAAAACAGACCTGCGATAAACTTCTTTTTATTACCACTGAAAATTGGCTCGCAAATTATTATCGAAGGCTTGAAGCCTTGAGGGTCAGGTAAGGCAATGGAACAGGATTGAGCCATTTCCATTGATGTGGTCAACTTAGCAAGCGCTATAATAAACTTATCCGTATCCTTGATAGCATCTTCAATATCATCTGAGATGGGAGGGTCTATCCACTCGATCTCGGTTTCATCATTGATTAGAGCAATTGCTTTCAGAGGGGTAAACTCCCTTGTTGAGCGTACGATCGCCGACTCCCATATCGGCTGTTGACCTGCGACAGTTTTTGCTTCTGAGGCTTTCCAATCATCAGCAATTCTCTTTACGGCAAGATGGCCTAGATCAATGTTCGTCCGCGTGTCAATGGCGACGTTTTCAGCGACTCGGCTAAGTTCTTGCTCAGTCCTTTGGAGCTCTGATGATCTGATTATGCTAGAGAGGCATACCGAAACTCCGAGTGTTGAAACGAAAACGGAGAATTTGAACCAATTGGAGCCGTGGGGACTTTGGTCTGTGGCACTGATAGCTCTGAGAGTTAGGGCTATGCTTAAAATTAGAAAGCCGATGGTGGTATGAATCGCCATTTTGGTGAAAGGGATCCACTCTTTCGTATCAGTCAGGCCTGCAAAGTAGGCCAATAAGACAGTTAGAGAAATTGCTAAAAGAACTGAAGAGATTAGGCCGGACGTTGCAGGTGAAGCGGGACGTTTGTAGGTTTCCGCGTTGAGGATCAGAATGACTCCTGTGAGGACAAAGCAGATCGAGGAGATTGACGACATTCGGCCCGGATAGTCCGTTCGATCTGCAAGAAATGGCTCTACGAAAAGGGTGTCTATACCTAAATTGATAGAGAAAATAGTTTGCATCGCAGTGATGCTACTAAGCAGGATAATGGCAATGGCTGAGCCAATGGGAACATATTTGAGTTTCGCCGGTAAAAGGAGTGCTCCGAGCCCTATCGCTGAAAGAAGGAATCCCAAGGCGGTGTTGAATTGCATTGGAGCCGAAACTCCAATGACCTGAACCAATGACTTGCTTTCAATGAACCAGCCGATCATCACCGATAGAGCCATTAATGCCGATATCAGTGAGATGCAGATCGTGGGTATTCGGAATCGAGCGTTCATTGGATCGGTCGGTTTGATCGATTTTCGGTGATCAATTTACTATTGATTAAGTTAAATAAAACATAAATTATGAAAATTATAACATGAAGACGCTTCTGAGGGCAATCATCATCGAGGACAATGAAGACGACGTCATATTCCTCATTAGACATCTCTCCAGGATCGGATATGAAGTCAGAGAGGTCGTTGTCTCCGATTTATCCTCATTCTCTGATGCGCTGAGCTCACATCGGGCCGACGTGATTTTTTGTGACTCTAATGTCCCTGGGCTGCCTACTGAGAAAGCGCTGGAACTGTGTAGATCAGATTCGCCTGAGATTCCGGTTGTTGTAGTTTCGGGGGATATTTCAAGCGTTTTGGAGTCGATGAAGAGTTACGCGACTAAGTTGGTGTCGAAGGACAGACTTAGTGATCTCGATGTCGCATTGGCTGAAGTTCTGGGGAATTGAAAAGACGGCAAAATAGCAAATTGAATTATTTATTGTAATTATAAAAAATTGTCATAAACTTAAGAAAGTCTGAGTTTCAAATGATGAGCAAGGAACTGAAAATTCTGGTGATTGAGGACTCCGAAAGCGATGCGGAAATGATTACGCGTCACCTTTCGAGGGACGGTGTTAATGCCGCATTCACTGTAGTGTGTGATCCTAGAGAGATAGGCGAGGCGCTCAGGAAGGAAGACGCAGACATTGTTATTTGCGATCACCATCTCCCGAAGTTGACCTCGAAAGAGATACTTGAATTTCGAGCAAATGGGCCATCCAAATTTACTCCTCTAATCTTAGTTTCCGGAACTGTTGATACACAGGAGGCCGTTGAGTTGATGAGACATGGAGTCGCCGATTTTATTTCCAAAGATGATCTCAGAAGATTGACGCCAGCCGTTCTTCGAGAGGTAGAAGCAGCTGAATCGGAGCGAGAGAAAAATGCCACGCGGAAGGCGCTTCAACGTTCTAATTTGGAACTTCGAGAGGCACTACAGTCTTTGAATACAGCCCAAGGGAAACTAATCGCTGCTGAGAAATTTCGAGCCTTGGGACAAATGGCTGGAGGCATCGCACATGATTTCAACAACTCTCTCACTGTCCTCCAGGGTACGATGGAACTCATGAAATCGGATTCGGGGGAGAAAGATAGTCTGATGGGCCGCATGGAAACCCAGATTGCGGATGCCGCCACAACGGTGAGGCGCATGCGCGAGTTTTACTGCGAACCTCAAGAATCGTCGGAAACAGCTGTCGAGATTTCGCAACTACTTGAAGAAGTTAAGGACTTTACTGCAGCACGTTGGCAAAATGGAGAGCGAAGTGATATAAAATTCACTGTGGATTCCAGAGCTGGGGTCTACGTTTGGTGTGATGCTTCCAAGGTCAGAGAGGTTTTGGTTAATTTGGTGTTTAACGCAATTGATGCTGTCTCTGGCGAGGCACAAGGCAGAATAGTCATTTCTTCAGAACTGTCTGCGTGGGGAGTGAAGCTAACCGTGTCTGATGATGGCTGTGGAATGAGCGCTGAGACAACCGAACGGTGTCTCGAGGCACTATACACAACCAAGGGGTTGGAAGGGACCGGTCTGGGGCTTGCCGTGGTAGACTCGTTAGTGCAATCATTCGGAGGTCGCCTAAGTGTAGAGTCGGAACTCGGTAAAGGTTCTTCATTCTCTTTTCAGCTAAAGGAGTGCAATCCAAATCTTCGTGGTGAACAGCCAAAAAATTTGAAAATCGGAGCGACAGTCGATACGCGGTTGAAAATTATTGTCGTAGATGACGAGCCGATTATTGCAACATTAGTTACGCGGCTGTTGGAGAGACTCGGCCACGAAGTATTGTCGTTTCATACGGCTGAGGAGGTCGTAGAAGAAATCAGTCGGTCGCCAGAAAGCATTCCTGACATAGTAGTTTCTGATCGATCAATGCCTGAAGTAAGTGGTGACGAACTAGCTAGAATCATTAAGGAGGGGTGGCCTACAGTGAAATTTGTGATGGCTAGCGGGTTTGGTGACCTGATGATCGCCACCGGTGAGCGACCGATTGGTGTCGATCTGATACTCGCAAAACCCCTTTCCCTTAGTTCTTTGAGCGAGGGTCTCGAGATTCTTGATGGTAATGATCAGGATTGTCTTGCCCTTCCAGGTTGAATTGGAAAAACGAGTGTGACTTTAATGTCTGCGCTAAGAGAAAAACATTAATTCGGATGAAAGCAGTCTGTGGACCATACCCCGAGCAAAGCTCTATTCAGTTTTTTGCCCGAGCAATTCATGATCTGAAAGCTCCGTTAAGGGCGATAAAAAATTACTCTGACTGGGTTCGCGAAGATTGTGTTGATACTCTTCCTCCTGACAGTGCAGACCATCTGAGCAAAATCAATTCACGGGTTGAGCGCATGGAGGGGTTACTATCAAATTTATCCCTTTTGTCGGAGATAGAGAGCATAAAGCTTAACCCCGTAGATATTGACGTTTCGGAGGTAGCTTCAATAGTGGTTCATCGGATGAAGCAGCGTTACCCATCGATCCACTTTGAGGTGTGTAGTGGACCATGTAAGACGTTTGCAGACCGTTGGATTCTTGAGTGGATCATGGATTGTCTTTTATCTAACGCAGCGAAACACCGAGACGGCGCAGAGGGAAAAGTGAGCATACATTGTCTCGACACGTCTGTAGCTCTCCAAGTTGCAGTAGTTGACGACGGAACTGGAATCGAAGAGGAATTCCTTGAGGACGTTTTTGAGCCTTTCTATATGCTCAGATCAAAAGACGAAGTTGAAGGAACTGGGTTAGGGCTGACTATCCTGAAGAAGATAGTTGATCGTTTGGACGGGCAGATTTTTCTCAGGTCGGAGCCAGGAGAGGGGACTAGAGCAACGGTCGAGATATAAGTTTTTGGAGACGCCACGTTTAGAATCTAAGCTGCGTATTTTGGAATCAAAGACCTCAAAAGTAGATCGAGAGAATTCAGCTTCAAATGCCTTTTTTGTTGATCAAATTCCCGCCCGCGCCAAACGGCGTGTCGAAGTCGCCATCTTAGCTCAGTTGGTAGAGCAGCTGATTTGTAATCTGCAGGTCGTCGGTTCGAGTCCGACAGATGGCTTACTCGTTATCAACGAGTTAGAAGGCTCTCCGGGGTTCTCCACCAAAGATTGGGGACTGTTCTATTTTTAACCGCTGTATCACCGTTTCTTCTTCATTTGTTGGCGAAGAATCAAATTTAGATCATTTCGAGCTACCAGTATCTTAGCGCCCTAATGTCGTTGCCAAAGTAGAACACGGCTGATTGACGCTCCAGTTGCGGGGTCCACCAATCAGGATTCTAGTGTCATGATCCAACTACTGTCTTATGAAAGCCCTCCCGTCGCTCCGCTTGTTTCTCATTACGGTCATGCTCACCGCTCCCGGTGCAGCGTTTGCCAATCCTTTCAAAAAGTCGCAGGGGGAATTGGAATCACGCATCAACGAGAATCGTTTGCGGTTTGAACAACGCCAACAACGGCGGGGCGAGGCAATTCCGTGGCGGGTGATGTCGGCGGCACGGGGAATTGTGATCATGCACCAGGTCAAGGCGGGGCTCGGCATTGGCGCTGAGTGTGGCACTGGACTCGCGTCTGTAAAGCGGGCCGACGGGACTTGGGGAACGCCTGGCTTTGTGTCCCTTTCGAAAGGATCCTACGGCTTGCAGATCGGAGCGAATGAGGTGGTCACGATTATGCTTCTGATGACGGATGAGAGTCTCAAGCTTCTTCAGGGAGGTGGCTCCGGGAATGTCGGCCTTTCGGTCGAGGCGGTCGCGGGTCCGCTCGATGCAGGCGGTGATCTTGACAGCAATTCTCTGCAAAAACCGATTCTGGTTTACAGCGACGCGAAGGGAGCTTTCATCGGCGCGGCGTTTCAGGCGGGGGCAATCGTTGAGGCGAAGAGAAAAAACGACACCTTCTATCGGACCAATTTGGATCAGATTCTTTTTTCCGGACAGGTTCAACCCTCGCAGGCCGGGGTGGCCTTGATCAAGACGCTGAACGAAGCAGCTGTGGAGCGCCTCTACACGCAGTGAGGTCAGTTTCCGCGATTGCTTTGCGGGAGACTGGGTCAAGATCAGTAGTAAGATCAGGATCTAGAGTTGAGTGAAGAACGGAACGCCAGTGTCACGTTCTCACACCCGCGCTTCGACCTCACGCATGTATCTCATGCTTTCTTCGCAGATCGTCTCGATCCCGGGCTCGTAGCGGAAGACTTCGACGCTGGTCCAACCGTTGTAGCCGGTCTCTTTGAGCGCGGCGAAGATGGGGTCAAACTCGACTTCGCCCATGCCTGGGCCGAGGAGGTTGGGATCGTTCGCATGAAAGTGGGCGGTCCAGTCTTTACTCTCGCGAATGATGTCGGCGATGGGCTTGTCCTCGTCGGACATCGCTTTGACATCGAGGTGGAGGCGACAGTTCGGGGAATCGACCATCTGCGCGAGCTCGACGCCACTCGCGGCGGTGTTGAGAAAGTCGCCTTCGGCGCGTCCGAGTGGCTCAAGAGCGAGGGTCACGCCGCAGTCTTCGAGAACGGGCATTGCGGATTTAATCGCCTCCGCGGCGTAAGTCATACCCTGCTCGTGGCTCACTCCTTCGAGAAGATTCCGCTGCTGCGGGGATCCGAGTACCATGATTGATCCGTCGAGGTCGCGGCAAAGTTTTGCCAGTTCTTTGAGATAGTCCCCGGTGCGCTGACGAACCGTTTCGTCGGGTGTCGTGAGGTAGAAGCCTTCCGTCTTAGCAAGGAGCCAATGGAGGCCGACGCACTCAAGTCCGGCGTCTTTGATTTGTTGCTTCACGGTCTCCCTTTGTTCAGCAGTGACTTCTGTCGCGCTGGAGGCAAGGGTGAACGGGGCAACTTCGATGCCGGTATACCCGGTCTCGCGCGCGAAAGCGAAGGCCTTTTCGAAAGGCCAATCCTGGAAGGTTTCGTTGCAAATCGCGTATTTCATTGGCTTACCCCGCAAAGGCGGTGAGGGGGTTAACGACGCTTGCCCGGAGGTCTTCTACGGCGGAGGGGCTTTGGATTCTCCTCGAGAAGCGCGGTGTAGTGATAATTAAAGTTATCGAGTTTTCGACGCTCGATTTTCTGATCGACGTAGTGTTCGACGGCGGCGGCGTTTTCGAGTTCGTCCGCCGTGAGAATTGTGAAAGCATCGCCTTCCATCTGGGCACGTCCGGTTCGACCAATGCGGTGAACATAGTCCTCCGGGTTTTCAGGGACGCGGTAGTTGATGACGTGGGTCACGCCGGAGACGTCGAGTCCGCGCGCGGCGATGTCGGTCGCAACGATGACGTTGAAGGTCCCATCGCGGAATCCCTGCAGGGCTTTCGTTCGGTCGCTCTGACGAATGTCGGAGTGAAGAGCGGTTGGTTTAGTGCCTTCAATCTCTTTGATTCGCGGGAGAAGCGAGTCGGCTTCCTTTTTCGTCCGGGTGAAAATCATCATGCTCTCGAATCCGGTGCGCTTTACGAGCTCAAGGATGAGTTCATCACGCTGATCCATTCCGACCGGGTAGAATGCGTGGCTCACTGTTTCGGCAGGAGAGCGGCGTCCGCCGATTTCAACTTCAGCAGGTTCTTTCAGCGCCCAGTTGGCGAGTGTCTCGATCGCACCAGGCATCGTTGCAGAAAAGAAAAGGGTCTGACGTCCGGGAGGACAACGGTCGATTATTTTCTTTACGTCAGGGAGGAATCCCATGTCGAGCATGCGGTCGACTTCGTCGAGGACGAGATACTGAATGTTGCTAAGATCAAGATTTCCCTTCTCGATGTGATCAAGAAGACGACCGGGAGTGGCGATGATGATGTCCGGCTTGCTTTCAAGCGCCTCGATCTGGTGTCCATAGCCAACGCCCCCGTGTAAAAGCATGACATTAAGCGGCTTGTAATAGGAAAAGACATTCATCTGATCCTCGACCTGAGCAGCGAGCTCGCGGGTCGGTTCGAGGACGAGGCACTGGGGCTTTGTGGACCGCTTCATCGTCGAAACGATAGGGAGAGCGAAAGCGGCGGTTTTGCCTGTTCCAGTTTGTGAGGCACCCACGATATCTCGACCTTCGAGAGCGATAGGAATGGCCTGGGCCTGAACGGGGGTGGGAGCGTCGTAACCGGCTCGTTTGACTGCGCGGAGAACGGCTCCGGATAATCCTAGTTCATCAAATGAAGACATGGTTGACCAAGGAGGCTCCAACCCGCTCTTTCAAGGGGAATTATGCGCAGTTTCAGACGATTATCCGTTTTTTGGCTTAGCCTTTTTCGCGGTCATGAAGTAATCGAGCGAGAGGCGTCCGGCACCGCCGACGGCGAAGGCGAAGAAAAGAGAGAGATAGAGGGCTAAGGACTGAGGGTTCAGTGTTGAGGAAAGTTCAAGCGGAGTGATAAACACAAATCCGGTGATCACGAGAAGCACTAGGGCATTGATTCGCGTGAAGACACCCGCGACCAGGCCAACAAAACTGAGAGCTAGGGCGGCGGCAATTATCACAGCAACAGGTCCGGGATAATGGAGCCCTTTCAGTTGCAGCTGCTCCATCAGATCCCAGCTCGTTTTCTCCCAGATGTATTTTTTCGCGGAAACGAGCTGATCAATTAATTGGTAATAGAAAAAGGTCGTCGCCGCGAGAACACGGATGAGAAGCAAGCCAAGATCGGAAGATTTGGGCTTTTCCGGACCAGTGTCGGGTAAGGGTTGAAAGGGCATTCCGTGAGCGGTTGCTCACTGAAACACGCGCGCAGCCGATTCTGCAATCGAAAAGGAGATCAGAAACCTCGAAGAAGATAATTCAGGACTTTGGATCGGTCTGGATTGGGAAGAATTCCGCGATAGATCAGAAATTCGCCGAGATGGACTGGTTTCCGGGCTTTAGGATTCTGAGAAAAAGTAACGTTCCCGATCCCGTAAGATGAAAGAGTCTGATTTCCGGTAATCGACATTTTAAGGGGTGGGCTTGTGACTGGTTTTCCCTTTGGCGTTTTGAAAACCATCCTTAAATTTCCGGCTTTGCCATCCCATAGCATCAGAGCACCGGTTTCGGGGCCGGCCGGCAATTCAACTTTAACGCTGGGTTTTTCGTTTCCGCGCTGGCTGCCAATATGGATGAAGTTTCCAAAACGGCTCAGCCGGATAAAACTCTTATCGGCGTCTCCTCTCGCCCCCGTGAAATAAGCCCGGACAACGTCTCCGCCCATCCCTTTTGGAGCGCGGAAGCGAATCGCAAAAGTGAATTGATCTCCGATGATAAGATCACCTTTCACTTCTTTTTCGATGGCATTCAACTTCACACCGGGAGGACAAGCAATGCGGTAGCGGCCTTCGGCATCGATCTGAAGAATTGGTTCGCTGGTCTCGCGGGGAGCGGAGACCAGAAGGTGATCGATCCCCGCTGAGGTCGCACGGTTTTGAACGGCTTTAACCTTGATTTCGGACTTTAGAATCGGATCTCCATTCTCGTTAAGTACCCCTCCTTTGGGGGAGTAAGAAGCGATAAGGCCTCCCGATTTGGAAAGAACGGGGGAATTGTCTCCCGGCGCATTTACATTCGACCAGGGAGAGTTGGAAGTTCGGATCACGATTTCCGGAGTAGCCTTGGCCTTGGTCGTTGCCGGGGGAGGTTTTGGAGCGCCCTTCCCTGGCTCTGCCTTACTCTGACCACTCGCTTCTGAGATCTTGGTGATCGCTTCCTGCTTCTGTTTTTCCGGTTTTAGCGCAATGAGAAGGATAAGCCCGACAACAAGCGCCGCTGCGACTCCAATCACAATTTTTTTCTGCTTCTTCGCATCTTCATCCGCGGCATTGTAGCGGCGGGTCGCGTCCTGACTTTCCCTCGATT
The DNA here is from genome assembly GCA_029210205.1 of Verrucomicrobiales bacterium. Lineage (GTDB taxonomy): Bacteria > Verrucomicrobiota > Verrucomicrobiia > Verrucomicrobiales > DEV007 > Arctic95D-9. The sequence goes on along the minus strand of JARGOD010000035.1, from coordinate 3,980 downwards.
TCGACGGGAGAGGTTTCCGATATGGTCGCGTGTGTTTTATAGGGCCGGTGTTCAGAGGGCGGGCGACCTGATGCTTCGTTGTCTCCCATTTGGCCGTCTTCTGAGAAGGGGTCACATGGGCAACGGGAACAGCGACAGGGATTTTTTCTTCAGCTTTTTCTTCGTTCCCGGCTTCTTTGGCGGCTTTGTAAAGCCGGAAAGCCTCCATCGCGTCCGCCGGTCGATCAGCAGGCTCACGGGAAATGAGTGACGTGACCCAGTCAGAGATCGGTTTTGGGAGATCCGGGCGAAGCTCAGTCAGCGGGATAAATTTGTGCGACAAGTGGTTTGTCATTGTATCCGCTATCGAGCTCCCTGTGAAAGGGGCCCGCTGCGTCAGCGCAAAGTAGAAGACGCAACCGAGCGAATAGAGGTCAGTGCGCTGGTCGAGAGGGCGCACCTCAATTTGCTCCGGTGCGATGTAGTCGATCGAGCCAAGAAACGAGCCGCTTTGGTCGAGAGTCTGCGTCGAGGGCTTCTGGCTGAATTTGGCGAGACCGAAATCAAGCAACTTCACCTGGAAGCGATCTGACGGCAGCCAGGTCATCATGATATTTCCCGGTTTGATGTCGCGGTGGAGAAGATTCATCTCCTTCGCGCTCATGAGCGGTTCAAGACATTGCTCGGCGAGCTCACAAAAGTCTTCGACCGAGAAGGCGACGCGCTTCACAATTTCTTTCAGGGTATCGCCTTTGACGAGCTCGAAGACGACGAACGGGCCTTCTTCGTCCTCGGAAAATTCATAGATCGAGACCACGTTCGGGTGTTGAAATTTGGCGAGCGCCCGGGCCTCTTTTTCTAGCGAATCGTCGATTGCCTCGTTGAGCTGGGTCTCTTCGATCGGAAGAAGCCGTTTGATCGCGACTTCGCGCTCAAGCCGTCGGTCGAAAGCTTTATAAACAGCTCCAACTCCGCCTCGACCAATGCGGCCTTTGATTTCATAGCGATCCGGCATCCGGGAAAATAGGTGATCAAAGGTAAATTACCATAATTTTCAAAAGATTAAAACTACTTAGATTTATAATTTTTACATCGAATCTTTGCCTGTTCAGGGGCGTCATCTACCGTCAGTCGCGACATCATGGAGAATCAGTTTTATCAAAGCTTTGATCAAGAGCGCTTTTCAAGTGACTCAAGGATACCCCCCGACGAGTATCGAACTGCTTTTCAGATTGATCGGGACCGTATCATTCACACCTCCGCTTTTCGTCGGCTACAAAACAAAACGCAGGTTTTTTTCAGCGGGGAATACGATTTTTACCGGACTCGATTGACCCATTCGATCGAAGTTGCACAAATCGGCCGGAGTATCTGCAATAGACTTAACAAGACGTCTAAATTTCTAAACCCGGACTTTTGTGTTGATGCTGATTTGGTTGAGGCAGCTTGCCTCGCTCATGACATCGGCCATCCACCCTTCGGGCATACCGGTGAGAGGACTTTGCATCGTCTCATGGAGCCCTATGGAGGCTTCGAGGGGAATGCCCAGACTCTGAGGATCCTGACCTCGATCCTCTTTGGTCCGGATCGCGGCATGAACCCGAGTCGCGGCTTTGTCGATGGGGTTTTGAAATACAAAACACTCTTTGGAGAGGTCCCGGATCAGAAGCATCACTACCTTTACGCGGAGCAGGCATCGGTGCTCGACTTCGTGATGGGGTCAGCGAAATTTCCCGGAGATCTGCCGCCGGGGAAGGCAAGAAACGGTTACCGATCTGTCGAATGCCAGATGATGGACTGGGCGGATGACACCGCCTATTCGCTGAACGACATCGCTGACGGTATTCACGCTGGCTTTATTACGGTCGATAAAGCGCAGCGCTGGGGCGAATCAAAGTCTCTCTCCAGTGAAGAGGGCGAGGTTCTTGAAGAGCTCATCGAATCTATTCGCCGGAACCGGGTCGAATCTGCAATCGGGAAGAAAATCGGAGAGTTCATTGCGGCGGCGAATTTGGAGGAGGCTGACGGATTCATGAGCGATGTGACGGCTCGCCACCGCTACCGGGTCGTGATCGATCCGGAAGTTGAAAAAGCTTGTCGGGTTTACAAGGGGCTTTCGCTCGATCTCGTCTTTAGAAGCCAACAGCTTCAGCAACTGGATCGGAAATCGGACTTCATTTTGACCCGTTTGTTTGAGGTGTTCGACGAATTGTATATTCAGCCTGACAAACCCGGATCACAGCATTTCCGTCTGCTCTCGGATGAAGAAGAGGATCTCATTTTCTCGCAGGAAACGATTGTGGCGCGCGCGAGGGTCGTTTGCGATGTTCTTGCAAAGATGACCGACGGTATTGCAAGTCGAACCTATCGCCGTCTCTTCGACGCGGATTTTGGTTCTATCGTGGATTTGGTGTAGTGGTGGCTGCGCTCTGACTCAACAGGGTTTAGCGCTCGACCTTACCCTGTCTAATCGGGCTGAACGATGTTGTATTCTTTGCGGAGACGTTGAATCTCGCTCCAGACCTTTTCGGAAACGGTGTCTTCACTGACGCGTCCGAAAAGATACCCAAGGACCCGTCGCTCGTCGGCATCGACCTGCCCGTCTTCGAGGGCGATTTTTTCGAGCATTTTGAGCTCGCCTTCATCAATCGTGCCATCGTTCGCAAAGACGGCGAGAAAGGAATAAGCCGTGAGGCGCCGCGCGGCGGAGGTCGGGGGAATGGATTCGCTCATATAGAACAAGCGTTCCGGGAATTCGGAATTTTCGTCAACGAAATTTGAGTGACAGAATACCGACAAAGGAGGGCAGAAATTTACCGACGCTTTGATGTCTCTTAATCGCGCTATGGCGCATAGTCTTATATGCGGCGATAGTCGCTTATAAGATGAAAGGCCTTTCCCCGATTCCTGCCGGCGTGTTTGATGCCGATACGATGCCGTCACCCACCGGCGCGAAAACATTGATTCTCCTCGACCTTCTTTCCCGTCACGGGGAGGGACTCACCGCCGCCGAAGTTGCGAGGCAGTCCGGGTTTACTCAGAACCTTGTCTTCCGAATTTTGAAGACCTTGGTGGCGATGGGTTACGCAGTACAGCGAGAGGATCGGAAAGCCTACGTCCTGACGAATCGTCTCCTTGAACTTTCCGGTCCAAGGTCAGGGGAGAAGAGTCTCGCTCTATGTGCCAATGAAGCGCTCCGAAATCTGCGGGATGAAACCGGAGAAACGGTTCAGCTGACTATTGAAAGTGATGGGAAGATTCTCGTCCTTGAACAATTTCGCGGCACTCACCCTCTCCAGGTGTGCGGTGAAGTCGGGATGCGGGTTCCGATGTATTCCTGCGCTCCGGGAAAAGCGATACTCGCGAGTTGGAGCACGGCGCGGCGCGGTGAGTGGTTGGCCGAGAGAGGCGCGCGTTTGAAAGCGTTCACTACGAAAACGATTCACACGCCTGAAGCGCTTGAGAAAGAATGTCGGCGGATTGTAAAAGTCGGCTATGCGGAAGACCGCGCCGAGGGTGTGGAGGGAATTCACTGCGTTGGCGTTCCCATTCTCGATCCTTATCACCAACCCATCGGAGCGATCACGGTGATGGCGCCGGCGACACGGATGCCGGTGGCGAAGTTTCCTCGCTTCGCTGCCCTCTGCCATGAGTCAAAGTCTAACATTGAGGCAAAATTGAGGGCATGAGTCGGTTTTCCTGTTATCTCCTGATCGGTTGCGCTCTGAGCTGGAGCTCAGGCGGGACCTCCGTCGCGATGACAGATGCGGAGCGCGAATTTTTCGAAGTGAAGATTCGACCGATTCTCGCGCAGGAGTGCTACGAATGCCATTCGGAGGCGACAAAATCAAAAGGCGGCTTGCTCCTCGACACGCGAAAGGGATGGGAAACCGGCGGCGACTCCGGACCGGTCATCGTTCCGGGGAAGCCGGAGGAAAGTCTACTGCTTAAGTCCATTGCGCATGAGATCGAGGATTTAAAAATGCCGAAGTCAGGGGCGC
>JARGOD010000034.1 GCA_029210205.1 Verrucomicrobiales bacterium | reverse complement strand
CTACCCGAACGAGATTGGGCCGGGAGTCTACGATATCCATTCGCCAAGAGTTCCAACTCTTGAAGAAATCGTGTCCCTGCTCAAAGAAGCAGCAGGAGTTATCCCGGAAGACCATCTCTGGGTGAATCCGGACTGCGGCTTAAAAACGCGAGACTGGCCCGAGGTAACCTCTTCGCTCAAACGAATGGTTGAAGCGGCCCATTTTCTGCGATCTAAACGTTCCGAAAGTCCAGAAACTCAATCGCTCACTAGTGCCATCTCATAGGAGAGGATTCCAGGCATCGCGTCTTTCAGTAAACTGACCGCCGTCTTCTCATTCCAAGAAGGCGGCGCTCCCTTTCCTTAAGATTCTGCTACGAGTGATCGTGGTCAGCAATCCGCCAGCATATTCCGATTCTTCCACACGTAACTGCAGCCAGACCAGAGAGTGAGGATCAGGCTAACCCAGTTCAGGAGCATACCGAGGTGATCTGGTCCAAGGTAGAAGGAGTTAAAGACCGGCTTAAGGAAATTAAGCCATTGGTCCTGCGACGCGAGGTAGATAAGGAAATATATTACGGTCACGATTTGCATGATCGTTTTGTATTTCCCCAGCGCCTCAGCGGCGAGGACGACTCCTTCGGCTGATGCAAGCAACCGAAGACCAGTTACGAGAAACTCACGGCTCAGAATCACCACGACCATCCAGGCAGGAATCAGCTCCAACCGTGATAACAGAACGAAGCCGGCACACATCAGCACTTTGTCGGCGAGCGGATCCATCAGCTTCCCGAAGTTCGTGATGAGCTGGTGTTTCCGCGCGAGGTATCCGTCGAGGAAATCCGTGATCGCAGCGATCACAAAAACGATGAGCGCCGCGGTCTTCATGAATTCGACCTCGTCGAACGAAAGGAGAGCCACAAAGACAAAAGAAAGAAAGAGGCGGGCCACCGTCAACTGGTTGGGCAAATTCATAAGAAATCTCCCACGATCATACCCTCCCGACTCCGGACCGGCAAACAGATCAACCTAACAATTTTATCGATTGAATCCTTTATTGCGAGGTCTCACTCTACCGCCGCGAAACGGGATGGATCTCTCGCAACTCAAAAGGGCCCGCCTTTAAGGCTGCCTTTTCCGCTATCGATTCTGCTGGCGGAGTCTGCTCTAGGCGCTTCGTAGCCACCGGCTCAGCCACCATTCGCTCTGAAGTGTACTCCTCCAATTTTGGTTCGGGAATTCGCCCGGCAAAGATCCTCACATCAGCCACTGCCCTAACCGAATCCATTTCCTTCTCCAAATCCATGAAACTTTCCGCCATTTCGACTGGTTGCTCCGGACCCGCAATTGGAGATTCTTCTTGAAGCGGCTCTTCACTGCTGGTTCTTCCTAAGATATCTTCGACACCAACCACGACGTTGTCGGGATTGCTCTCCTTCCTGCTCCCGGGTTCACCGGCTTGCCGCTTGACGAAAACTTCTTCAACAAAGGAATCCATGTCCAGGGCTTGAAAATATTTCGACGCCTCAATCGAGGCTGGTTTCATCGCAACAATGATTGCTAAATGAATGCCAGTGACAACAGCTCCGACGGCAAGGGTTTGAAATGAGGATTGCATAGCGAAAATTGATTGCTGATTAATAAGCTTTAATTCCGGCTGCCTGACGGGCGATCGGATTGACCCGGAGTTCATCGGTATCGTCATCGTCTGAAGGAGGGCGCAAGAGGCGTTCACGAATCGAGTGATACTTCTTCTTTCCATGGGAAGAGATAGGCTTCTCTTCAGACGCAGGACCGGGTTCTTCTTCAACTGCCTCCTCATCGTCGTAGGGATCGGGCTCAACTGGTGAGGTCGAAGAAACCTCTAATGCTTCTGTTGTATTGAAATCGATGAACTTCCGCTCAAAAAGACGAACGATATCCTCTTTAAACTTTGAGATTTCGAATTCCAGACGGTCGGTTCGAATAGCAAACGCGATCCGGGCTAAGAATGCCGGAGTTGCCACAATCAACGAAATCAGGACAAACCCAAGTGAGCTGCCGAGGACTGGGCCGAGGCTGGCTCCGGCCTCCAGCTCGTCAAATCCCGACATCAGCGTCCAAACACTGCCAATCGTGCCAAGAAAGAGTGCGGCTGCGCCAATGAAACGAAGTCCTCCCACACCAGAGGTGACTTTCATCAATGCTTGTCGGAGGCCTGATTCGAAGGCACGGTTCAGGACTCGAGCCTGCCCCGCTGAAAGCATACCGGCATTGCGGACGCGTTCCTCCATGTCCTGAACAGGATTTCTGGATCCAAGAAGTTGAAAAGCCGTTTCACGAGCTCCCGCAAGATAGATGAGAAACCGGGCGGACTCTTCATTCTGCCACCCCTCTTCGAAAAGCTCCAAGGTGGTTCTCGACTGCCTGAGTCGTTCAGAAAAGATCTTGTCGCAGCGATTCATCCTTACCAGCTGAAGCCATTTCGAAAGAATCTTCACCCAACTGATGATCGAGAGCATCAGAAGAAGCCAGATCAAAACCTTTCCAGGAAAGAGAGGCTGATCAAGCGCCGTTTGAATACTCCCATTCAAGGAGGAAAGAAGAAGAGGATAGATCATAAAAACAGCATGCGGCCCGGACTTTAGTTAATTTATATAAAATATTCACTTATTTTAATAAAAAACAAGTTTTCACCGCGAAAACTGCCACTTCATTTAGAAAATACTGCTCTGGAATCAAAAATTGAGCCTGTTTTGTAATCGCTGCGGGCCTCATCTTAGAGCATCATGTCATTCGATATTTCCGGAAGGAGACGTTAATTTATCCCAACACCATGACCACAATCTTCATCATCCTTGCCGTTCTCGCGGTCTTACTGATCCCGGTCTTCTTCGTGATCAGTCTTTACAACGGGCTCGTAAAAAAGCGGAACCTCTACCGTAATCAGTTCTCCCAAATCGACGTGCAGTTGAAACGCCGACATGACCTCATTCCAAATCTGGTCGAGACCGCCAAGTCCTACATGGAGCATGAGCGCGAAACTCTCGAGGCGGTCATTCAGGCCCGCAATGCCGCAGAATCCGCGCGGAGCAATGCCTCTCCTGATCCCGGCAGTGGAGACTCCGTTGCAGCCCTCGCTGCGGCTGAATCAGGTCTTGGCGGGACCCTCGGGCGACTCTTTGCTCTTTCGGAGAACTACCCTGAACTTCGGAGCAACCAAAATATGTTGCAGCTTCAGGAGGAACTCACCTCCACCGAGTCCCGTGTCGCCTTTGCTCGTCAGGGATACAACGACGCCGTGATGGCTTTTAACAACAAGCTGGAAACTTTCCCCTCCAATTTTATCGCCGGGATGTTCAATTTTGTTCAGGCGACTCTTTTCGAAGTCTCCGACGACTCCGAACGCGACGTCGTCGAGGTGAAATTTTAATTAGTTACCCGATCGAGATTGACCGGGTTAGATGGATTTTTTCGAACATCAGGAACAGGCTCGCCGCAAAACCGGCCTGCTCGTTTTCTATTTTATCCTCGCGGTTGTCGGGATCATCGTCGCGGTCTACCTGCTCTCTGCAGTCATCCTGACCGTCCTTGAAGGAGGACCTAACGCCTTTCATCTGCATTCTATTTGGAGGCCTGAGATCTTCCTTTATGCTGCCGTCGGCACATCGTTGATTGTGTTCCTCACGAGCGCCTACAAGACTGCGCAACTTTCGGGAGGCGGAGTGGTCGTCGCCCGCGAGCTCGGAGGTCGGGAAGTCGATCTGAACACCACTGATTTTCACGAGCGGCGCCTTCTCAACGTCGTCGAGGAAATGGCAATCGCCTCAGGTGTGCCGGTACCGACCGTGTTCGTCATGGATCGCGAGGATTCGATCAACGCCTTCGCGGCGGGCAAAACGACGAGCGATGCGGTCATCGGTGTGACGCGTGGGTGCATGTCGCTCTTAACCCGGGATGAACTTCAGGGTGTCGTCGCTCACGAATTCTCCCACATTCTCAATGGTGACATGCGCCTGAATATTCGGCTCATGGCTCTGCTCTACGGTATTCTCTTTCTCGCTCTCATGGGTGAACTCATTCTCCGCTTCGGAGTTCGTGGAGGATTACAATCCAGCCGAAGAGAGGGAGCTGGCGCTGCTCTGGTCATGCTGCTAGCAGGAGTCGGACTACTGGCGATAGGCTACATCGGAAGCTTCTTTGGAAATCTCATCAAAGCCTCCGTATCGCGTCAGCGGGAATACCTCGCCGATGCATCCGCTGTCCAGTTTACGAGAAATCCGGAAGGAATCGCCGGTGCCCTCATAAAGATTGGCGGTCTTAGCTCAGGCTCCGAAGTAACTCACCCAATGGCTCGCGACTGCAGCCATTTGTTTTTCAGTAGCGGTCTACGCTCACAAATGCTGGCGACGCACCCACCCCTAAAAACTCGAATTGGTCGTCTTCTCCCAAGCTGGGACGGCAAATTCAGCGGATCCACACTGCCTGCTATTACCCAAAAAACTGATCGTGATTCAACTCGCCAAACCAATCAGGCAGTCTCGATGCTCGATAGCAATGAAGCCACCGTCTCGCTTCGCGAAACTGAGGTCATCGAAAGCATGCGCACGCTCCATCCTGAGCAAGTCGAGCTCGGACAGAACGTCCATCGTAGTCTCCCGGAACACTGGATCGACACCTGCCACTCCCATCACGGGGCACAGGCGATGGTGTATGCGCTCCTACTCGCTCAAGACGAAACCTTGCGAAACTCGGAACTTAGCCAACTCCGTCAATCCTGCGAAACCGAAACTTATGACCTCGTCGCCGGTCTTTTCAGTGAAGTGGGCAAGCTGCATTCCACGATAAAATTCAGCCTCGTCGACCTCGCCATTCCCACCCTGCGCCACCTCTCTCAAAATGGATACCAGCAGTTCCGGGCCATCACCGATCAGCTCATTGCCAGTGACCGCCAGGTAAACCTATTCGAGTTTGCTCTGCTTAAAGTCATCCAGCGCCACCTCGATACCTTCTTCAACCGCTCGCGCCCACCGCGCATGAAGTATCGAAACATCAGCCGCCTGAACGATGAAACCAGCGTTCTTATCTCGACGCTCGCCGCGATGAGTCACCCTAATGATCCAGCTGGGATTGAATCGGCATTTAACCGGGCAGGGAACTATTTGAAAAGTACTTCACGAGCTAAGATCACTTTTCGAGATGCCGCTGAGTGCGGGTTGAAAGAAATCGACGCAGCGCTCGCGAAATTTGATAGTGCCACTCCGCCGGTAAAGAGACTCCTTCTCGAAGCCGCAAGCCAAAGTGTTTTAGAAGACAATGTCATCTCAAGCCGGGAAGCCGAGCTGATCCGGGCGACCGCTGATGCAATCGGCTGCCCGATACCTCCCTTTGTGAAAGCAGCTCCGATTGTCTGAGATTGTTTGAACCTTTTTGCCTCTGCCAACGACTCCCCTGTTAGAATGGCAAAGACAATGCAACGGAAAGCGGACCAGATCACCGATGAGTGGCTCGTTCTGCGAAGCCAGGAGGGTTCAGTAGGAGCCCTGAATCTACTACTACGAAGATGGCAACCCAGACTCGCTTCACGAGCCTATCGTCTCACCGTAGACGCAGATGCGACCTCAGACATTGTCCAGGAAGCACTGATCGCGATCGCGAATGGAATCCGGAAACTCGACGACCCGGTGAAATTCCGAAGCTGGTCATTCACAATCGTCTCTAACAAGAGCCGGGACTGGATCCGGCGCAGAACCAAAGAACGAACCCTCCCCGCACTGTGTGCGACCAACCCGGCATCGATACCGGAAACTGGAAGAGATCACCCGCGAGACAGGATTCGCGATGCGCTCTCTTTTCTCGAAGAAGTCGACCGGGAACTCCTCCGACTTCACTACTACGAAGGACTCACCCTGATCGAAATCGGGGCGATAGAAAACATCCCCGAGGGAACTGTCAAATCCCGCCTCTTTACTGCCCGCCAACATCTCCGTCACCAACTGAACTCTAATCCCTAATCCACAAGTCAAAATGAAAGAAGAAGAACTCGACCAACTCCTCACGGAGTCGTTTTCGGAAGAAGACCGGAAGCTACTCAAGAAACTCTCTCACGACCCCTCTGTTTTCGAAATGATCGGAGATTCCTTTCGCGGCCGGAACAGATGGATCACCGTCTACGCAACGATCTGGATCTTCATTTTCCTCGGTGGAGCAATCTGGTGCGGAATGCAATTCGCCGCTCCGGAAACCGACACAACAAAGGAAATTGTTGGGTGGGGAATCGGTGCCGCTTTCTGCATCATGGTGGTAGGCCTCCTCAAAATGTGGTTCTGGCTCGACATGCATCGCAATGCCATCGTTCGCGAAATTAAACGCCTTGAGCTGGCGATCTCAGGCATGTCAGAATAGTAAAAGAGAGCTAAAGCGCCTGATCGGGGTGAAACGAGCGCTTTTCAGGCGAAGCGATTACTCTTGTCGGGAATCTCACTGCGAGAGCCCGTTACAAAATCGACCTGAAAGATTTCTCATAAGCGAGCCGTATGAGTCGTCCCATCAATAGGAACTTCTCATCTCATGAAATCGCTGTGTCTACTACTCACCCTCACCACCCTTCTTTTCACCTTTCCTGTCGCGGCCGATGAATCCGGCCAACAGTCGCTGACCTATTCGAAATTTCCCTATCGTTTTGACTCGAACAATCCACTGAAACCGAAGTCACCGATCCTGCTTCAATTCAGCGAGTCCGTCGATGTAAACCAGATCAGTCGATACTTTCAGCTCTATGATAAAGCTAACGAACGTTTTGCGGCAATCACGGCCACCGTTCCAACCGAAGCTGAAGTCCGGAAGCTAAAAAGTGACGAAGGCAAACTGCCACCACTTGATAACTTTATCGTCATCAAGCCAAGCGTCGATCTCCCGGTCGGCGGAAGTTGGTATCTCAATGGGCGTGCCGGAATGAAAAGCCTTTCCGGCTCTCATGAAATTGTAGAAGGACAACTCAGCTACATCGGGAATCTCAATGCCTTCGTGATCGATGAAGTTGAGACACGCAACGAATACGACTCAGATCGAATCATCCAGATTCGACACAATAAGAAAAGCCTCAGCAGCGAGTTCACGGCCGACGTTCTCAGCGATTTCGTTAACGTCTCGCCTCAGCCCGCGAACTTCTCGATCGAGCTGGGAAACTATCGCATCAACCTAAAGGGCGATTTCCAGTTTGGAATCGAGTACCGCGTCACCGTGAAAGATGGGATCATCGGACACGACACGACACAGCTGAGCCAAGTCTTTACCGGCATCACTCAATTCACTCCGAATCCCGGCTTCATTTCCTTTCCAGCTTTCTCGACGACCCAAAACGCGGCCGGGCATCGTCGTTTCGACATCAAAATGGGTAACCTGACTGGACTGCGAACCAGAGTGAAGAGTCTCAGCGGTGACGAACTCATTCTCGCCCTTCGTGAATACGACGATCACTACGAAGGCTGGGGCGAGAAGCAATCGCTCGCCTTTTCCAACGTTTCTGGCTCTACCATTTATGATGAATTCAACGGCTCGACGAGCGGCATCGATGAAACGGAGAACCTTTCCCTGAATTGGAGTGATATCACAAAAGGGGCTACGACTGGTGCTTTCTATCTCTGCTCGGAGGGTAAATCATCAACTCGTGAAAAACTGGAAGTAGGCGCACAATCGCTCATTCAACTCACTGATATCGGCCTCGTTTGGAAACAGTCTCCAGACGGAACCACCGTCTATAGCTTTTCTCTCAAGTCCGGGAAACCACTTCCGGGAACTTCGATTCGACTCGTCAATGAAAACGCGGAACCGCTCGTCGAGATCACGACGAACAATGCAGCGACCGCCACTTTCTCAAGCATCATCTACGCCGAGCGGGACGATGAGCGGTTCTTTCTCGACGCCAGCCACGGAGCGGACCGCCATGTCATACGCTTCTACGAAGATCTCAACTCACTCGGTCTCTGGAGTTTTTCAATAGATCAACGCTACGACGACGTCATCGACGGCGAGCGCCGCACCTTGCTTTTCACGGATCGTAACATCTACAAACCCGGCGACAAAGTCATGATCAAAGGACTCTCCCGCTTCATCGATGAGGATAGCCTTCTCGGCCCGGGGCATGGAAAAGCAACGCTCCGCGTCTTTGATGGCCGCCAACGAAAACTCGTCGACAAAGAAATCACACTCAGTGAGATAGGGAGTTTCGATGATACTTTTACGCTGCCCTCTGCCGGAATGGGATGGCACTCTGTCGAACTGGATTTCAATCCAGAGGGAGTCGAACGGCCCGACTGGAGATTAAAGGCTTCGGCCTCATTCCAAGTCGAAGAATACCGGGTCAACACTTTCGAAATAGGCTTCGGGAATGAGGCCACATACCTCTCCGGTGACGACATTGAGATCCCAATCACGGCCAACTACTACATGGGGAAAGCGCTTTCGAAAGCCGAGCTGAAATGGAACGTTTATTCCTACAGTCAGTATCCCCGACCCCGGGGATTCGAAGAATTTGAGTTCGGTGACCTCACCGTCGATCGGGAGAATTTCTCTGACAACGGAGCGACGCCACTTTCATCACAGGGAACTGCCAACATTCCCGTGAAGCTACCCAGGCAGAGCCTGAACCCGGGACCGCGCAGTGTTTCCCTGACCGCTCAAGTCACCGATGCCAATCAGCAGACGATCTCAAACTCGACCCGAATTACGGTCCACAGTTCGGATTTCTACCTTGGGATGCGGACCCCGGAAGGAGTTCATCGTGCGGGCGACACGGCAACTTTTTCTATCGCCGCTGTTTCCAGTGAGGGAGACGCCCACACCACTCCAATCGACGTGACTCTTTTGGTTGAAAAAGAAATCTGGAACACCGTCAAAGTACTCGGCGCGAACGGCAAGATGACACACCGCAATGATCGCACGCTCCAGATGGTGGGCGAAGAATCAGTTTCTCTTGAGACGCGCACCGATACAAACACCGGCCTGACACTGGCACAGCGCCACGATCTCACCTTCAATGAAGCGGGCGACTACATCATCACCCTTACCGCGCGCGACGAGCAGGGGCGCCCTGCCATCACTCGCACTCGCTTCACCCTGATCGGAGCCGAAGAGCCTTCGTGGTCCTGGTATGATGTCATCCGAATCGATCTCATTCCTGACAAAACCAGCTACGAACCCGGTGAGACAGCAAAACTCCTCGTTCGTTCCCCGGTCTTTGGTCATGCCCTCCTCTCGACAGAACGCGGAGGCGTACGCTCCACCAAATCACTGGTGATCAATCAATATGAAACGCTTATTGAAATCCCGATCGAGAAGGGCGACGCCCCGAACATCTTTGCTTCGGTAATGGTTATTCGAGGCTCGGAAGACAGTCCTCACATTCACACCTCGGCGGACTATCGGCTTGGCTATTGCCAATTGGAAATCGACGATCCCACGAGCCGTCTCGAAGTGACACTTGATTCCGGCGGAGCCGAATACTTTCAGCCCGGCGAAGAAGTCGAAGTAACGATCACAGCCACCGGGAATGACGATCATCCAGCCTCCGGAACAGAAGTCACTCTCTGGGCCGTTGACGAAGGCGTCCTCAGCCTGACAGGACACAAAACACCGGATCCATATGAACTCTTTCATGCGGCATTCCCTCTTGCGGTCATGACCGGACAGAGCCTCAGCAGCCTGCTTCCGGAGAATCCTCTTGAGCAGGACTTTGTTAACAAAGGATACGTTATCGGAGGTGGCGGATCGGCGAAAGGGCTCGATCCTGATCGCGTTCGGAAAGATTTTAAGGCCCTCGCCGTCTGGGAACCATCTCTCATCACTGATGCCAATGGAAAGGCTACCGTTCGATTTACTGCCCCGGACAATCTAACCGAGTTCCGCCTCATGGCCGTCGTCGCTGAGGGAAATCGCTTTGGCCATGCTGAAGCTCCACTGGTAATCAACAAGCCTCTCATCATTGAACCGGCCCTGCCCGTCTTCACTAACTTGACCGATCAAGTCGATGTCTCGGCTGTGCTCCATAACAACACGACCGAAACGCAGGAAGTTGAGGTCACTGTGACCCTCGACAATCATGCTGCGTTCCTCTCCCAGATCGGAGCTGAATTAACCTCCCTCCCGCAGGGAAACTCTTCCGTGAACCGCACAGTCACCGCGATTCTGGATCCCGGAGCTACCGAAACGCTCAGCTTCCCCATTGCGCTCACCAAGGTAGGCGAAGCCAAATGGAACTGGGAGGTTCGTTCGATCACGAACGACCGCCTCCGCGATGCAACCGAGTCAACCACTCAAGTCGGCTACCCCCTTCCTCTCCTTCGGGAATCGCACAGCTTCACGCTGCGAGAGGCGGGTGACTTCTCGACCGCCCTCCAGGCTGTCGAGGACCGGCTCCTCAATGGGCATGGATCTGTCAATGTTAGAATTTCAAACTCACGTCTCATTGAAGCAGCAGATGGTCTCGATTACCTCTTGCGGTATCCTTACGGCTGCGTCGAGCAAACGACCTCGTCTCTCATTCCCTGGCTCAGTACGCAACAGCTTCGCGAGGTCCTTCCAGAGCTCGACAAAACGGAGGAGGAAGTTTCCGAAACGATCAAAACAGGGATCCAGCGACTCTTTTCAATGCAGACCGGAGACGGAGGGCTCGGCTACTGGCCGGGAAGCAACGAATCTGTGCTCTGGGGCAGTGCTTACGGCGCCGTTGCGATTGCTCTGGCTCAGCAACAGGAAATCGAAATTCCATCAGCACAAGCGGAAGCACTTTGGAAATATCTCGCCAAGAACCTTCGCAACACCTCCGGGATCACTGATCCTTATCAGCTTTCACAGCGCTGCCTTGCCTCCTACGCCCTTGCTCTCGCTGGGGTGAATGAGACAAGCTATCACGAGGTCCTCTACAACAAGACCCCGCAACTCTCAGGAGAAGCGCGGGCGTTGCTCGCTCTTGCCATGATCGAAACCGGTTCTGCTGACACGGCAAGAATCGATGCCCTTCTATCTCCGGATAAAATCGTGCCCGTCGCCGAAGTTTCGTGGTATCGCCAACCCTACATTGCCGCGACGCGTCTCCTCGCCCAGGTTAAGTATGCGCCACGCAGCGAGAAAGCCGACGCCCTCGTCGACGACCTCATGAAACTTCGCCAGCCCCGCAACGGCTGGGGTAACACCTATTCGAACGCCTGGCCCCTCATTGCTCTGGCCTCATACGGCGAATCCGTCTCCGGCACCCTGAGCAGCAACGAAGTCACCCTGACCCTCGGAGATAATGAAGCAGTGATCGAACTCCCTGAGCAGCCTGGTAGCGATAGCACCTCCTTCAGCTTTGAAGGTGAAATCGGAAAGGGCGACCTCCACATCACGCCGGGGTCAAACTCTCCAGTCTACGTTTCGGTGACGGTAGAGACTCGTCCCGAGTTGATGCCAATTGAACCGGAGAACAAGGGGTTCGCCATCAGACGAACCTATGAAAAAGTTGAAAACGATGGATCGATCTCCGCAGCGGAGGATCTTCGCATTGGAGACCTCATTCTCGTCACGCTCGAGATGAATCTTCCCGCCGCAAAGGAAACCTATCTCGCAATCGACGACCCGCTTCCTTCCATCTTTGAGGCGATTAATCCGACCTTTAAATCACAGGCAACCCAGAAGGTAAACTCGCAGCAAAAGCGCCGAACCCTCTACACCAGCTACCGGGAGATCCGAAAAGATCGCGTCCTCTTCTTTGCGGACTCTGTCTTCAGTAGTGGTGACTACTCGCTGCAATATCTCGCTCGAGTTGTCGCGCCCGGTCAGGTTACCGCCCCACCCGCCAAGATCGAAGCAATGTATGAACCGCAGCGGTTCGGGCTCAGTGGAACTGAGCGAATTGCTGCAGGCACTCTCCGTCCCAGCGAAACCAGGGTCGCGATTCGATAGTGCGAAGAGACAGAGTATACGAGAATGAAAAAGCTTTTCCCTTGCCTGCTGATCGCCGCCTTCTTTGTAAGCGGAACGGGCTACTACATTGCCCCGCTTTTCTTCACTCTTCCTGATGAACTGGAGCAGGGCGCGCCGCAGGGGCTCCTTTTTGTGGATCGGAACGGGCAGCCCGTTCGTCGATTCCTCGACGGGGAGTTTCGCGCGGAAGACCCCGCAAACTTTAACGACTTCCCCGCAACCTTAATTGAAGCCACCGTTGCGGTTGAAGATTCCCGATTTTTCTCTCACGGAGGAATTGATTTCATCGGACTCGGGCGGGCTCTCCGAGACGGAATCACCGATCAGGGCTTTGCCTCTGGCGCGTCCACGATCACTCAGCAAACGATCAAACTCTATTCGCCGCCACGACAGAGAAATCTGCGAACAAAGTTCATTGAGGTGTTTTCTGCGAGGAAACTTGAGATGTTCGCAGACAAGAAAACGATTCTGACAGCTTACCTCAACAAGCTTCCCTACGGAAATCAATACACAGGCGCCCGCGCTGCCGCTCAGGGATACTTCGGAAAGCCCATGGGAGATCTCTCCGTCTCCGAAGCAGCCATGCTTGCAGGCCTACCTAACAAACCGACACGATTCAATCCGTGGCGCAGCATGGAGTCTGCAAAGAAGCGACAGCTCTGGGTTCTAAAGAGAATGAAGAAGGAGGGCTACCTCACCGAAGCGCAGTTTGCGACCTCCCTCATCGAAGCGCTCAGTTTTCTCCCCGGTCCGGCACAAACCTTTCGCGCCCCGCACTTCGTCGATCTTGTTCTCGAACAGGAATCCACAAAAGTGAAGTCTGCCAAAGCGGCGGGAACTCCGGTTGAGACGACGCTCCAACTTAAAACCCAGGACTTTGTCGAAGCAACAATTGCAGCAGAACTCGTTCGCCTCGCGCACGAAGCAGGGGAAACGAACGACATTCAAGCGGCAGCCGTCGTGATCGACAACGCCAGCGGGGACGTTCTTGCTCTCGCTGGATCCCGTTCCTTTTTCGGATCGCGAGCGGGCCAAATGAATGGCGCATGGACTCCCCGCTCCGCCGGCTCGACGCTTAAACCCTTCACCTACCTCCTCGCCCTCGAACAGGGCAAAACCGCTGCGACAGTCATCGCCGACACTCCAATTGAATACATCACTTCGACAGGAGCGTATCAGCCGGTCAATTTTGACCGTCAATTCCATGGACCCGTTTCCGTTCGACATGCTCTCGCAAACTCATTGAACGTCCCTGCGGTCAAACTCCTCGATGAAATCGGTGGCCCTTCCCTTCTCCACAAGCTTTTGCGGGATCGCCTCGGCTTTTCCAGTCTCGACGATTCCGTCGCCGAATACGGGCTCGGACTCACCCTTGGAAATGCTGAGGTGCGCTTGTTAGAGATCACCAATGCCTACGCTTGCCTCGCCCGACTCGGAAAGTTCAAACCTTATCGCTTGATTCAACAGGGTCAGGCAAGTGATTCAACCCTGTTGAATAGCGACCGGAATCAAGTCTTTGACCCGGCAACGAGCTGGCTCATTGCCGACATCCTCTCGGATACAAATGCGAGAGCTGAAGCTTTTGGTCTCAATTCAGCGCTCAACCTGCCGTTTCACTGTGCCGCGAAAACGGGAACGTCGACCGATTTCCGGGATAACTGGACGATCGGCTTTACACCAGAGTTCACCGTCGGGGTTTGGATGGGTCGCTTTTCCAATCGCCCCCTCAAACAAGTTTCCGGAGCGATGGGAGCTGCTCCCATTTTTCGAAGAATCATGTTGGAGCTCCATCAGGATCGCAGACCTGCATGGTACGATTTGCCGGAGTCCGCCGTCCGCATCGAAGTCGATGCCCTGACCGGTCGAACTCCTCCTTCTCATGTGCGTCCCCTGAAAACACGGTCCGAGTGGTTCGTCAGAGGAAAGCTTCCTAACCTGGCGGCAAGAGACGACTATTCTCACGATCAAAAAACTTTCCTCCCCACGACTTTTGCCAACTGGTGGAGAAGTGAGGCAAATGATCTCAGAGAATTCGCTGCCCTGAAGCCTATCTCCGGGGGAGAGACTGCTCTAACTTTCCGAATCGTAAGTCCTTTAGATGGAACAGTCGCATTTCTCGATCCTGATCTTCCCGGAAGAGGATCAAAATTCCCGCTCGAAATTGCAGGGAGCGGCCGGGAAGCGATTGAGTGGAGAAGTGACAGTCTTGAAATCGAAATCGACGGCAAAACCCGCTGGCTGATCCTCCAGCCGGGTGAGCACAATATCAAAGCAATCAACCCCGACTCGGGCCAATTCGCCAGCGCGACCCTGATCGTTGAAGCGCTCTAGATCATGATTATGCTTCCTTCCGCTTCAACTGCGGAAAGAGCACGACATCACGAATCGACTCGGCTCCCGTCAGCATCATAACAAGGCGGTCGATCCCGATCCCAATGCCACCGGCAGGAGGCATCCCGTACTCCAGAGCGAGTAGAAAGTCTTCGTCGATCTTTTGTATTTCTTCACCAGCCTGCTCTTCGAGACGCTTTCGCTGAACGTCTGGATCGTTGAGTTCCGAATACCCGGGAGAAATTTCCGCGCCGTTGATGATGAGCTCGTAGACATCGACAACAGAATCATCGGCGGTGTTTTGCTTCGCAAGCGGCACGAGTTCCTTCGAGACGTGGGTCACGAAAATGGGATCAATAGACTTTTCCTCGACAAGTTTTTCAAAGACCTGCTGGGAGATTTCGTAGTCCTCCATGTCAGGGGAAATCTCGACACCGAGCTCTTTGCACCGGGCACGACGCCCGTCAAGATCGAGGTCCCACCAGTCGGCGCCAGCCGCTTCGGCAACGAGTTCTTTATAGGGGGTCCGCTTCCAGGGACGGCTCAGGTTGATCGTTTTAGTGACATTCCCCTCGGCATCTTTGTGATCAATTTTCAGTCCGCCGCAATATTTCTCGGCGAGAGTGCAAATGAGGTCCTCGACCATGTCAGCCATCTTTTCGAAGTCGGCATAGGCCCAGTAGGCTTCGAGCATTGTGAATTCAGGATTGTGACGACGGCTGATACCTTCGTTTCGGAAACTGCGATTCAACTCGAAGACTTTGTCGAAGCCTCCGACAAGAAGACGCTTCAGGTAAAGCTCAGGCGCGATCCGCAGATACATGTCCATGCTCAACGCATTGTGACGAGTTTCGAAGGGCTGCGCTGCGGCTCCACCGGGGACGTCCTGCAGCATCGGCGTCTCGACTTCGAGAAAACCTTTTTCACCAAGGTAGCGACGAATTTCCGCGACCATGTTGCACCGCTGCTTAAAAATTTCGCGGGAACGCTCATTCGCGATGAGGTCGAGGTAACGCTGACGATATTTGATCTGTGGATCGACAACGCCATGCCACTTCGAGGGCATCGGCCGGAGCGATTTTGAGAGCACGGTAACCGTTTTCGCCTTCACCGACGGCTCCCCAACTTTCGTTGTAAAAGTCTCTCCGTCGATACCGATCCAGTCGCCGATGTCGAGCTGCTTGTATGCTGCCCATTGCTCATCACCGATCGCTTTTTGATTTACGAAAATCTGGATGCGACCGTTGATGTCTGAAATGTCGAGGAAGTTACTTTTCCCCATGTCGCGCAGCGCGGTAATGCGTCCCGCGAGGCGGACCGGCTGCTCTTCTTCAAAATTTTCCCGCAACTCACCCGGAGTAGTCGTCGTGTCGTAGAACCCTCCGAAGGGATCAATTCCCAGTTCGCGAAGGCCATCGAGTTTCTCGCGGCGAACGCGCAGGAGTTCACCAAGATCTTCGGTCTGTGTGGGATCGTTTTCCTCTGACATGAAATTCGTGTAGAAATAGGTTAATGGGACAGGACGCTAGAATGATCGACCCCGCTGAAAAATCAACCGAAGGTTCCTCTGTTGCCACTGCCGAAGTCTCCCCGGGTGTTCTTCTGGATGCACGGCTCGCGCTTTTTCACGAGGGCGAAAACTGGCTCGCGCTCTCCGATCTCCATTTCGGCTATGAAGTCAGCCGCCGCGCCGATGGAGGACTCTGGCCTCTCTGGGGAATGGAGTCAATTCAGGAGCGGCTTCTCGCTTTGCTTGAAACCTGGCAGCCGGAGACCCTGATCCTCGCTGGGGATATTGTCGATAGCCGGGCCGCACCAAACGAAGCAATCGAATGGCTCGGGCAAATTCAGGAACTCTGCTCCACTTTGGTTCTCGTCGAAGGAAACCACGACCGTGGGCCGGTGATGCGGCACTTCCCCTTTGTTCCTCATTTTGAAACAGGAGACTTTTTCTTTCATCACGGCCACAAGCAGCCGGAGATCACAGGAAAGATCGAGGTTTCAGGTCACCTCCACCCTTCGACCCGCTTCAGCGACGGCGCGGGAACCTCGCTCAAGCTTCCCACTTTCACCCGCGAATGTCTCAGCGGCGATCGCGAAAAATGGGTTCTCCCCGCTTTTTCGCCCTGGGCAGGCGGCCATCCCGCTGAGCCAAGCGACGGAGCAAATCCGTATCATCGCTGGGCCTGCGGCAAAGAACGCGTCTTTGAAGTCGCCTGACTGATTCAATCATGGAAAAACACATTCTCATTATCGGACACGGCTACGTCGGGTCGGAACTGGCGCGCCAGCTTCATGCCAGCGGCGCGATCGTCACCGCGATCAATCGGAGCGTCGATGCCGAGGCTGACTACACGCTGCTTGAGGGTGATGTCAGCGATGCGGAGTCGATCGCATCGCTGAAGGATAAACTCATCACGCCGCCCGGGGTCATCGTTCACTGCGCTAGCTCCGGACGCGGCGGAGCGGATGCCTACCGCGCCGTGTTCATTGAAGGAACAAAAAACCTGCACGCGACATTCCCCGACGTGCCGATTCTTTTCACCAGCAGCACTAGCGTTTACGGGCAGACGGATGGCTCGGTCGTCACGGAATCCTCCGCCACCGAACCGGATCGCGAAACGAGTCGACTCCTCATCGAGGCTGAGAAGTTGATCTGCTCGGGTGGAGGAATCGCCCTCCGCCTCGCAGGAATCTATGGACCGGGCCGCTCGGTTTACCTGAAACGCATTCTCAACGGGACTGCAGAAATCGAAGCCGGTGAAGTGAGCCGCTGCGTGAATCAGATCCATTGCGACGACGCAGCAGGGGCGATCATTCACTTGATGAACCATCCTCAAGCGGCCGGACAGGTTTACAACGTCAGCGACAACGAACCACTTTCGCAACGCAAATGCTTCGAGCAGCTCGCCGAATTTTTCGACGTCCCAAGTCCCCCCGAAGCACCGCCCAACAAAGATCGGAAACGCGCCTGGACGCATAAAGTGATCAGCAACGAAAAGCTCAAAGCAACGGGCTGGCGACCGGAATACCCTTCGTTTGTTGGAGCGCTGACCAAGGATGAACGACTCGTCGAGTCGATGCGCTCTAAAGGCTAAGCCCTTTTACATCAATGGAATTAGATAAAACGTCTCATCTTCGAACGGCTTGGGAATCCAGTGATCAGGCACTGGTTTCGAGGCGGGAGACTCCGGTTCGATGATAAACTTTGTCCCCTCGTCGCTTTCCACCTCCGTGCGACCATCTGGAAACAACTTGGGATCAGGATAAGGCGCTCTGAAAAGGCCTTCCTCATCATCAGTTCTCTCGTGAAAACGAGGTAGCGGAGGCGGAAGGATTCTTTCTCGATCCCTAAGTTCATCTATTTCCAGCTCGATTGCCTCCCGCCGCTTTTGCAGCTGCTTCGATTGGTCCCTCAACGACTCAAGCTCAGCCTCCAATCGCTCCATCCGGGTCGGCGCTCTTTTCTTGATGACACCTGCCAACCGGTATCGTCGATTCGCAATCAACCGCAATCTTTCATTCACGGTGTCGGATTGAAATTCAGGGTGCTCAAGCGGGAGCTGTTTCAGAATGCTGAATGCCTCATCCAGTTTGTTCAGCCCTCCAAGACGATCCCCCGTTTTGATCCGCTCTTCAGCGCTTTGCAGCATCAAAAATCCCCGATACCAAATGTCGATCGGATCCCCCGTATCCTCGGCAAATACATTACTGCA
The DNA here is from genome assembly GCA_029210205.1 of Verrucomicrobiales bacterium. Lineage (GTDB taxonomy): Bacteria > Verrucomicrobiota > Verrucomicrobiia > Verrucomicrobiales > DEV007 > Arctic95D-9. The sequence continues at coordinate 30,177 of JARGOD010000034.1, read as the reverse complement.
GAAAAACACCAAACTCACCGTTAGTAACACTTGAGATCTCATCGCATCCGCTATCCTGAGGAAACGGTCCCCCTAAGGCAAGCTCCGTGTGATCTGCGTCTCAGCGCTCCAATACCGCCACTTTGAACTGCGTCCCCATCATCCCGGGATGCGTGAGCGTTTGAAACTGTCGTAGCTTCTTGGCGACCTCAGGACCAGGAGGCTTGCCCTCAATCGACAGCAACCAGCGCTTCGCCGCCTCGACCAAAAAATGGTGTTGGTCTGTCAGAGGATGGCACCCGAGCCCGGCATTCTCCGCCGAACGCTGTAAGTGCGTGAAATTCACATGGGCAGTGATGTCGGTTTCACCCGGATGATCGAACGGATCCTCTGCCGCCCGATGATTACGATAGCATCTGTAGGTTCCGTCTTTCCGATGCGGGGCGAAGTAATCACTGGACTCATGCCCGTAGTCGATCATCCACCACTGCCCTTGATCAAACAACATTGAAGCATCAGCCATCCAATCCTCCATCGCGGGGCAAACTTCAGTTGTGTAACCGGAGTCAAACTGATCTCCCAATTCATCAGCATATTGCTGCAATTCACCCGGAAGCGGGCGCTCGACCCAGGAGAGCGCCCCCTCTTTGAGGCCGACTTGCAACTCCAGCCAGTTTTTGCCATCAAATTCCAGGCGGTGGAAGGGAAAGGCGTCGAGAAGCTCATTGCTTAAGAAGATCCCCTGCTCACCCCGGGCGCTCTCAAGATCCGCCACGACGCTGACTTGGTCAGCGAATCCCGCCTCGGCAAATCGTCGGGTCAACCAATCGCGAGTCGCTCCCCGCGGATCAACGATGCGATATTGAATATCATCCTTCCCGGAATCCCGGAGCGCGTTAAGAATATCGAGTGCCAGCTGTCCGTCGTGCGCACCTTGCTCGACGACCGTGAATGGCTCTTTGTTTTTGAAGTTGGATTCCCGAGTAGCGGAGATCTTTTGCGCTAGCAAAAAGCCGAACATTTCACCCACCGAAACACTAGTGTAAAAATCCCCTTTCCGCCCAACCGCCCGATTCTCGGGGTTCGCATAATAACCATGATTATCGTCATACAATGCCATCATCATGTAATCCGAAAAAGGGATCGATTTTTGAGGACTTTTCTGAATTCTTTGAAAGACGAGTTCAAAAAGAGGCGTATCTTCCGTTTGAAGAGGGTTTTCGAACTCGGGTTTCATTGTACCCATCGTAAACTCACCCCACCCCTTTGACAAAAGCCTTCCGTGTCCAGCGACTTTGAAGACAACGATTTTGAAGCGATCGGCAGCGGTGGCAGTCCCAAGGAGACTGTCATCAAGCTTCCGCCGCTCAGTGAAAAAGCGCAGCAGAAAGTGAAGCGTAAACGCCGCATTATATTCTGGCTGAAGTTTACAGGATTCTGCTTCGTCCTCTTTTTAGTCGTCGGGATTATCGGCCTCGCGGGAGCGTTCTTCTACTGCAAGCCGCGCTACGACCTCGCCCAATCATTCGATCTCTCCGAACTTGAGAAGGTGGAAATTGCGAGCCGGATTTTTGACCGAAACGGCGATGAACTGGGCCGGATCTTCGTGCAAAACCGCCGCCCCGTGACTCTCGATGGTATCTCAGACAATCTCGTTAATGCGCTTCTCGCAGCAGAGGACAGTCGATTTTACGAACATAACGGCGTGGACTATTGGGGAATTCTCCGCGCTGTCTACTACGCCGCTCGATCCAAAGAATGGAATCAGGGAGCCTCGACAATTACCCAGCAGCTCGCAAAACAGACCTTCGAACTGAAGGACCGGACGATGAGCCGGAAGGTCACCGAAGTTTTCCTCGCTCAAAGAATCGAAAAAGCGCTCGGTAGTAAGCAGAAAATTCTCGAACTCTATCTGAACAAAATTTATTTCGGAAGCGGCTACTATGGCGTCGCTTCGGCATCGGAGGGCTACTTTGGGAAAGATCCCTCACGACTCTCAGTCGTGGAAGGGGCGACTCTCGCTGCTTGTATTCCGAACCCATATCACCGCTCACCGAGATCCTTTCCTGAAACGTCGATGCGCTGGCGAAACCACGTTCTCAGCCGAATGGAAGCTGAAGGCTACATCGACAAAGACACGCTGAAGCGCTCCCGCGAAGTTGCAATCCGGACTGAAGAAAAGAAGAACATCACCGGGAAATCGGCCTTCGTTTATGAAAAGGTCCGTCAGGAAGTTATCGATCTTCTCGGAGACGAAACCGTCTCGAAAGGCGGTTTCCAGATTCATACCACGATCGACGGCAGTGTTCAGGGCATCGCCGAGACAGCCCTGCAGGAACAGCTCACTAAAATTGAACAGCATCCGGATTTCACCCATTCGACCCTTGCTCAATACAAAGCTAAGAAAGCAGAGTTCAGAAAGTCAGCCACCCCGGATCAGACCTTCCCGGCTCCCGAATACCTTCAAGGGGCAATTCTCCTGATTGAAAATAAGACAGGTTCGGTGATTGCCCAGGTTGGTGGTCGTGATTTTTCGGACAGTATGTTTGACCGGGTGAATCAGGGAAGCCGCCCCGTTGGAACGGCTTTTAAACCGTTCGTCTATGCCGCCGCGTTCGAGTCAGGGCAGTTCCCCGGCACTCTGGTCGATGACACGCCCATGGACACTCGACAGGTCATGATCGGCGGAACAACCGGAATTCTCGGAGAATGGGGTCCGGAGAATTTGGAGAATACTTACGAAAACCGGATCACAGCGCGCACTGCTCTCGCTAAATCAAAAAACGCAGCCTCAGTTCGGATTGGCCAAAAAATCGGAACTGAACCTGTCGTTGCCCTCGCCGAATCGGCGGGCATGAAATTTGCGGGCGATCTCAAAAAATTTAACGCCACCTTTCTCGGTCGAAATCCGGCCTCCCCTGAAGATCTCTGCCTCGCCTATACCATCTTCCCGAACAACGGTCGACGCCCCGAGAAAACCCATATCATCGCGAACATTAAAGACTCGGTTGGGAATCTCATCTACTCACCAAATGTTAACCTGAAAAGCGAAGCCGTCATTGATCGCTACACTGCCTACCAGATTAACAGCATCCTTGAAGACACCTTTGACACCGATCTAGGTGGCACCGGGGCCATGGCTATTGAAAAATACGGTCTCGGTGATTTCCCTATCGCCGGCAAAACCGGAACGGAATACAACTTCACCGACAACTGGTTTGTTGGCTACACCTCGGAAGTCACCTGTGTCGTCTGGGCAGGGTTTGACCAGACGGAACAAATTTACCCTAGAGCCTTCAGTTCGTACACCGTCCTCCCCGTTTGGACAAAAATCATGAACGCTGCTGCAGAGCGCTTCGAGCCACGTGCTTTTCTCCCTCCTCCGGAGGCTGAGCAGGTAGAGGTCTGTTTGCGATCCGGCGAACTTGCCTCAAATGACTGCTACGAAACCGTCGATAAAGGCGACGGAATCAGTTCTCAAATTCGAACCACCTACATTGAGTATCTGCGCCCCGGAACGAATCTCGAACACATTTGCAGCATTCACGGCCGTGGTGGCAGTCGCTTACGTAATCTCACGAAGCAAACGCAGGGAGGCCCCTTAAGGGCAACTTACATCGTCGACAACGCCGATCCTGTTTTCCCGATCGCACCAACCGTAATTGGGACTGATGATCCCTACGGCTCGGTACAACCGCTGATTCGAGCGCGAGTTGCCGCCAGCGTAATCACCGCGACTCCCGTCGATGAGGCGGAAGCAGAGCCGGTTGATGCCAATGGCATCCCACTTGCGAGACCTGTGATGACTAAGACAGAGACGGAAGACCTGCCTGCCCAGCGGGTTCAACTACCGCCGCCTCGCGCAATCGAGTTTGATTGAGGAATGACAAAGCACTTCGCCGAGCGCTAGTGTTTTTCCATGCTGACTGTCATTAAGCTGATTTTTTCAGCCGCTCTGATCTATTTCGTCAACGAGGTCGTGGTCACGCGGAGTAAACCACTTCTCGGGAGTATGATCGCTTCGCTCCCTCTCGTCTCAATCATCACTTTTTTCTGGATTTGGTCCGGGTTGAAAGAATCGCCAGCTGAGCAAGTCGAGAAACTTGCCTCCCACTCGACCGGAGTTTTCTGGTTTGTTCTACCCAGCCTCCCGATGTTTCTTATTTTTCCAGCGCTACTTCGAAAAGGCATCTCCTTTTGGCCTTCGATTATTATTTGCTGCGTGATTACGATGCTGCTTTATGCGGGAATGGCAATGATCCTGAAACGCTTCGGAATGGAACTATGAAAACATATTTACTACCACTTGTTATTGTCCTGTCAGGACTTTCGCTCTTCGCTGAAGAACGACCGCCGAACTTTATCGTCATTTTTTGTGACAACCTCGGCTACGGCGATATAGAACCCTTCGGCTCGACCGTTCACCGCACGCCTCATCTCAATCGCATGGCTGAGGAAGGGATGAAATTCACCCATTTCTGCGTCACCGCCGGAGTCTGCACTCCTTCGCGGGCAAGCCTTATTAGTGGTTCCTATGCTCAGCGCGTCGGGATGCACCTGAACAAGCGGGATTACCACGTCCTGAGGCCCGTCTCTCCCTACGGCCTTCACCCTGACGAAGTCACTATCGCCGAAGAATTGAAAGAACTCGACTACGCTACAGCGATGGTTGGAAAGTGGCATCTCGGCGATCAGGAACCCTTTCTCCCCACGCGTCAGGGATTCGATTATTTTTTCGGGGTCCCATACTCCGACGACATGACCGCCCGCATCTGGAATCAGGACGGCTCGCATTGGCCTCCTCTCCCTCTCATGGAAAACGAAGAGGTTATCGAGGCACCAGCTGACCGTGACGGCCTGACAAAACGCTACACTGAAGTGGCGATGAAATGGATTGAGCAAAATCACAAAAATCCATTTTTCCTCTATTTCCCTCAGGCAATGCCAGGTAGCACCTCGACTCCATTTTCAAGCGAAGCCTTCCGGGGTAAAAGCGCAAACGGTCCCTGGGGGGACTCGATCGAAGAACTCGATTGGTCCACCGGGCAGCTCCTTGATCAACTCGAAGAGCTTGGCATCGCAGAGAATACCCTCGTCATCTGGACATCAGATAACGGAGCTCCGATCCGACCGGAACCGGGCGATATCACGCGAGGCTCAAACCAACCTCTTCATGGACGCGGCTACACGACCAGTGAGGGCGCGTTTCGCGTTCCCACCATCGTTTGGCAACCCGGCACTGTTCCCGCCGGTACGATCTGCGAAGAGCTTTCGACAACAATGGACCTTCTCCCAACTTTTGTGGCCATGGCAGGCGGAGAATCAAAATCCAAACTAAAGCGCGACGGACACGATATTACCGATCTTATCACTGGAGTCGAAGGCGCGGAAACCCCGTATCCCTTCTTCGCCTATTACTATCTGGACCAGCTTCAGGCGATCCGGTCGGGTCCGTGGAAACTTTTCCTGAAGTTGAGTTCATTCCCCCGACATCCTCATTATAGAAATAACGATCAACCGAACGGCCCCCTTCTCTTTAACGTTGTCACGGACATCAGCTGCGAAAATAACGTCGCGGATCAGCATCCTGAAATCGTGAAAACACTTTCCACCTACGCCGCCGAGATGCGAGAAGACCTCGGGGATACCGGCAAGCCCGGACCGGGAATGAGAAAACCCGGCAAAGTGACGACGCCAGTGCCTGTGGTGATGATCAAAGAATGAGACGCATCACTCTTGCGAGTCCTGTAGGCCGACACAAAGCCTTATCTAACTAAGCCGCCAAACCCCCACGAAGGTCACAGAAGACTTCGGTTAGTTTCCCTAGGCCGCAAAACTCTCGCCGCAGGAACACGTAACAACCGCATTGGGATTCGTGACCTTAAATCCGCCCTGCTGAAGGTCTTCGCTAAAGTCCAACTCTGAACCCGTCACAAAGAGGGCGCTCTTCGGATCGATCACAACCCGGACTTCATTCGATTCGACCATGATGTCGCGATTCGCGGGGCCGTCGACCAAGTCCATTTTATATTGTAGACCCGAGCAACCGCCACCAATCACAGCCACGCGGAGCGCACCGTTGTCGAGCCGACCCTGCTTTTTCAAGAGAGAACGCAATTTATTCGAAGCGCCATTCAGCACTTTAATCAGAGTTTCGTTTCCAAGCTTGTAATTGACTTCACTCACTCGTGAAAATCCCGCAGTAATCATGATTCTGCAAGCGCGGAAAAATGCCCTCTGAACAAGCTACGAAGAGAGCATCGACTTCATCTGCTCGAAATAGTCAGTCGCAAAGTCATCATCGGCCGGAGCTGAAGCGAGCGTGTCATGATCAGTTTCCTCTACTTCCTCTTTGTCGAGCTCCTTGAAGAAAGAACTCGGCTGGCAGGGAAGATTATCGCCATAGCGACGACGGCTATGACACCAACTGATGGTGAGATCTTCTTTTGCTCTCGTGATCCCAACGTAAAAGAGCCGGCGCTCCTCGTCGCGACTTCCCTCTTCGACGGACCGTGAATGCGGCAAAATCCCATCTTCAACTCCGATGATAAAACAGACCGGAAACTCAAGCCCCTTCGCAGCGTGCATTGTGATGAGAGAAACGCCTTGTCCTTGATCGTCTTCTTTTTCTTTGTCCTGCATCAGCGCGACGCTATCGAGGTAGCCGCGAAGTCCCTTCTTCGATTTCTCAAAGTGCGCGTGCATCCCGTCGAGTAGTTCTGCGATATTCTTTCGGCGACTGTCCACTTCCTCAGGCGTCTTGCAGTTCTTTTTCACGTAGTCGGAGTAGTTGAGTTCTTTCATCAACTCATCCGTCATCGCAGCGTAGTTCGCCCCTGTTGTGTGCGCACTATCCGTGTAGCGATGCACAAAGGAGACAAATTCTTCGATCGCGTTTTGTGCGCGCTTCGTCAGCGTCGCAAGAAACTCCATGTCGTTGAGTGCCTCGAAAACACTCATTTGGTGATCAATGCTAAACTGCGTCGCGAGAGCAATCGTCCCCTGCCCAATGCCACGGGGAGGAGTCGCGATGACGCGGAGGAGACTGACGTCGTCCTCATGATTCATGAAAAGTGCGAGGTATCCCAGAATATCTTTAATCTCACGCCGCTCATAAAACGACTGCCCTCCGATGAGTTTGTAAGGGATATCATTCTCACGGAGCCTTTCCTCCATGAGTCGGGACTGGGTATTCATCCGGAAAAGAATCGCGATGTCGTCATAGGGACGGCGATCAATACGGTGACACTCAAGAATTTCAGAAATGACCCAGTCAGCTTCTGTCTCGGCATCAGGCATAGAAACAAGGCGAATCTTTTCCCCATCACCCAGATTGCTCCAGAGCGTTTTCTCCCGCCGCGTCATGTTATGACGAATGAGGCTGTTGGCGAGACGGAGAATTCGATTCGTAGAGCGATAATTTTCCTCCAACTTTATGACAGTCGCGTTCTTAAAGAAGCGTTCGAAATCGAGAATGTTGGAAATATCAGCGCCACGCCATCCATAGATGCTCTGGTCGTCATCGCCGACCACGCAAATATTTTGTTCCTCTCCGACAAGCATGCGGAGAAGCTGCATCTGCAGATTATTGGTGTCTTGAAACTCATCCACCATGATGAAGCGGAACCTTCGCTGCCACTCTTTCCGAACATCAGGATTTTCCTCCAGTCCACGGACAGCGAGAATCAGGAGGTCGTCGAAATCGACTGCGTTCAGTGCCTTCAATTCCTTCTGATAAGTTCGATAAACTTCATTGATGAGAGCATCTTCCTGATCACCGGGCATCTGCCCGGAATTCTTCGCCTGACTGATAAGCATGTTTGCGAGCTTCGGCTCAAGCGACTCATCCTTACCCAGTTTCCTGACAATGATGCGCCTTAGCAAGCCAAGCTGATCACTCTGAGTGTAAATCGAAAATGTTCGCTTGTAGCCAAGCCTCTCGATGCAAGTTCTTAGAATCCGGACACAAAGGGAGTGGAAAGTGCAAATCGTCGCATCTTCCGACATTCCAGGATCCACCATGGAACTCACCCGCTCACGCATTTCATTAGCCGCCTTATTAGTAAACGTCACCGCCAGAATCTGACTCGCAGGCACTTCATTGTAGAGCATCCCCGCAATACGCGTCGTCACGACACGGGTCTTTCCCGTCCCCGCTCCGGCAAGGATCAGGACAGGACCATAGATTTGCTCAGCAGCGGCACGCTGAGGAGGATTCAGGGCAAGAAAGCCCTTCTTTATAGACATTGCGGTGCGAAACGCGGTAAGGAGATGGGGAGGCCGGAATCGTTAGCTGATCAATCGGAGCGCGAAGGGGTAACGATAGGCCACTCCCTTGTTGGCTTCGATACCACCAAGGATTCCGAAGATCAAACTGACGATACCAAACACCGGGTAGAGAAGGGCTCCGATGCACCCAATCACAGGAATCATCGTGACGATCGCCGCAGCGACATAACCGATAAGAATCGTGATCTGAAAATTGAGAGCTTCTTTGCCTTGGTCATCGACGAAAGGACTTTCGTCCTTTTTGATCAACCAAATAATGAGCGGTCCGACGAAAGTGGTCACAGCGCCGAGGATGTGAGAAAGAAGCCCCATTGTTTTCTCATCGTTCTCAGCAAGCTTTCCCTGTCCGAGGCCAATTCCGGCAGTTGAGGGTGCTTCGGTTGGAAGGGAATCCATTACGGAACCTTCGCTGCCTCCCGATTCCACCGGTGGCGGAGCGTCTTGCTCGGGAGAATTATCATCCATGGGTGGCGGAGTGTCCTGATCGCTCATGCCTTTTGATAAATCCGAATCCACCGTTCATCAAGCAAATTGACTGCGGAAAACAACATCTGCCTCGAGTCGTTGATGCGTCATTGCGACCTTGCCCTCTGTCCGATACAATCGAAAAAAGCCCGATGAAAATTCTCGTCGTCTCTGATATCCACTACAGCCTGCAACAGTACGACTGGCTCGCTCGCGAAAGCATCGCCTACGATCTTGTCATTATTGCCGGCGACCTCATGGAGATGGGTTCGATTGTTGATTTAGACACTCAAGCCTCTGTCGTTTCACAATATTTTCGGAGAATCAGTGCGGTCGTTCCCCTCGTCGTCTGTTCGGGCAATCACGATCTGCTTAAGGACTACGAAGGCGTACGCTCCCCGGAATGGCTCGAAGAGTTGGCGATTCTGAATCTCACGGTCGACCATGGATGCTACGAAACTGCAGACCTGCGCATCCTCTCCTTCCCATGGTGGGAGTCAGACAAAGAACGCGATCATATCGCGCAGTGGCTGGAAACGCAGGCCCGCGCCAACGACACCCGCCCTGTCTTCTGGGTACACCATGCACCTCCGCGTGGAGCAAAAACGGCCTGGAGCGGAAAGCGAGATCTCGGAGTCAAATCTCTCGTTGGTTGGATCGAGCGATACAAACCGGATATCGTTTTTTCAGGTCATGTCCACAATGCCCCCTATTACACACCGGAAGGCTCGTGGATTGACCGAATCGGAGAAACCGTGGTTATCAACGGCGGGCGGCAAATCGGAGAGAAACCGGCGACAGTTGAACTGGAATTGGAAAACGGCCACCTTGTCTGGTGTGGCATGGAGGGCTGCGAGGAAAAGAATCTCGCAACCGCCTGAGGATCAATTCTGATTCGGCTCGCCGATTTCGAATGACGGCGTGATTTAAATCTTCTTCTTCAAGTCGCGATGCATGATCGAATCGAGAACGCCATCGACCATACCGACGTGATCTGAACAGTCCTTGAGCTGGTCCTTCACATCGACAAGATACTGCGTAGCTAAAGCAAGGCGTGAAGCCAACAACGATGACATGTGGAGCGTCACTTCGGGATGCTCTTTTAAAAAGACAAAAGGCTCTGTGCATTCGTAGAGCTCAACTTCATCGAGTGCGAGGACAGTAGCGGTCGAAGCTTGATCTAGCAGGATCGAAATTTCACCAAGGACGCTTCCCGGTGTCTTGATGAGATTCACACGAATCCCATCACGCGTCACTTCAAGGTGACCTGATTTAAGAAAGTAAATCCGGTCGAGCTTTTCTCCCTCCAAAATGATTTCTGTTCCCGCTGGCTTCTCGATAACAGGAAGGCTGGAAATGGAATCTTCAACGCTCACGCCGGGATCATAACTCCGCTTTTCCCGCGATGGTAGCAGTTTGTGAAAATCGGGAAAGGGCGCGCCGAGCATCGCCGCCCCCCCCGTTAGGAGAGGTCAGTCAATCATTCCTGCTACCGCGACCTCAACTCTCATAAACTGTTCCATCAATTAGCTTTGCAAGCATGAACGCTTCTTTCCGTTCAACACAGGTTCCGCATTTCCCACAATGAATTTCGCCCCCTTTGTAGCAGGACCAGGTGTCTGAGAGATTGAGACCGAGTTCATTTCCGAGAGCTGCAATATCCTCTTTTCGCATATGAATAAATGGTCTGAGCAATTCTAGATCGACATCGGTTCCCTGTGCAATCGCTTCGCCCATCGGACTCATGAACTCCTCGCGACAGTCGGCGTAAATAGCATGGTCACCAGAATGCGCCGCGATGACGAGCCCCTTCGCCGCGACACTTTCAGCAAGTCCCGCTGCGATCGCGAGCATGATTCCGTTGCGAAACGGCACGACGGTTTGCTTCATGTTGGAGGCCTCATAGTGACCTTCGGGAATCTCACCTCCGCTTTGAAGCAGATCGCTCTTGAAGAGCTCGTTCATAAATCCCAGAGAAATGATCTCGTGACGGATGCCCAACGCCTCACAGTGCATTGCAGCAAACGGAATCTCCCGGTCATTGTGCTTCGACCCATAGTCAAAACTCAGGCCCGCGACGACCTCGTGATCGCGATTTGCCTGATAAAGAGCCGTGACCGAGTCCATGCCACCGCTGACAAGGACAACCACCTTCATGAGACTTCTTCCAGTCCAGCGTCGGGATAAGAAGCCGTCGCCGTCAGTTGAATCCCACCCCGGGGCGAAAATTCACCTTTCACGATCATGCGGCGAGGATCACAAGCGCTCGAAAGATCATCGAGAATCCGATTCACAATCTCTTCGTTAAACGAAGGCGTATTTCGGAACGAGGCCAGATAAAACTTGAGCGACTTCGTTTCGACGCACTTTTCTCCGGGGATGTATTTGATCGTAAGGTGAGCGGTATCGGGCTGACCGGTAACAGGACAGAGTGAACTGAATTCCGGGTAGTCGAGTTCGATCCAGAAATTCCGGTCCGCACTGCGATTAGGAAAAATTTCGAGCGTCGCCTCTTCCGGAGAGCCGGGGAGACGGTTTTCGCTATGACCAAGAAGGGTGAGATCTTTGACGGAAGAAGACATGAGTTGGAGAAGTAAGGGCGTCGAGAAAGAACGAAGTAAAGAATGGGAAGGAAGGCTTCGAAAGCAGAAATTCTCGACTCCTTTGCTTCCTTCCTACTCTACTGCTTCCTCACTACGATTTCGACGCGGCGGTTCAAGGCTTGATCATCTGCCGTTCCCTCTATGGAAACGATCGGACGCTCTTTCCCAAGTCCCACGGTCTCGATATTACTCGCGTCGATTCGAAGTCGATCTACCAACCACTGCCGAACGGCGCGGGCACGCTTGAGGCTGAGGTCCCGGTTAAAATCTTCGCCCCCGAAACTGTCCGTGTGGCCTTCAATGATGAAGACCGCATCAGGATTGGTCTGCACGACAAAAGCAAGCTTCATCATGCTGAGCCTCGCCTCTTCTTTGAGTTCAAACTCGTTGTATTCAAAAAGAATGTCCGTGGGCAGGGCAATTTTTTCCTCTCCCGATGGAAGTCCGCCCGTTCGGCCAATCATCTCATCGAGCGTCGAGTAGCCTTTAATCAGTTCGTCAGCTCCATTTCCGAGAGCTTTCGCGGCAGCATCCCGAAAGAATTCATCCGTATCAACATTGCTTCCAAGGTCATCAGTCTGATTCAACTCCAAAGTGGGTTGAGCCACTGAAACTGTCGCGGAAGAATCAATGAGTTTATTTCGCATGTCATCGAGATCTTTCGATAACATCTCAGCGACGGAAATATCCAGCCCTCCGGCCGCAATATCCAACGCCTCGCCGGGAGCCTTCGGAGCCTCTGAAGAGAATATTTGAGGAGTCTCAATCGGAGCCATTCGAATCGTCTCGTCCTTCATTTGCTCCATCAGGTCGAATTCGTCGAGCGAGTTATCAACGAGATCCAAGTCGCTTAGTTTTTCAGGCTCAAGCGCGGTTTCTTCGGGGATAAACGGCTCCTCCAGCAGTTGATTGAGCTTTTCCTGGTCAATCGTGATCTGCTCGCGCTGACTTCTCCAGACTATCGTTTCATCATTTGCCGCCAGTCCGCTCCTTTCGATTCCGGCGAGAATGATGTAAAGGATAATGTGAATGACGACCGAGACCAAAATAGCCAAGACGACCCACCACCCGAGATTTCGGGTTTCCACTTTGAAGACCGATTGGCCTTTGGAGGACGGATGCCAGTCGAAGGATGAAGACATGGTAGATTTCTCTTAAAGATAACCGCATTTTCTCATTTCGGCAAAGGGGCACTCCCGCTATAAGACACCGTGAAAAACTGGGACTGGCAGACAATTTTCGGACCCGATCTCGATCGCCATCGAATCGGTCGATCATTCATGGTCCGTGGGCTCGGGGTCATCTACTTGATCGCGATTTGCTCGTGGTGGACCCAGGTTGCCCTCCTCGTCGGCGAAAATGGTCTCGCACCGGCAGCCAAACTTCACGAAATCCTGAGTGATCGCCTCGGTGAAGCCGGCGAAAGCGCTTTTTTTGCCCTCCCCAATATTTTCTGGCTCCTCGGCACCTCTGACTTTGCCCTGCAATTTGTCTGCTTTGTCGGCGCCATGTTGGCAGTGCTTGTCATTATCGGACGTTTCACCGGGTTTGCCCTCATTGGACTGTGGGCGACCTACCTCTCTCTCGTTAATACCGGGGGCGTATTCATGAGTTTCCAGTGGGATATCCTCCTATTAGAAGCCGGATTCCTCGCTCTTTTTCTCTGCGATTGGAAAATACGAACTCCATGGAGGAATCCTCGTCCCTTAACAGTGATCAATCAGATCGCCCTCGTTTGGTCATGGCTCCTCATCGCAAAACTGATGTTTTTCTCCGGTTGGGTAAAGCTTGCCTGGGCAAGTGACGCAACGCCGGAATGGTGGCCGGAGCGAAGCGCGATGCTTTATCACTACATGACCCAGCCGATCCCCTCGTGGACAGCCTGGCATGTGCACCACTGGCCGGAGGGATTTCACTATCTCTCGATTTGGCCGATGTATTTCATCGAACTCTTCCTCCCCTTGGCGATTATTTTCGGCCGCTTTGGCAGAGTCGTCGCTGCGATCGGATTCACCTTCCTGATGCTGGTCATCATGGCCACCGGTAACTACACCTACTTCAACTGGCTCACTATCGTCCTCTGCCTGCCCCTTGTGCATGACCGGCTCTGGCCGGGCTGGATGCGCTCGGCTCTGGGGTTCAAACCTCTGGGACTGGTGCCGCCCACCGCGAAAAAGCCACTCATGATCAAGCTGGCTCTAATCTCGCCGGCTCTCGTCATCGTTGCCCTCGTGAACCTGCAAGTCGTCCTCGGCGATCTGGCGCGCGCGCCACGCCCCTTTCTAAAGGTCGATCTTACTCCGGCGTGGCTGGATTCCATGCGGGGAAAAGTTGAACCGTTCCGGCTCGCCTCCGGATACGGTCTCTTCCGGACGATGACAACGAAACGACCCGAGATCATTCTGGAAGGAAGCTGGGACGGAACGACCTGGTTCGAATATGATTTCGTCTGGAAGGTCGATGAGCTTTCCGATCCACCGAAATTCGTTGCCCCTCACCAGCCGAGAGTCGCCTGGCAGTTTTGGTTTGCGGCGCTGGAACAACGCTTTGACCCTCGAAGTCGAAACGCCCAATGGATCGAATCGGTCGTCATCAAACTGCTGCAAGATGATCCCGCCGTGGAAAAACTGATCAAACGCAATCCCTTCCCGAACTCACCCCCGCGGCTGATTCGAGCCCGACTTTTTAATTATCAGTTCACCACTCCTGAAGAGCGGGAGCAAACCGGTGACTGGTGGAAACGTGTTGCGATGAGAGACTATCTAAGCCCCGTCAGCCTTAACCAACCCGAAGACTCACCCTGATTCGCCACTCGAATTGAAGGCCTTTTTCACCAGCACCTTTGTTCCCCTGCTTCTTCCCCTTGGCACTCGCTGGGCGGAACGGCAGGAATCGCTGATCCTGCGGGAAGGTCGTCCCCTCAGTGAGTGGGAAACGATGTGGGCCACCGATGTGGGTGTTAAAAAACCTGAGGCAGTCCGAATTCTTCCCGTGCCTAGAATTCCAACGCCCGGCTCCTGGTTCACACGTCTCCTCAGAATTTTCTCCGAAGGCCCGACAGGGATGGCCGTTAACTACGGAATCTATCTTGAAGCGTCGCAGGCCACCAATCCGTCTCTGCTCGTTCACGAACTGACCCACGTCGCTCAGTTCGAAAGACTTGGAGGCATCGAAAGCTTCCTTCGCGAATATATCACGCAATGCATTCGCGACGGCTATTGGGAATCTGATTTGGAGATAGAAGCACGCGAAGCCGCCGCTCCTTTTTCAAGGCCGCCGGGAGGATGACCTTGATTGCGACTCCCCGCTTGTAAAGCCGAAACATATCGACCACACTGCCGCAGCATGGAGTCGCACGAAGTCCTGAAAAAAGCGTTCGATCAATCGAACACGAGCCCCAAAGAAATTGCCTCTGATTTGGGAGTGTCACTTTCACTGGTATACAAATGGGCACAGCCAAACTCGGAGACCGGCTCAGGAAGCCGAAACCCGCTCGACCGGATTGAGAAATTGATTGAGCTGACGCAGGACCCTGAAATTGTCGAGTGGCTCTGCCAGAAAGCCGGCGGCTACTATGTCAGGAATCCTAAGAGCTCCTGTGAGCAGGGATACGAAGTTGTCCCCGCGACGCACCTCATTGTGCAGCAATTCGCCGGCCTTCTCGACGTCGTTTCAAAAGCAGCTCAGGACAACACAATCGATCCTGACGAGTCCGCTCAGATTCGGATCGTCTGGGATAAGCTGAAAGCCTATTGCGAGGGGTTCGTCCGCTGCTGTGAAGAAGGAGATTTCGAACAGATCCAGAAAGATCTGAATGTTAGGTAGCGTAGCGACTGCATGACTTTGTCGTCTCCTGACGTTCCCGAACTCCGCTGCTGGGCGGAAATTGATCTGGAAGCTCTCCGCGAAAATGCGAGAGTTTGCAATCTTCTCGCCGGGGGAAACTGCCGCCTCATGGCCATCGTCAAAGCCGATGCCTACGGTCACGGACTGGAGCGAGTCGTCACTGCACTCACCAACGAGGTGGACTGGTTTGGCGTCGCGAACGTAACTGAAGCGCAACGCACCCGCAATGCCTCAGGGAGCGAAATCCCCATTCTGATCCTGAGTCCTCCGACTCCCAGCGAAATCGAACCAATTGTCGCGGGTCGCTTTTCCGCTTCAGTCTCGAGTCTCGAAGAAATTTCTGCATTTGCCGATGCCGCCGCACGTCTCGGCATCGATGCCAAACTCCATGCCGTCGCCGACACGGGAATGGGTCGGATGGGCGCTCAGGGATCGGCGTTCCTGCAACTTGCTCGAATAATCAAGGCAACACCCGGCTGCCTCCTCGAAGGGCTCGAAACGCATTTCCCCTCCGCCGATGAAGAACCGGATTTCACCGCAGAGCAGATCCGGTCCTTTCAAAAATTGATCGAAAAAATTGACGGCGCTGCGAATTGTGAAATCCACCTCGGCAACAGTGCTGGTTTGTTAGGATTTAACGACGCAACTCTTTTCGCGACCCTGACGCGCCCCGGCCTCGCGCTTTACGGCATCTCACCGCTCGCGGGAGCAGAAGATAAATTACAGCCCGCTCTTTCTTTAAAATCCCGCATCACCTTGATTCGTGACATTCCCGCTGGAACAAGTATCAGCTACGGACGGACTTTCGTTGCCGATGAGCCTATGAAAGTAGCCACGCTTGGGTTGGGCTACGGAGACGGCTACCCGCGACACCTTTCCGGAGCCGGGATGGAGGTCCTGATTCAAGGGAAACGCTGCCCCCTTCTCGGACGGGTTACAATGGATCAAATCGTCGTCGACGTTTCCCATCTCGACAAAACACCTGCCTGCGGCGAAGAGGCCATCCTCATCGGAAAGCAGGGAGATGAAACCATCTCCGCCGAAGAAATGGCGGCGAAGGCGGGAACGATTCCGTGGGAAATTCTGACCGGAATCACGAGTCGCGTCGAGCGGGTCTATCGAGGGAGCTAACTCACCGTCGCACTATCGACGTGGAGACGCTGCGCGGATTCAAACCGATCATCGAGCCAGTCGAGATGGGTCGTCGTAATCAGTTTTTGTGACGTGTCAGGCCACGCCGCCATCAACGCATTGCGCCGCGCCGGATCGAGTTCACCAAAGACATCGTCGATCAACAGAATCGGAGGCTGACTGCGTGACTCAAGAAAAAGATGAGTCTGCCCTAACTTTAACGCCAACGCGACGGTACGCTGTTGACCTTCGCTCGCAAATTTGGACGCCGGCATTCCATTGAGGTTGAGGCTGAGATCATCACGATGCGGCCCCGCGATAGTTTGCCGCTTGCGGAACTCTTCCGAGCGATGGTCGAAGAGGTATTGAAAAAGATCCGGGGCACCGGCAGATCCGCACTCGTAGGCAATTTCAAGATTCTCATCGCTTCCGCTGATTTCGCGCTGCGCTTCCGCTGTTTGCGAGCTAAGCCGCTCGACCAACTCCCGTCGCTGCGTGGAAAGAACTCTCCCCTGCTCGCTCAAAATTTGCGTATAGGCATCGATCTCCGGCCACTTTGGACTGGCGTCCCGCTTGAGCAGATAGTTCCGAGTCCGCAGTGCTTTGTCATAAGTCCGCAACGATTGCAAATAACCCGGATAGAGCTGGGAAGCCATGAAGTCGAGATAACGACGACGATTCTCCCCTCCACCGCGCACGAGAATCAGATCATCATTTGCCATCCACACCACAAGCGAACTGTGACGAAGGTAGTCCGCGCCTCGCTTTTGAGTTTCCCCATCGACAATGAGGCGACGCCCCGACTCACGGTACTGAAACCGGAGCTCGGATGAGTCTCCTCCTTCTAACTTCCCACCAATCGCAAAAGCCTTTTCCGAGAAGCGAATGCAGTCCGCCAGTTTGGAAGCCCGGGGACTCTGGAGACGCAGCAAAACGCAGGCCGCTTCGAGGATCGAGGTTTTTCCCTGCGCGTTGTTCCCGTGGAAAAGCGTGATCCCCGCCGACACCCCCAACTGTGCCGTTTCAAAGCAGCGGAAGTTATTCAAATTGAGAGAGCGAAGGACCATAGAAGCGGAGCCATCACTCAACAGGGTTTAGTCGATGATTCAACAGGGTTTGTCTCCACCTCTTGATTCTGCTCTTAAGCTTGATCTTTATTCCGCTCGTAAGATCGGAAAGAAGGGAAACCGCTCATGGACACTAATCACCGCTGAGTCATTCCTCCGCAATCTTTAGAATCAGCGGTTCAAAATTCATTTACCCATTTGGGGAGTCAGGCGATGACTCCCTCCTAAAATACCGGCTCAATCATCTCTTGATCCAGCTTCTCCCACTCCTCCACAAGATCCTTCAGAATCTCCTTCTCAGTCGAAGCCAAATCATTCGTTTCTCCTACATCTTCATGCAGATTATAGAGTTCCCACGGGCTGACTTTCGACTTATCACGCCTTCCTTCTCTGACAATCTTCCAGTCACCTTTCCTGAGCGCCGCCCGCCCTCCGACTCTCCAAAAGAGACTCTCGTGCGGAGCACCCGCTTCCTCGCCCGACAGGTAAGGAATGAGATCAACTCCATCGGTGAGTCCTTTTGCTTCGAGGCCGGCCATTTCAATACTGGTCGGATAAAGATCGAGAGAGGTGATGGGCTCTTCGTAGACCTGACCTGCCTCGACCTTCGCTGGATACTGCAGGAGAAACGGCACTCGAATGCCGCCCTCGTTGAGCCGCCCTTTCTCGCCCTTCAGCGGCAAGTTACTGCTCGTGAGTTCGCGGGTCGGGCCTCCATTGTCGCTGAGAAACACAATCATCGTGTTGTCCCAGATCCCTTCTGCTTTCACCACTTCAAGGAGCTTTCCGACTCCGTCGTCCAAGTGTCCTAACATGGCCGCAAAAATTCGACGCTGAATGTCTTCAATCCCCGCATATTTCTCCACATAAACGGCTTCGCCCTGAAGCGGGCTATGGACGGCATTGTAGGCGAGGTAGAGAAAGAACGGACGTTCATCACCACACCTCTGCACGAAGCTCACCGCCTCACGAGTGATCGCATCGGTCAGATTCTCAGGCTCTTCGATCGGCTGGCCATCACGATACACGGGATTGTCGGCATCATAGTCGGGCTCGTTGTGGCCCATATGGGTGCTGTAAATCAGAGTGCCGTCATCAGAGATCCAGCGACCTGTCTTCCCGCCGGGTAGCACTTTACGACGCAGCCAGGTTGTCATCCCTTCATAAGGACGTGGACGAAAGTAGCGCCCCTCGTGAAGAAAGCCGTAAAACTCATCAAAGCCGCGACGGATCGGATTGTAATGAGCGGTGCCGCCGAGGTGCCACTTCCCGATCATGGCAGTGGTGTAGCCGGCCTCATCGCGAAGGCGGTCCGCAAGCGTGAGCTCTTTCGGAGGTAGCCCGGCATCAGGATCTTCGTTTCGTGCCCCAATTGGATTGAACTCAAAGCCGAACCGAGTCTGATACTTTCCCGTGATCAACCCCGCCCGTGAGGCAGCGCAGAAAGGTGCCGAGACATAGCCGTCCGTGAACTGGACGCCATTCGTCGCTATCGAGTCGATATGAGGCGTCGGGACATCAGTGTCGGGATTCTGAATGCTCAACTCGCCATAGCCGAGGTCGTCAGCGATAATGAAGATAACATTCGGCTGCTCGTCCGCTCGTGCGACCGCTAGAGAGACAAGGAACGAAAAGAGGAGAAAAATTCTCTGATTCATTCCTTAAGCTCTAACAGGCCGGGAATGATGTCTTGTGCCAAGACGACTTTGTTTGGTGTTTTTCAGACATCAGCCCGTTCGAGCAACAGCGACTACTTCCACACGGGAGGAAGGCTCGGCACGGTCTCAGAGACAATTTCAAGAATGTGCTCACGCTCTGAATTACTAAGATGAGCGAAATTCGGATAATCCGATGGCCGGGTAAGAATGCCATGAAGTTGATCGAGGATGACTGTCCGAATTTCATCCGGCAGCATTGCAAAAGCATCGCTGTAGATGAGGTGGCTGCAGCGATACTTCATCAGCCGCTCGTAAAGACGAAAGTCCTTCAAGGAACGCCCGCTTTCACACTTCCGCTCGTTTCGTTGAAAGCCCTCTTGAAATGACGCACTCCCATCGACACCTCCCGGGAGTACAAACTCGTCAACATAGAGCATCTTCTTGAGCACCCGCTCCGCGACGTTCGCAAGAATGCGGCGGTTAGTATCCGAAAGCGGACCATCGACCGATTCTCCGAAGGCCTTCTTCATTTCAACATGCCGATGCAGCGTCGTCCGCGTTGTGAGATTTGCTTCGATGATCGCATTGTGAACGCCAACCTGATGTTCAAGCATCATGAGCGCGACGACGTCACTCTGGCCACCGTGCAGATAAGGCTCGGAATTGACGACTTTATCGAGCGTTGTGAGAGCGCTTTCGGCAATTGGATGAACCGTTACTTCGTTTCCCGTGCGATCACCTTTCGCAAACATATTGCCGAGGTGAGCGCTCTCATCGACGGCCCCCGTGACATACCAACCACCCCAGCGCTCCGCGACAGGACTATCCTGACGGGTGTGAAATGTCCCCGCCTGAAACAATGGCTGCCCTGTCTCTCCGGGGTAGACTGAACGCACCATAAGACCAGGTAGATTTTGATTTGAGGAGCCAGCGTGGCAATTCAGGCATGATCGTTCGCGGATCAGCTTCGGGGGTTGGTTTTCTTCTCGCGAAGTCAGCTCGACCAAATGAAAGACCATCCCCAGATTTTCGTCGAAGCTCGCGACTTCGATTTCCCCGCCCTGACACCAACCGACATAGATATTATCCGAAAAATAAATGGCTCTCGGCGTTCGTGGCGAGATCCGGCTGTTCTGCGCGCTCGTCTTGGAAAAGACTAGAACCTGCGACTCGATCGGGACCTCAAGGGCAGCGAGCAGGTTTTCGAGAATTTCCTGATCTGTCCCCGTGGCGAGCGCCCCACCCGGCTCGGCTGATGCGATCAGGCGGGTCAAAATCGTGTCCTCTTCTGTCTCATTGTAATAGATCGGAGCCCGTTCGTAGAGCGGCTCAAAGGCCGGGAGCCGAACCGAAAGCAAGGGAGTAACAAGAAGAAAAATGAATAAAAATCGGCTCATAGCGAAAGACCCGGCCCTCACTTTCAACGCTTTCCGAAAAATCACCACGCCCGCATTGCGGCCTCCTGTGCATTTCTTGAGAAACACATTCGTCTAACTTTTTTCTGTGATTACAAAGCCCTGACCCGTTTGTAATGGGTGAACGGGCGAAGTCATGGCCTTATGTATTAGCTCTAATTTTACCTCTCAATTCCTATGGAAGTCCTCGAAACACTCGCCGTTGCCCTCGGGTTCGCCACCCTCGCGGGTCTCAACCTTTATCTGGTCGTCCTCGTGACTGGCTTCGCCATTAATCAAGGCTGGGTCGATGTTTCCGCGACTTATCCAGAACTCATGGTGCTGGGCGATCCTGCCGTGGTCACTGTCGCCGGAATCTTTTTCTGCATGGAGTTTTTCTCCGACAAGATCCCCTGGGTCGATTCACTCTGGGATACCGTTCACACCCTCGTGAGACCCGTTGGCGGATCCCTTCTCGCGATTCACACGCTAGGACCGACAGAGCCCGCCTTCGAAGTGATCATTGCTCTGCTCGCAGGCGGAACAACGATGGTAGCGCATGGCTTTAAGTCCGGCACCCGTCTCGCGATCAACGCCTCTCCTGAGCCGTTTTCGAATGTGGCGGCTAGCGTCACTGAAGACATTGCAGTGCTCGGTGGCCTCGCGCTTCTTAGCGTGAACCCTCTTCTCGCCGCCGCGTTCTGTCTCGTTTTCCTCGGTATTAGTGCCTGGCTCACTCCAAAGCTGTTTCGCCGCATCAAGGCTTTTGTCTGGCTCGTCAGCAGTAAGCTTTCTGCTCTCATTTCGCCCCCGAAGGAAGAGCGTTTGCTCAACGCGGGACTCTCGGCTTCGGAAAATCAGGTCCTCGGAGCAGTTATCGGCGGTCGCCAGCCCGATCCAGTCTGGTCGGCCAAGGTGCTCGTCGGCAAAGCCAAGCTCATGCCCGGTTTTATTCCCATGACTTTCGGCCGCCTCATCGCCGAGACTGACTCGCTCGGCTCACTTCATTTCGTTGGAAAACGCTTTTTCCGAAACTACTACACCTACCTGAATCTCGACGGCCTTGAGATCGGTCAGGAGTCCCGACTCTTCAGCGAAGACATCGTTCTCTACGATATGATGGGTTCGCGGAAATTGATCCTCCGCCTCCCCTCCGGTCATCGTGAAATGGCAAACCGCCTCGTTGATAGTCTCAAAGCAATAAGGAATCGAAACATCACTAGCATGCCGAACGATCGGGTCATGATCGCTTAATCGCACTCCAATGCGGAGAGTTCCGCTTACAAGGAGGAGCACGACCCAAGATCAATCATCTTGCTACCAATCTGAATGTTGCCGGAGCTGGCTGGGATTGTTTGTTTTTGCACATCGACCACCTTTCCGGCATCGATTATCGCAAAAGTCACTCGCGACTTATCACCGTCACGATTCACGAAAGTCCAAAGATCGAGAACCGAACCGGTTCCCTTTGAAAGCTTTCCTCAACTCGGTCGGGCGATCTGCTCTTTGTGAACCGGCTGTCCAAGTTCGACCTGAAGAGACGCCGTACTCTGCCCTATAACTTGAGGGGACGTTGGCATTTCCCGCTTCACCACGAATCCAATCGAGAGAACGATACAGATGAAAGCAAACTTGCCGGAGATAAAGCCACGCTGATGACGCCTGGCGGAAGAATAGTGTTTCATGATACTAATATTATAATTTCCATAATTATAATATTAATAAAAATCCTTCCTCCTGCTTCAAATCAATTTGAAACGGAAAATACCGGGAACAGGACTCGAACCTGCACACCTTGCGGCACCTGAACCTAAATCAGGCGTGTCTACCAATTCCACCATCCCGGCATGTGGGAGATTGATTCTGCCATGACTGACACGGAAAAACAAGCGGCGTCCCATTGAAAAAAAATCGCTGAAATTCTCCCGGCGAGGCGCTACTGCTTCGGCCCCGATTTTTCATGAGCAACCCCGTCGAACTGAGCCGCAAATTCCTCGCCGAAACCGGTGGATGGAAAGAAATGAAGGAGGCGCGCTCCATTCACGCAGCAGGGCGGATTTCTGACGCCTCCTACCGAAACGGGATCCTTGAAGGCATGGTACGGACAGGAGAGAAAACGCTCAAAGTGCGGATGGAGGTTCAGTCACGAATCGATGTCATCAATCACTGCCCATGCTTTCGGACGCGCCGCGACGGCATCATTTGCGCACACGCTCTCGCGGTCGGTCTCGAAGTGCTCGAGCCAACGGTCAAGGCCGAGCCCCCGAAAGCGACGGCGGTGGAGAAAGAGGAAACACCGATCAGCCCGGACTGGCCCGAGCACTCTGATGTGCCGGAAGAAGCGTCGGTCCCAGCCAGCCTCCACCTCGTGCTCGCGCCAAACCTCGCCGACGCATGGTATAAGGGGCGAGTCACCACGGGGATCGAAGTCGAGATCGAGGGAAAGCGCCAGTTGCTCACTTCCGTCAGTGCAAAGACTCGACTCTTTCTTTCCTCGTCCGACGCCGCGCTCTACCGCATCCTGCAGCGCATCTCCCCCGCCGCCGTTCCCGGAATGCTCTCTCTCGCGACCGATGATCTCGCCCGAATTTTCGCAGCGATTCCGGGCCATGACAGGGTCACTCTGGGAAAAAAGACCCATTTGCGACTTTCCCACCTCGCCTACCGTCCGAACGTCCGGAGGGGGAAAGGCCTCCAGTTCAAAGTCGATTGGCCGGGAAATATCACTCCTCTGATCTCAGCGCGCGGCGTCTGGGCGATGACTGAAGCTGATCTCATCCAACCCGTCGCCCCCGGCCTTGAGAGCCGTTGGCAAGCCGTCATGGTTGGGGGCCTTACCCTCGACCCGGCCAATTTTGCGAACGCGTTCTCCGCCCTTCAAACCCACTTCGATACCGAGGCGATTGAAATCCTCCGCCCGCAGGCAGAGGTCCGCCTGGAAATAGAAGGCTCCCTCAATCACCTCGATGCTGTTCTCAGTTTTGTCTACGACGACGACGTCGTCTCCTCATCGAGTGACCGCCCCCCCGTCGTTGAATCGCGGGGCGTTCTCCGCCTTGCCGACACCCTCACAGAGACAAAAGCGATTCGCGAACTGGAAGAAGCCGGCTTCACGCGACGCGGTAACGAGGGACGCTGGATCCTAAAGGACAAGACTGCGATCCTGCAGTTTCTCGGGCATGGCTACACGAAAGTCGACGCCAGTTGGCAAATGAAAACCGGCGAACGTTTTGATCACGCCCTCGCCCAGGTCGAACCGATCGAAACCCGCCTCGACTTCCGCAGCAGTGGCGAAGACTGGTTCGCGATGGAGGTCGGATTCGGGACCGGTTCCGGAGATTCGATTTCACGTCAGGAAATCGACCGACTTCTGCAGATGGGGCAGACGAGCAAGAAACTCGCGAACGGAAAAGTCGCAGTCTTGAATTCTGAAGTCGCAGATCATTTCGGTGAAATCATCAGTGATTGTGAACCCGAGCAGATGCAGAACGGCGTCTATCGCATCGACCAATCCCAGGCCGGTTATCTTCGCGAAACGGCGCAGGATTTTTCATTCGAAACAAGTGGAGCGGTCCCCTGGCAGACGACGGAGGGAGGAATCGAGTTTTACGATTTGTCGGAGAGCCTTAACAAAACGCTGCGTCCTTACCAGCGCGAAGGTTTCACGTGGATGCAGCAGCTCGCCGCGCAGGGGATGGGTGGCATCCTCGCCGACGACATGGGTCTCGGAAAAACGCTTCAAACACTCTCGTTTCTCTATTCCGTCGGCGGCACCTCGCTCGTTGTTTGTCCTTCTTCGCTCGTCTTCAACTGGGTCGCGGAGGCCGAAAAATTCACTCCTGAGTTGAAGGCAGTCGCGATTGAAGGACCAAACCGCGCAAAGGTCCTCGCAGAGAATGACGACGCTGATATTTTTGTGACGAGCTACGCTCTCCTTCGTCGCGACGAGGCAATCTGGCAGGCCCGTGAATTCGACGTCGTTATTCTCGACGAAGCCCAGCACATCAAGAACCCGGACGCGCAAGTCAGTAAGATCGCGCATCGTCTTCAGGGAACCTATCGCTTCGCTCTCACCGGCACACCGATCGAAAACTCAGTCCGCGATCTCTGGTCGATTTCGCGTTTTGCGCTCCCCGGCTATCTCGGAACACGGAAGGATTTTGCGGAACGCTTCGAGAAACCACTCTCAACAACTCAGTCTGATGAGTCAGTCCGCGAACGTCTTTCGCGACGCCTCAAGCCGGTGGTCTTGCGACGCCTCAAGAAGGAAGTCGCAAAAGATCTCCCCGAAAAAATCGAACAAGTTGTCTACTGCGATCTCAAGCCGAAGCAAAAGGAGGTCTACGAGAAATTGCTCCGCGAGAGCAAATCCTCTCTTCTTGACGCCGAAGGCGGAAAGCAACGCATGCTCGCGCTCACCGCGCTTCTGAGACTTCGCCAAACCTGCTGTGATCTGCGCTTGTTAGGACTTAAGGACATCGAAGACAGCGAGGCCTCAGTCAAAGCCGACACACTCAATGAGCTCCTCGACGAGGCGATTGAAGGTGGGCACCGCGTTCTCATTTTCAGCCAGTTTGTTGAGATGCTTCAAGTCCTCGTGCCGGATCTCGCCGCGAAGCAAATCGACTTCTGCTACCTCGATGGACAGACCAAAAATCGCGGCGAAGTCGTGAAGCGGTTTCAGGAGAAAGAGGTCCCTGTTTTTCTCATCAGCCTCAAAGCCGGCGGCGTCGGGCTGAATCTAACGGCGGCCGATACGGTGATTCACATTGACCCATGGTGGAACCCTGCGGTCGAAACGCAAGCGACAGACCGGGCGCACCGGATTGGTCAAACCAACGTGGTCACGAGCTACAAACTGATCACGCGAGGCACTGTCGAGGAAAAGATTCTTTCCCTGCAGAATAAGAAGCGCGCCATGACGGAATCACTTCTTTCGGAGGCGGGAGACGCAGGTTTAAGTGGCGACGAATTGATGAGCCTGTTTGACTAGCAAGCAACAAATAGTCCAGTTTTATCCCGAAGCTTCCGACTCCCGATACTGACTGGGGGTCATTCCCATCGTGGCGCGAAATGCACGGGTGAACGCGCTATGGTCGCAATAGCCGCATTCCAACGCGACTTCAGCAACAGAGCTTTGGCTCTGGTTGAGCAGCTCCGCTGCGAGCTGAACTCTGGTCCTCGTGATGTGCTGAGACGGAGTCACTCCGAACACCTTTTTCAACAAACGGGAAAACTGCACTGTCGTCATTCCGGCACGAGAGGCGAGTTCTGCCGGCGAAACTGGTTCGCCGGGATTTCTCTCAAACTCACCCAGAATCACAGCCACCTTCTCAGGAATAGCTTTGACCGGAAACCGCTCGCGCAAGTCGCTGGAGAACCCGACCAATCCCACCACCTCTCCGCCTTCGTCCCGCAGCGGTAGCTTCGTCGTGAGACACCAGCATGGCCGATGGGGTCGCAGCCACTGCATTTCCAAGTGATTCCGGATTGGCTCTCCCGTTTTCAACACTTGCTGATCCTGATCAGTCGGAACCTCGCCGAAAAGTCCGGGGCATAGGTCAGAGGGCTTCTTACCCAGCAAGTCTTTCTGATCGGAGAATCCATGGCGTTCTGCCAGAGAACGATTCGCCACGAGGTAGCGGCCTTCGTGATCCTTAATGAAAAAGGCGACGTCATCGACTTCATCAAACAATGCCCCAAGCACCTCAGCACTCACCGCGAGGGATCCGTCCTCACGAATCAGGTCTGGAAGTGCCGTTGTGCTAAAACTCATCGAAAATTGTCGATCGGATTCAAGACAACCATACGGATTTTCCTCTACGTTCTAAAGTCCCGATTTCTGTATCGCGGGAAACCTTTCATGAAAACCCAATCTGCTCTCCTCTTTCTGACCGTCTTTCTGGGTGGAGCGCCCTCTCAGGCTCAATCAGAGGAGAATGCTCAACCACCCAACATTCTCTTCATCTCGCTCGATGATCTGAACGATTGGATCGGTTGCCTGGGCGGACACCCTCAAACCCTCACGCCGAATCTCGATCGTCTTGCCAAAAGCGGTGTCCTCTTCACCAACGCCCACTGCCCCGGCGCTGCGTGCAATCCGTCGCGCACCGCGATCATGACGGGGCTCTCACCTCATGTTTCCGGCCTCTACGAAAACCGGCAGAATATGCGGGAGATTCTGCCCGATGCGGAACTGATCCCGAAACATTTTCGCAACCATGGCTACCGTGCGATCGGCTCCGGCAAGATTCTGCACTACTTCATCGATGCCCGCTCCTGGGATGATTACTTTCCGGACGCGGAAAAGGAGAATCCCTTCCCTCGCACTCTCTACCCTGACGAACGCCCCGTCAGCCTCCCCCGTGGAGGTCCGTGGCAGTATGTCGAAACCGACTGGGCCGCGCTCGATGCCACCGATGAAGAGTTCGGCGGCGACTGGCTCGTATCAGAATGGGTCGGCGATCAACTCTCACAAATACACGATCAGCCTTTCTTCCTCGCCTGCGGCATCTATCGCCCTCACGAACCGTGGTTCGTCCCGGCCAAATACTTCGAGCCCTTTCCCCTCGAAGACATCCAGCTTCCTCCGGGCTACCTCGAGGATGATCTTGAGGACCTGCCCGCCGCCGGAAAGAAACGGGGACCAAATCGCTACTTCGCTCACATCCTCGGGCACGGTCAGTGGAAGCAGGGCATTCAGGGTTATCTCGCTTCAATCCACTTCGCCGATGCCATGCTTGGCCGAGTCCTCGATGCCCTGGAGAACGGACCCAACAAGGACAACACCATCGTCGTGCTCTGGAGTGACCACGGCTGGCATCTCGGGGAGAAGCAGCACTGGCAAAAGTTCACCGCCTGGCGTGCCGTCACCCGCGTGCCCCTCATGGTGCGCATTCCGGAAGGTGCCGCTCCCGGACTACCCGACGGAACCACTGATGGAACGATCTGTGACGCCCCGGTCAATCTCCTCAGCCTCTTTCCCACCCTCACGGAACTCTCAGGCATTCCTTCAAAAGCGGACAACGACGGCCCCAGCCTCGTTCCGCTGCTTCGCGATCCCGAAAGCGAGTGGGATCATGTTTCTCTCACTCACCTGGGTGAACCCGGGAGCTATGGACTCAGCGCAAAGGACTGGCGATACATTCACTACAAGGGCGGCGATGAGGAACTCTATCACATCACCAAGGACCCTTACGAATGGACCAATCTCGCGGCGCATCCCGACCACCGGGACAAGCTCGACGAACTGCGCGCTCTTGCCCCGCCCTCCTTCGCCCCGTTCAAGAAACCGGCCGATCAATCACTTCCACGTTTGAAATGGCACGCTGCCACTGATGGGACAGCATCGGCCTCGAAACCGAAGGGAAACCCCTTTGCCGTTTCCTTCACTAATCGGCGTTCGGAAACTGTCGAGTTGTTCTGGATGGATCCGAAAGGCAAGCCTCAATCCTACGGCATTGTTGAGCCCGGAAAATCCAAAGGGCAACAAGTCCGCTCCGGCGCTGTCTGGAAAATCGTGGATGCCGAAACGAATCAGGAACTTGGCCACTTTCGCGTCGGCAAGCAAAAAGCTAAAGCCATCATCCCAGCCAACTGACTTACCCATCCACAGATCATGTTCTCTTCAGAATCCAATATCTTCCAGGGTTGCATCCCTGCGCTCATGACCCCCTGCGATGCTGCCGGAAATCCGGACGTTTCCGCACTCGTTCAAACCGCGACCGGGCTCATCGAAGCCGGGATGCGCGGAGTCGTCTACTGCGGCTCCATGGGTGACTGGCCCCTCCTAACCGATGCCCAACGACAGGAGGCCGTCGCCGCGCTCGTTGGCGCCGGCATTCCCGTCGTCGTCGGCACCGGAGCACAGAATCCACGACTCGCTGCGGCCCATGCCGCTCATGCCCGCGAAGTCGGCGCTGCCGGGCTCATGGTTATTCCCCGCGTCATGTCACGCGGCACTTCCCCCGCTGCGCAGCGGGCGCACTTTGCCGACATTCTCAACGCCGGAGGCAATCTCCCCGCAGTGATCTACAACAGCCCCTACTATGGGTTCGAGACGAAAGCTGACCTGTTTTTCGATCTCCGAAAGGACCACGCCAACCTCGTCGGGTTCAAAGAATTCGGTGGAGCGCAGTCTCTCAGCTATGCCGCCGAACACATCACCATTGGCGATCCCGACCTGACGCTCATGGTCGGTGTCGACACGCAGGTTTTCCATGGCTTCGTCCACTGTGGCGCCGTCGGCGCGATCACAGGAGTCGGGAACGCTCTGCCGAAAGAAGTGCTGCGTCTCGTCGAACTCTGCACTGCTGCGGCAACTGGAGATCCTGTCGCGACCCGCCTTGCGAAAGAACTCGACGAAGCCCTCTACGTTCTCTCGACCTTCGATGATGGACCGGATCTCGTTCTCTACTACAAGGAACTTATGGTGCTGGAAGGCCATGACGAATACTCCCACCAAATTCATCCCACGGACCGGCTCAGCGACAGCCAGCGGCAATTTCTTCATGCGCAATGGAAACAGTTCCGCGCGTGGTGGGATCAATGGGAAGGAAAGAACTAACATGAATACAAAGCCCTCACTTCAGGCCTCATTCAACAGGGTACGATCACTGACCCAACCCTGTTTACTCGTTCTGCTTTCGCTTGTCCCGGTTCTCCATGCCGATGAGCGACCGAACATTCTCTTTCTCGCGATCGATGACCTCCGACCTGAGCTCGGGTGCTATGGATCGGAAATAGCGATCTCGCCAAACATCGATCAACTCGCCGCCAAAGGGGTTCGCTTTGAGAATGCCCACTGCCAGCTTGCGGTCTGCAATCCGTCACGCGTGAGTTTGCTGACGGGACTCCGTCCTGACTCGACTAAAGTCTGGACTCTCGACGTCCGCTTTCGCGACACCATTCCAGATGCCGTCACCCTGCCACAGCATTTCAAACAAAGCGGTTATCACACTGAAGGATTCGGCAAGATCTTTCACAATCCGTGGCCCGACAATGTCTCCTGGAGCAAGCCGCATTCCTGGCCCAAAGGTTCAAGACTGTGGTCGGAAGAAGCAAGACAGGAACTCAAGGATTTCAAGGCCAAGCTGAAAGCGGAGGGAACGCCGCAGCCCAAGATTGATCGCCTCAGGGCCACCGCGACCGAACGCGTCAACCTTCCCGATCACGAGCACATCGACGGCGCCATTGCGATGCAGGCCATTGACGCGATGAGCAGCCTCGCGGACCAGGACAAGCCCTTCTTTCTCGCGGCGGGATTCGTCCGCCCTCACCTGCCCTTTGTTGTCCCGGAGAAATACTGGAACCTCTACGATCCTGACGAGATCCAGCTCGCCACCAACGCAGCCCTTCCGAAGAACACCCCGGAGTATGCGATGAATACGATGTATGAGTTGCGCGACTACTTCGACTTTCTCGGCACCCCCAACCCGAAGTCCGGCTCCCTGACCGAAGCTCAACAACTAGAGCTGAAACACGGTTACCTCGCATCGATCAGCTTCATCGACGCGCAGGTCGGTCTGATCCTCGATCACCTCAAGAAACTGGAACTCGCCGAGAACACCATCGTCGTCCTCTGGAGTGACCACGGATTCAAGCTGGGCGAGCACAACAGCTGGTGCAAGCAAACCAACTATGAGATTGATACTCGCGTGCCACTCATCCTCTACGACCCGCGTGCCACCGGAAATGGGAAGGCGAGCGAGTCACTCGTCGAACTGATCGACGTCTACCCGACCCT
>JARGOD010000033.1 GCA_029210205.1 Verrucomicrobiales bacterium | reverse complement strand
GTTGAGATGCACGCTGACTCGCGTGAGGACCGCGATGGAGCCAGCGCGGGAGACATCGTCGCTCTCGTTGGCCTGAAAAATGTCCAAACTGGTCACACCCTCTGCGATCCAAAAGATCCGGCAACGCTCGAGCCAATGGTTTTCCCCGAACCAGTGATCTCCGTTGCCGTGTCGCCGAAAGACAAAGCCGCGTCCGAGAAACTCGGTGAAGCGATCGGAAAGATGGTGCGTGAAGATCCTTCCTTCTACGTCGAAACCGACCCTGATAGCGGTGAGACGATCCTCAAGGGAATGGGTGAACTTCACCTCGATATCAAAGTCGACATTCTGAAGAGAACTCACGGAGTCGAGGTTGATGTCGGCGCTCCACAGGTTGCTTATCGTGAGACAATCACACAGCGCATCGAGGACAGCTACACTCACAAGAAGCAGTCCGGTGGTTCCGGGCAGTTCGGTCGCATCGACTACGTCATCGAGCCCCTCACTGAAGAGGTTAAAGAAGAAGCTAAAAACGGCTTCTACTTCGAGTCCAAAGTCGTCGGCGGTAACGTGCCGAAGGAATACTGGCCCGCGATCGAACAGGGTTTCGCAAATTCTCTTGAAAAGGGCGTCCTTGCTGGCTTCCCTCTTCTCGATGTTCAGGTCACACTCCTGGATGGTGCCTTCCACGCGGTCGACTCATCTGCAGTTGCTTTCGAGATTGCTGCGAAATCCGGTTATCGCCAAACCGTCCCCAAGTGTGGCCCGCAGCTTCTTGAGCCCATCATGAAGCTCGATGTCTTCACTCCTGAAGATCACGTCGGAGACGTCATTGGTGATCTCAACCGTCGCCGCGGGATGATCAAATCCCAGGATACGACTCCGACCGGAGTGCGCGTGAAAGCAGATGCACCACTGAGTGAGATGTTCGGTTACATCGGTGACCTTCGTACCATGACCTCCGGTCGCGGTCAGTTCTCGATGGAGTTCTCTCACTACGCACCCTGTCCCCGTAATATCTCGGAAGAGATTATCGCGAAAGTGCAGGAAGAGAAGGAAGCCGCGAACAAATAATTCGCAGTCTTCAGCTCAACCCTTTTCCCAAAGGCCGGACTTTTGTCCGGCCTTTTTTGGTGTTTGGTTCGAGCCATCGAGCCTCCCTTTTTACAAAAAACGGACGGTGCAGATATAGAATCCGCACCGCCCGTAAACCAATGGACAAATTATTTCAGCACTTCTAATTAAGCCGCAACCGGCTGCTCGAGGACATCGAGACGCAAGCGGGACCAGACGACAGAGTCTTCAGCTTTCCCATCTTTCTCCTGACCAACAAATGCGGTGAGCTTGGCGCTGCCGTCCATCGAGAAGGCTGGATAAAGAAAGATTTCACCC
Organism: Verrucomicrobiales bacterium; assembly: GCA_029210205.1. Taxonomy (GTDB): domain Bacteria; phylum Verrucomicrobiota; class Verrucomicrobiia; order Verrucomicrobiales; family DEV007; genus Arctic95D-9. Next base: position 46,958 of record JARGOD010000033.1, on the reverse strand, counting down.
TGAACACGAACGCTACATACAAAATTGTGTCCGAATCGATAGAGGGTCAGATCGCAAGGAACAGCAACCCCTGGAGCGAGAGGAGTCTGTGAGAGGTAGCCAATGACACCTCCTCCATTTGAGAGATCGCAGACTTCTCCAGTTGCAGGGTAGATTGCAATGGTGATACCACGCTTTCGGCTCTCATCGAGGATTCCAACCACGATCCTACGTGTCACTCGACTAGGTTCGACGTCGATTTTAAAACTCACTTCAGCATTTTGCTGCTCGACAGGCGGTGTCTGGCCGAGTTCTTCAAGCTGGAATTGAGCGAGATCGGGAATCAGGGTGTTCATGATCAGAGTTAGAGATGAGAGGATTAGTGGTGTGACTAACAGTCAAGGTTTCTTAAGTATTTTAAAATATTAACTCTATAAATACGGTATTTCAAACAAATTATTAAAATTATTGTAAATATTTCAGTTATATTTAAAAAGATCCGCTAATTTTTCCGAAAATCTCGATGTTTGGGAATTTGTTCGACGTATTTAATGGGCTAGTCTCGGGAAGCAAATCGGCATGGACGAACTCTTCGAGACAGAAACAGACATCGCGGAATCGGCGGTGAAACACTCTCACGGACAGGTTGATCCTCGAATGCCTCTCGCCGCGAGAATGCGGCCGCAGAATCTCGACCAATATGTGGGTCAGTCTCATATTCTCGGTCCGGGCAAGCTTCTGCGACGCGCCGTGGAAGCAGATCGGTTTTCCTCACTGATATTCTATGGGCCGCCCGGAGTCGGTAAAACGAGCCTTGCTGAACTCATTGCGCAGCGGACCGAGTCGCGCTTCATCAATCTTTCAGGAGTGGAAAGCAATGTCGCTGAAATCAGGAAAGCTGTCGAGGGAGCAAGACAATTTCAAAGAACCCGCAACGAAGTCACTACCCTATTCGTCGACGAAATTCACCGTTTCAACAAATCGCAGCAGGATGTGCTTCTCCCACACATCGAACGCGGAACCGTCAGATTCATCGGAGCGACGACACACAATCCTTTTTTCTACATCAACAGTCCGCTTGTCTCACGAAGCCAGGTCTTCCAACTAGAGCCACTTTCAGAAGAAGATCTCGCGATCCTGGTGAAATCTGCGGTCACTGACCCGGAGCGGGGTTTCGGAAAGAAGTCGCTCATTCTCGACGATGATGCGGCATCCCACCTGGTTCGGATGTGCGATGGAGATGCCCGAAAACTTCTCACCTCTTTTGAGCTCGCCGTTCTCACGACCGAACCTGACGCAGAGACGGGCGACATTCGGATTACGCTAGAGGTCGCCGAAGATTCGATTCAACGAAAGACTGTGGTGTACGACGCGGATGGGGACGCTCATCATGATACCATCAGCGCATTCATCAAATCGATGCGTGGCTGCGATCCGGACGCCGCGCTCTACTGGCTGGCTAAGATGCTTTACGCCGGTGAAGATGTTCGCTTCATCGCCCGGCGAATCGTCATTGCTGCGAGTGAGGATGTCGGAATGGCAGATTCAAACGCTCTTCGAGTCGCCGTTGCTGCACAGCAGGCCGTCGAATTCGTCGGCATGCCGGAGGCCCGAATTTCTCTGGCACATGCGGCAGTCTATATCGCGACAGCCCCGAAAAGCAATCGAGCCTACGAAGGAATAAATGCCGCCCTCAAGGATGTCGCTGAAGGGCGCACTCTCGCTGTTCCACCGCACCTGCGGACCCGGTCCCGGAAGAAGCTCGGCACTGAAGGTGGTGCCATCGCCGAGGGAGAAACCGTCTATTTATACGGGCATGACTATGAGGATGGGTATGTTCCGCAAGCCTATCTGCCGGAGGGACGAGTCTACTATGAGCCATCGGAAAACGGATTGGAAAAACGAGTCGCAGAGCGCTTGAAATATTGGCGCGAACAATTTGAGCAATCGCAGAAGGACGAGTAGATCCCAGCGAAGCTCACTCTTCCTTTACGTGCCTGCACCAATCGCCCCGTCTACATCGTCGCAGCAGCCTTGGCCTGCTCAATCTTATCACGAACGTAAGTAGAAACCTCGTCGTAAAGCCATCGGCCCAACCGTTCTTTTTCAGCGTTTGCAAACCTGACATAGCCCCATTCACCTTCGAGAAGCTCGGCGCCGGGACCGGCATCAATACTTGCCCGTCCGGCAAAACGCGCCCGGGCTAATTCTTTCCCCTGTCCGCCTCCTTCGGCTCCGGAGAAATAGTCGAGATCAGTATCATACCCTGAACCACCGGAAGCAATTTCCCGTTCACGTTCCGAAAGCGGGTTCGCCGAAGTTCGAAGCGCAAGGGCTCCTCCGTTGGGTGCCGCGAGCACTTCGTGCGGGAGAGCACTTGTGGCGCGGCTCTCGATTCGATTTATAGTTCCCGTCAATTCTTTGCTGCGGCCACGCAAGCGTATTCGTATGTCGCGATCCGTTTGCCCCGCAACATCTTCGATGTCTTCTTGCCGAAACGAGATCAGCAATTCCTTTTCTTCATTGGGAATAACCGAGAGCAATTCATCACCGACATCGACCCATTGCCCTGCCATCGAATCAAGAGCTCTTCCAACGATATGACCGGAAACCGGGGCTCTTACTTCGAGAGCCGCCAGATACTGTTGGCTCTCAGCGATTTTTTGCTCCAGTCCACGAATGGTCTCAAGTTCCGCCTGATAAGCAGATAGGTTTTGACTCTGGTAATAAGCCCGTGCCCGAATCCTTGATTCTCCCAGTTCAAGTTGAAGTTTGGCAGCCTCAGATTCCTCATCGGGGTTGGTCAGAGCAATGAGCAACTCCCCTGCTTCTACTGACTGCCCTTCCGCAACCGGAACATCAATGACCAATCCCCTCACTCCGGCACGAATCGATTCACGTTCCGCATACTCGACTACTGCGACAGCTCGCCCTGTCGGGTTAATCCTCACTAAAGCAAAAACAGCGAAAATCACCCCTAACAAAATCCCCAGTCTCGGCAGCGCCTGTGACAGCTTCGGGCCAGTTCCCACCTTAAAGAGAAAGGAGAAAAATTTCGCCGCCGTACTAACGAGCATGTAAATCAGCGAAGCAATCGCAAGGACGAGACCGGCTCCTTTAAAGAGCAAGCTCACGAGGATCATGATACCAATCCAGATCAGTATTTTCCAAAGTGCCGCGAGAACCCCGTAGAGTGGCACCGCGACCGGATGCTGCCTTGCCGCCGGAGGCATCGGGAGGTCTTTCATCCCAAGCACATAACGTTTCCCAAACCATTTCAGAAAGTGCTGTCCTTTCGTTCCCAGATTTGGAATCCCGAGAAAATCGAGAAGGATGTAGTAGCCATCAAAACGCATCAATGGATTCGCGTTGAAAAGCAGAGTCACAAAAGTCGCCGCGATCACCGCGCTGTGCAGAGAGGTGTTTAGAACTCCGGGCGAAGTATTAAGCCAACCGATAAGACAGGCGCAGGCGATCGCGATCTCGACATACATTCCTGCTGCAGCAACGATGATTCGTTTCCACTTCGAAGAAAATTTCCAACTCGCCGAGGCGTCAACAAACGCCAGTGGTGTTACGAAAGCGAGCAATTGTATTCCCCACTCAGGGACAGGTCCGCCATATCGTTTCGTCGCGAGTCCGTGTCCGAACTCATGAAGAACCTTAAGAATAGCGTAAATAAAGATCACACGAATCCAGTTGTCCGGCGCGATAACCTGCCCTGAGGAGCCGGTAAAGCGCGTCCATTCCGGTGCAAATTGAATCGCGGTGTAAACTACGAACCCAAGCCATAACAGCAAACCGGGAGCTGCAAAAATCCAACCAAGAAACGGTTCGACCCGGGTCAGCATGCGATCGGGACAGCCCAGCGGCATCTTGAAGAACATGACCTTGGCGATCGGATTTTTCTTCTGCTTCTCCTTCTGGCGCGACCAGTTATCGCGGCGGCGCTCCCCCTGACTACTCGAATCGGACTCTAACAAATCATTATCAATTAACCATCGGAGCATTTGATCTCCCTGAGCTTCAGTGAGGGCGTCCTCGCCCTGTGTCGCTGCATTTCGCGCTAACGCCTCTGAGATCGAAGTTCGCCCGTCAAAGCTTTGAATAAACTGGTGCTCGGGGAACCCGACATGAAAAAACCGTCCCTTCGAAGTGTCTTCGATGATATAGCTGGGCTGCCCCCGATACTCCTGATAGTGAGTGCGAACATCACGACGCAGACGCGGTCGTGAGGTGGAGATTTCGCTGACCTTGTGATCGACTGACGACATTCTTACCAGAGCTTGAGTCGGAGATATTCGTAAGCACGATGAAAGAGAATCCATCCGACCATCTTTCTCTCAGCCATGATGCGGACGCGTCCTTTCATTCCGGGACGAAGGGCACGGTCTACGTTCTTAAGTAATGCTTCTCCAACGAAAACATTACCTCCCTCCTGGATTTCAGAAATCGGGAACAGATTTTCAAGGGTCGATTCCCAAACGCGACTGCTGTCAGACTGAAGACGGAGCTCTACCTCCATTCCTTCGCCAACATGGCGAACTTCGGTTTCGGGAATCGCCACCTCCATCAGCATTTCATCCAAAGGCGCTACTTCAAAAAGCTTTTGACCGCTGGAAACTGGAACCCCTTCTGATCTTTCGAGATCACCTGTAAGAACGACCCCGTCGATAGGTGACCGAATCGAAAGGTTGTCACTGCGGAATTGCAATCGTTCGACTTCGAGCGCGAGCCGATCCGCCTCCAGCTGTGCCATCTGAAACTTCGCCGGATCTTCCGAAACCATTGCGTTGTCGCGTTTCTTTACTGCGGCGCTCTGCGCGGCAATCGCTTCGGCGAGGGCAACGCGGATCTCCCGACCATCCAACTCAGCAAGGACCTGCCCCGCCTCAACTTGATCTCCGGGCTTCGCGTAAGAACGGTAGAGTCGATTCTCAAATGGCGCCGCAACCGTTCTTCGCATCACGGGTTGAACGACACAATCGGCTCCCACCCGATAAGTTACGGGAAACAACAGTGTGATTAAAATCGCGAGAGCAATTCCCCCGGCAAGGACACGCTTTGTGATCCCACCACGCCAGAATCGAATCAAAGCCCCACGAAAATCACCGGGCTTTGAGCGCTTTGAAAAACCGATGAGAGACGCTAGATGGGGGCGACATGCCTCAATGAGCCGGTAGGTCCGCTTCGCGAGTTCGGGAGACCCCGCCGGCCAGAGCAAGGCAACTGCGCCCGTGACATTGGTTCCTTCATGATGAAACGGCGCAATGACTACACGGCCCGCTTTGAATGAGTGAAGGAGATCATCATGATTCGCTGAGACGACGACTTCGCGAATCATCGACTTTTGTCCCGGCCAGACTAAAATTTCATCCAACGCAATCGCTTCGCGCATCGCGGAGCTCAGTTGCGAAAGCCCGAGGTTTCGCTTTTCCTCACTGCTCATGCCGGAAACTGCGTGAACTTTGCAGAAGCGGCTCGAGCCAGTTCCAATCGCAACTCTCTGACATCCGAAAAACTGTTCCAGTTCCGTCACGAGTGTGAAGACCGAACGTTTAAATGTATCGCCTTCTGAAGTTCGCGAAAACATTTCAACCAGCATCGTTGACTGGATAAACGCCTGTTCATTCTCAGTGGCTTCCGCAATCAGCTCACGTTGTATGATGAACTGGGTCGTGATGTGCAGCATCGAAAAACATGGATCCGCAAAAGCAATTCTCTCCGGCGGAAGATACGCCGTTAAACAAACCGGAGGTTCATTCTGGACAAAAAACGGAACATGCAAACGAGCATGCTGCCGATTCTCAATCATGACTTGAACTTGCGTGCTGCGACGCGCTGTCCAGCCTTCATCGATGAGCTCGACGGGAGGCGTCCATGCCGAGTTCACCGTGACACGCTCGGGGTCAGACGACGCAAAACCGATCATCCGCGATTTGCCATCGACCTGCTCATGAAGGAAAACTGCTTCCGCTCCAACAAGCAACCTGACGTAATCGGTGAGGAGTTGCAAAAACGCCTCGCGATTTGGCGCCCTTGAAAATAGTTCCGCGAGCGGATGGAGACAATCCTGCGGTCGAAGTGCCCGGACCGTCGACACCGCTACTTCACGTTTTCGAGCAGGCCCAACCGGCAATCCGGCAGACTCGCGCAACTCACTTACCAGATCACCTGCCATGCTTGCGTCAATTCAATCAAAACCGATTCATTCAAAGTCATGAAAAAGTCGGGCCTGAAAGATACTGCCTTTCCAAATGGCTGACAATGCACGATTCCAGAAACGAAAAAGGTCTATTTCACTGAAATTCTCCCTCCAAAGCGTCAAGATACTGCGTGATTCGATCCTCGCGCTGCGGTTTCCCCCGCCGCTCAAACTCTTTCCGCATGCGCATGTAATCATCAAACACGTCACTTCGCCGGGGAGACTGTGTTGCTTCAAAGTAATTCAAATAATCCTCAGTTCGTTCGAGAGTCTCTCCAATCTTGGTCCTGAGCTGTGCGAGCTGTGCCAACTCCGCACTCACCCCCTCGACCTTGCCACGTGCGAGTTTGCTGATAACGACCTCGTATCGCGCGAGTAATGAGCGATAGAGTGGAAACCCTGAAATCTTGATGTGCTGAAGGCTGTTGAGCATCTGAGCGAGCTTATCCATTGCTCCGTCCCTTTCTATAAAGTCCGAAAACTGATCGATTGTTCCGAGAAACGGCTCTTGTGGTATTTCTTCCTTCTGTTTTTTGAATCGCCCAAAAATCCCCCGCTTTTCCGTTGGGTCGACATCTCCATTTTCCGTTCCATCAAAGTAAATCGTCAGAGCCTCAGTGATCCAGCGCTCAGTCTCATGATGATCCAAAAATTCGAATCGTTGCAATTGGCCCATGGATGCGACCTGAAGCGTCCACCATTTCTCAAGGCCCTGGTCTACTTCGCGAAAAGTCGGAAAGTGCTTTTTCAAGAGCGCGAAATTAGCGTTTCCGTCTGAAACTGCCAAATCACCAAAAAACTCCCGCATCCCTATATCTCCTTCTTCCTGATCGAGCAACGCAGTGACCATCGCCGAAGCAGAAACCCGGTATACCGCGTAGCTGATTGGATCGAGCTGCGATGGATCCGATTCAGAAAATAATTCCTCCGGCTTCAGGAAAAGCCCGCTCTGCAAAACACTGGAGTAAAAAACACTCCGCTGACCGGTGCGCCGATGGTCGATCATGGCATCGAATCCGTGCACAGCCCACTCTGGCGCGACTAGCTTTTTCGAACTCAAGGCGAAGGGATTCGGTACGAACGGAGTGAGCATTTGCTCGACAAGGAGCGCACGGATCGCCTCAAGCCTGAATTCTTCCTCATCAAACTCATCGTGGAGACGAGCTGCCAACAAAATGTGAAATCGATTATCATCTCTGAGTTCCACCCTCATTCGAGCATCCTTACCTCGATGCACATCAGTCTCATCGCCCCATAGCTCAATTCGGATTGGTATTTCCCACGAATTCCGATTCACCGTCGACCGGTCTGTCTGATGGCTCCGATAGAGAGACCATCGAAAGTCTTTACGGAGCTCTCGGAAAAACGAGAGGAACATGCTCCGCGCTTTTGGATTGCCGCCGGAGACAGACACTTGTTGTCTCTCGCCGAAACGGGCAGCATCAGGAAGATCCACTACCGAGGCCCGGGAATCGTTCTTTCCGACGCGGGCACCATCCGGGACGGCGGGATTCGTTGCCGACTCATCCTGTGAATACAGAGATCCCGACGCGAGGAGTGTCAGCCCTCCCGCAACCAGGAACCTTTGAATTCCGAAAACCATGCCAGTAAGCTACCAAATCCGTCGACAACTGGCAAATTTTCCTCCCTTAAACAGAAAACGGCCACCGCTGGCAGCGACGGCCGTTCTGGCAGGACAAAGTGGTCCTTACTTATCACCAAGGAATCATCACTTGACCTCGATGCTCCTTCGCTTCACCTCTTCACGAAGTGGAAGTTCGAGGGTGAGGACGCCCTCCTCAAGACAGGCAGAAATTCCGGAGGGATCAACTTCTGGACCAACATCAAGACGGAGCCGGTAGTTTTTCTCAGCCGGGTAATCCGCAAGTGGACGCCAGTCCTCCGGGCTGTCAATCAATCGCGTTGCGCAAATATCGAGGACCTCGTTTTCGACCGTGACCTCGAGATTATCTTTCAATACCCCGGGCAAGTTCACGACAACCTTCCAGGCGTTTTCACTGTAGCGAGACTGATAAACGGGCTTGTGAACGACTTCAGGACGAACCTGAAGTGCTGAGGACTCCGACTTCGCCGACTGAGCGGCGCAAAGTTCATTTTTTTCACTCATAATATTTTCTTTTGTTGAATGGTTTTTCTTTACTAGCTGACCTGAATACTGACCGGCTTTCGCTCAGGAGTTTTCGGGAACGACAGTTCGAGGATTCCGTGAACCAGTTTCGCTTCGATACCTGAAGCGTCTGTCCCTTCAGGAGTGCGCAGGAACCGCTCAAAGGTCTCAGACTGATTCCCCTCACTGGAGAAATTCTCTTTTTCGTAGCTAAGGCGAAGGAGGCCGTCTTCAGCGTCGAGATGGAGATCATTTTTAGCCACTCCCGGTAGTTCGATACGGGCATGGAAATGCTCATCATCTTCATACCACTCAACGGCATGCTCAGGTTTTGAGAAAGCCGATGTCCCGTTCTGCGAGAGCAGTGGAGCAAAGGCGCGGAAGGGATCCATAAAGAACGAATCCCAGTCGTTGAAGTAGTTAGTTGGATCGTTGAATCGAATCATTTTCATAGGTTTTAGTTGGATTGAATTTCCGACCAACAAGAGACGCATAGCTCATGCCAGCGAACCTTAAATTCACATAACTTGTTGTATTACAATTTGTTATGTTACCCAATGATTAGCCGGGCCCCATGCTTTAGAGCCATTATGGCTCTATTTAAAATCTCAAAGAGCCATTTATGAGTGTCATTTCGGCACAACTGAGCCAATTCTCCAAGTCCCATTTCCGTTTCTCTAAGTAGTGCCTCGAAGAAAAAGCAGGATTCAGAGAATACCCGGGAAATGAGACTTAACCCGGTTGAGATCCAGACCCAACCCTGTTAAGTCCGACCATGGTGAATGCCTATCTATTCGACATTGGAAACGTTATTATTGCCTTCGATTTTATGAAGGCTGCAAGGAAAATCGAGTCGCTATCCAATTGTCCGGCGGAGGAAATTCTCGCCCGTGTCTCGACCTTGACCGATACGCTGGAGATGGGAAAAATCACCCCGGAACAGTTCTATGACCGGACGATCAAGATGATTGATTACCAGGGTGATCGCGACTTTCTCTCCGCATCTTTTGAAGATATTTTTGAGTTAAACGGGCCCATGGTCGAGTTCATCGAAGCACGCCATGCCGAAGGTATCCCGCTTCATCTGCTCTCCAACACCAACGGGATTCACGTTCCGTTCTTCGAAAAGACATTCGAGGTTTTCGACTGTTTTGACGGACGAATTTACTCTCATGAGGCAGGCTGCATGAAGCCGGACCCCGAAATATACCAGATCGTAAAAAGAACCCTTCCTCTTGATCCGGCAACGACACTCTACATCGACGACCTACCGGCTAATTGCGAAGCGGGACGAGAAGCCGGCTTTCTGACTGCTCAGTACGACCTGGGAAATCATGAGGCTTTCCTCAGAGATTTCTGCCCGGTTCACAACGACAATGTGAACTGATCGCGTGCGGAAGGCCTTTTGACACCTTGGGGAATTAAGATGACTTTCCGTCTTAAAATGGGCAGATCCTCCCTCATGGTGACGCTGAATCTAAAGACGAAAAGACTATTCTATGAGCGAAAAAACTAACAACTCCCCCGTTGAGACCTCACGACGCGAATTTGTGAAAAAGACCGGCGCCATTGCTGCGACCGGCACAGCCATCGGCTTTCCTTCTGTCACCCTCGGCGCTCCAAATGACAAAAAACTGAAGATCGGCGTCGTTGGCACAGGAGGGCGTGGCGGCGGTGCAATGATGAACGCCATGAATGCCGACGACAATGTCGAACTCTGGTCGATGGGCGATCTTTACATGGAGGAAGCCACGAAGAAGCTCGAAATGGTGCGCAAGTATGGCTCAGTCCGTGACAAAGTTAGCGATAGTATCGACGGGCGCGTCTTCAGTGGTCTTGATTCCTACGAAAAAGTGATCGACTCCGGAGTCGACGTGATTCTTCTCACGACACCACCGGCTTTTCGCCCTCAGCATTTCAAAGCCGCCGTCGACGCCGGTATTCACGCCTTTGTTGAAAAGCCCTGCGCCACTGACATTGCCGGTGTTTACGATTTTCTCGAAACCAGCAAACTTGCTGCGGAAAAAGATCTCTCAGTCCTCTGTGGTTTTTGCTATCGCTACAGCCAGCACGGGCGGCCTCTTTTTGAGAAGATCCATGATGGTGCGATCGGTGAAATAGAAAGCATTCACTCCCTCTACTACGCAGGTCCGGTCAAAGCGATGCCTGCCCCCGAAAGCCGTCCCGACGGGATGAGCGACACTGAGTGGCAATTGCAAAACTGGTACAATTTCACGTGGCTCAGTGGTGACGGAATTGTCGAGCAGGGCTGCCACAATGTGGATCGAATTTCCTGGGCAATGAACGACGCCGATCCAGTTGCCGCTTTCGGCAGCGGGGGACGAACTCGCGCCAATAACGAAGGCAATATCTATGATCACTTCAGCATCACATACGAATACGATAACAACGTGAATTGCCACGTCGAGTGGAGGCAGTTCCTCGATTCCTATAACTTCACAGGCGACACGATTTACGGAACCAAGGGAATCGCTAAATTTGGCACGAGCTCAGCTGAAATCATCGGAGAAAATCCGTGGAACTGGCGGAAGCCACGTACCGTGCAGAGCATGTATGATCTCGAGCATGAAGAGTTCTTTGCCGCGATTCGTTCCGGCGAGCGCAAAGACGACTCCGAGTGGATTGGTCATTCCACTCTCCTCGCGATTCTCGGACGCACCGCCTGCTACTCCGGCAAACGCATCACCTGGGAAGACATGACCAAAGCCGAGCAGAAGTTGGTGCCCGACAATATCGACATCAACGGCGAGCTTCCGATTCGCCCTTCACGCGTCCCCGGACTGCCAGAGACTCAGGACACGACGTTTCCTGAGGACAATCAGAACGCGTAAGGCTTCAAGTTCACCAAGAACAAATTTCGGAAAGCCCCGTCCTTTGAGGCGGGGCTTTTCGGGTTAATGAACTAAAATGCTCAATCGGAGATAGCATTTTCCTGACAGAAACGTTGCGTTTCGATTCCATTTATCGTTTCATCGTCAAACTTTGAAACCGGACCTTTCTGCAAAACCCCACGTGGTCGCGACGGTGACTCAGCCTGCCGACCTGATTTATTTCTTCAATGGAGGAACATCGAAGGCCGACATCCTTGAGTTTCGTCTCGATACCCTCCACGCCGAAATTCATGACGCCTTCGTAACCGTTGTGGACTCGGAATACCCGGTTCTCGCGACGGCTCGTCGGGCCAAAGAAGGGGGTAGCCTCAAGCTGAGCGATGAAGCGAGGATAGAACTCTACGAGCGTTTTTTACCAGAGGTCGACATGGTCGACACAGAGATTGCCTCGTTGCGAAGTTCACCATTCAAAGTGTTCCCTGAACTCGTTGCCTCCAAAGATGTCCAACTTGTCGGATCGTTTCATGATTTCGAGAAATTTCCCGGTATTGATTTTCTCAAGGACACCGTTTCTGAAGCCTTTGATCTCGGGGCCAAGGTCGCGAAGGTCGCGGTGATCATCGAAAAGATGTCTGATCTCTACTCTGTGGTCGAACTTGTGGAGCATCATCGCAGCGAAGGCCGTCTCATTTCTGCCATGGGAATGGGCCCACTCGGTAAGCTTTCCCGTCTCGTCCTCGCCAAAGCAGGATCTTGCCTGAACTACGGGTATCTCCAGTCGCCAAATGCACCCGGCCAGTGGCCTGCTGATGAGCTTTCAGCGCTGCTGAAAGAAATCTAGAAACGGGATACTCACCAACCCCGCTCAATGCGTCGGCGCGGGAACGGTGCCATCGACCAGTTCGCGACGTCTTGTCTCAACAATACGCGAGGCGATTTCCAGCACCGTTTCCTCGAGCATCAAGCGCAGGTGACTTCCCGCGCGATAGTCGGCCGGCGCGATGTGTTTAATTCGCCCGGAAACGCCGGCTAACTGGAAGGCTTTACGAAAACTCACCCGCGATTTGTCGGCGGGATTGTAAACCGCAATACTGTGACCGCCGAAACGCTTCATCACGGTGAAGCAGGGCACATCTGTCGGTCCATCGCCGAGATAAATCATATTTGGAAACGGGATTGGACGGAGTTCGTCGGCCATGTGGTCATTCACATCCTCCGCGGGATCGAGCATTCCTTTGTTGATGCGGAACAAATACTGAGTCTTAGCGGTGTGTGAAATGACGCGGCGGGGGAATGAAATTCTCCCCGCACTGTTCTCCGCAAATTCACAGCCGAAGATCTCGGTGAGATAGGGCTTGAGGCGGCTGCCATCAATGAGCGCCTTTATCCCGCTCGACACAATATAGTGCTCGATCTTCACCCCCATCGCGCGGTGCTCATCACTGAGAAGAACTTCCAACTCCTCGAACATTTCAGGAAGCCCGGGAAAGAACTGCAATCCCTTACCCAGTTCTTCGAGGTCCTTATTGCTCGGCCCGTCCATTTCGAGGTAGTCAATCATCGCCTTCAGATAAGCGAGTTCATTTTCGTAGCCGTCCTCATCGACGAGTTTTTTGCATCGCTTCCAGAACTCAGCGGGATTAATCCCGAATTTCGGAAAAAGCACCTCATCCTGCATGTAGGTGGGGCTTAGCGTTTGATCGTAATCGTAGACGATCCCGATCACATTTTGGGGAGCTGCCATAAGTGCGTCAAAGTTACCATGATTTCACACCTTTGCAGGTATCGATCCGTCTCAACTGAGCCCTTCCACATCGCGGAGTGCATCCTCAAGTCCTGAATAATTCCACTCAAACCCGTGCGACTTCAGAGCGGCCGGCTCTGCCCGCTGACTGTCCAGAAAGAGTGAGCCCATCTCGCCCGGAAGCCATTTCAAAATAAACGCCGGCACGGGAATAAATGCTTTTCGGCCCAGCACGCGAGAATAGATCGACGTAAACTCGCGATTTGTTACCGGCATCGGGCTAACGCAGTTTACTGCTCCCCTCAAACTCGATGAATTTTCGGCCGCATCAGCAAAGATCCGCGCAAGATCGCGAAGATGAATCCACGACATCCACTGAAATCCACGCCCGAGGCGACCGCCAAGACCGAGTCTAAAGACAGGTCGAAGGCGTTTTAAAAACCCTTCACGTCCCAGAACAATTCCAATTCTCGGATTCACGACACGCAAACCGAGCTTGTCAGCCTTCGCTGAGGCGGCCTCCCAATCGCGGCAGACATCAGAGAGAAAGCCAAAACCAACGTCGCCGTCCTCATCAAGCCATTCATCGCCTCGATTGCCGTAATAGCCGATCGCAGAGGCGCTCACGAAAGAGGAAGGTCGTCGGCTCCGGGAAATTTTGGCTATTGCCTCAACAAGGTCAGTCGTAAGATCGATCCTACTGTCGTAGATTCTTCGCCGCTTCTCCTTCGACCACCAGCCGACAATCGGCTCGCCCGCGAGATGAATCAGCGAATCAATTTCGTTAAGATCAATGCTCTCGGGATCAGCAAGCGAACGAACTTCATCAGCACCCTCCAGGAAACGATCTGCATTTCGCGAGAACGCGACCACGGACCAACCACGGGACTTTGCCTCTTCGATAATGGCAGATCCAAGGAATCCGCTCGCGCCCGTAATACCAATTTTCATCTCCTCCACTCAGCACTCAATGGTGACTGCGGCAGAGCCTAGGCCTGAACGAACCGCCTGAAAAGTCAGAATCGTTGGGGACTGGGATTGCTTCAAGCACCTGCCGAGGCCTTCTGATGATCCAGAACCTCGACGAACTCACGGGAGCGCTCGCGGAGGCGCGCCATTCCCTGGGACGAAGTGGGTGAAATCGAAGGCTCCATCATGATGAGCTCCGCAAATCCGGTGACTGAACCAATCATGTTGCGGAAGTCGTGCCTTAGCTCTTTATCATGCAGTGAAAAATCCTGAACTGTATTCAACTTCTTGCGAATCTCGATTCCGGCAGACTCGATGTATCCGAACAATTCCGGGCCGTCATCACCATACTCAGGAAGAAAGTCCTTCAGCCGCTGCGTCGTGCTTACGATGTCGCGGACGATCTCCCGAAGCTTATTCAGAGATGGGTCACGCGAAACGATATCGCTCATTTCGGAGTCGTCAGGTTCAACAGCTGCGGCAGAACGAGAATTGAGGGCCTCGATGATCGTTTTTGTCCCTTCATGAGAAGGGAACACCATACAAAATCCCGCCGCTTTCGCTTTCTCGAGTAACTGAGGGTTACCTGTCGACGAGAGACCGAGAAGGGGAATGTTCGCGAGAGCCCCGATCCCTTTGACCGCCTGAACTGCGCTCCACAGCCCATACTCGGCAAGATCGAGGTCAGCGATGAGGAAATCTGGCTCATGCTGACGGCAGAAATCCACCATCTGCATCGGATTCCAGACAACCGCGGTCTGATAACCCGATTCCCCAAGCGCTTGTTGAAAACGCTCTCCTGTGGTGCGCTCTCCAGCGACAATTAAAACACGGTTCATTTGAAGAATAAGAAAAGTTGAGAATTACTGTTAAGAATCAAATTTCCATAAATTTACCGTTTATTGAATTTTTTCCAACTGATTTTTTAAAATTTCTTAGCAATTTCTTTCAAATGAAGCCGTTGCACCTTCGAAGTCGTATTCTAAACTACCATTAGACTACGGAGATCACCTCCCAATCCTACGAATCAATCTATGAAAAGCACCCTGACCAGCCTCGTTGCTCTCCCTATCCTCGCTATCTCGTCTTTTTCCAAAGCGGAAGAGGTCTTCGAAATCACTATCACTGCCGACAAGGTGCAGTTCCTTTACGACGTTAAAGAGTTTACTGTGAAGCCGGGTCAAAAAGTGAAAATCACGCTCATCAATCCCGCTGACAGCGTGACTCGACAGCCACACAACTTACTCATTGTGAAGCCAGGCATGAAAGACGTCGTGGGGATGGCAGCCAACGCAGGCATGACAGATCCCACTTTCCTGACAGAGAAAGATGCAGTTCCGGAGTCTGAAGATGTCCTCTTCCACTCGAAGCTCATCCAGGCTGCAGAAGAAGATGTCATGGAATTCACTGCTCCAGAGGAAGTCGGTGATTACCCATATCTTTGCACCTACCCCGGACACTGGGCGATCATGAACGGAATCATGAAAGTCGCTGAGTAAGACTTTTACTAAAACTAGATTTTAAGACCCGCTCGTTGTCCACACGGACAGCGAGCGGGTTTTTTATTATAAAAATCACTAAATCAACTTTTCCTTAATTTAATTATTGTAATTACCATAATTTCAATCTAGATTTTAGATTCTATTGCTGAATGAAAACCACAATCCAGATCATCGACGACAACGTGGCACTGACGACTTTGCTCGCCAAGACGCTTGCGAAGTTCGGTTTTGAGCCGGTGGTGGAAAACAATCCGCTGCTTGCGATCAATACGGCTCGTCACTACCTGCCCGATCTCATCCTTCTCGACGTGATGATGCCGGAACGGGACGGCGGTAGAGTCCTCGCTGATCTCAGAGCAGATCTTTCACTCCGTTATATTCCGGTAATACTGCTCACTGGAATCGCCCGCGAAGCTCAGGCTCTTGCCGAAACTGGCGGCATCAAAAGCGTGATCCTCGCCAAACCGGTCCAACTCAAAGAACTCCTCGAAACGATCAAGTCCGAGCTCGCCGCAGCAATGACCTATCAAGACGAGGAAGAAATGAAGGGTCAGCACCACAGTATCGAAGGTACTGAAACGGTGATGGAACTTCCCGACTTCGACGGTATTGCCCCGCCTCGTGAGAGCGAACCGGGAGCTGGATTTTCGAACCAGGCGACACCGAACGTCGACTTCTCTTTTCCGGATCGCCCTGCCGATCCCAGCGAAGAAACAAAAAACGCCTGGTAGCAGGCCCCCCACCCGGGCTGATGCCTTCGGTTCAGAGCTGCTGTGATTTCACCTCACATCCAGCGGTTAAGCCAACCCGTTCTTCCTAAAGCAATTCAGGCACCAGTCATATTCGGAGACAAGTTGATCAACCACATCTCTCGATCGAATGGCCTCCGGTAGAACCTCCCAGGTGTAGGTTTCCATTTCAAAGTGGCCACACCAGCCCGGATCCTGCCCAAGAAGCTCCAGAACTCCGGGAATATGTTCGCGAGTATCGGCAAAAAGCGCTTCGGGCTGGCTGTGAATCGGCACGTGAAAATGAACCCGCCACTCATCGCCCGCATCGTCTGGTGATTCACGGTTCCATTCGAAAGCCTCCGGGAGATCGCGGAAACGCCGTACCGCCTCTCCTTTTCTCCCAACGACTACCTGGTGAAGATAAACTTCGTCCTGAAAAGCAGAGAGTCGTTCCACCGCTTCACGTGTTGGCTTGAGGCGCAGCGCCGAACTGAGGTGAATTTTGCTGATCCGAACATCTGCATTGCGTAGATTTCCAATCGCGTCAGCTGGCTCTTCGAATTCCACCGCAAGATGGCAAGTGTCGTAGTTCACCCCCAAATTGCGCTGAATTCTTTCGCTTTCTGCCGAGCCCACTCCGTCGTGCAGCCGCTCGAAGAAGGCGACAGTTTCCGCACTGGTTTCGAAAAGCCCTAACGGCTCAGGCTCCAATCCCAGATGAATATCCCGACCGCTCGCATCACGCAATCGCTCAATGTGATCTGAGCAGGCACGAAGATTTCCCACCATTGCGGCTAACTGTTTCTCTTCCGAGTCCGGCTTGATGAATTCCTTAAATGACCCGGGTAGGCTACTAACGCTGACGGCTTCCCCGGCAGGTGCCATTTCATCGATCAAATCAAACAACAGGGTCGTGTAATCAAGCCGCTCCTGAGTTGCCCAGTCAGGCACATAGACTTGTTCTTTAACCCGACTCCCGTGAAAAATGCCGTAGGGAAACCCGTTTATTGTAAAGACGTAAGACTGCTTCTCCTCCATCCAGCGCTTGAACTCATCGAGCCGCTCTGGATCATCTCGAAGCTCAGCCGCCGCATTTGCGCTGAGACGTAAACCTATTCCGTAGGGGCCATCAGGTGAGACCCGCTCACGAACCTGATCAGTATATTGACGCAGACCAGCAAAAGTCTCCGACCATGTCTCTCCACGATGGATATTGGTGCAGTAGGCGAGATGTATGTCGTGTTTCAAACGCATGGAATAGCAACCAAACCCAATCTCAAACGAGCTTCAAGACAAAGCGAACTGATAGAATCAGTTTCAAAATCAGAATTTCCGTGCTCGACATCGTTTTAGGGATTATCAAATATGCGAAACAACCTGCTTTTTCTCACATGAGTATAGGACTACCAGAAGAATCCAACGCCCTGAAATCTCCTCCTTCCCCCGGAAACGCCGGAATCCTCGTCGTCGATGAAGATCCTGCTTTCCAACTTGGTCTAAAAACCTTTTTACGGGAATATGTCGGCTTCGATCAGGTTTTCACTGCGCGCAGCGGAGCTGAGGCACTCGATCTTCTTGAAACCGAGGAATCTATCGATGTCATCACTCTGGACTATCAAATGCCGGGAATGAATGGGATCGAATTCATGGAAGAGTTGCGCGAAACCGATCCCCGACCGCTTAGTGTCATCATGATCACCGGCTACCCGTCCGAAGAGCTGGAAGAAGAATTTAGAAGCTTTTCCTCCCCCACCCTCCTTGCCGATCACTTTTTGCACAAGCCTGTCGAATTCGAAAAATTGGAACCTCTCGTCTTAAAAGCTCATGAGGAACTGCTCTCCGCTCGTATCGCTGCAGAAGAGGAGGCCGAACTCGGCGCTGAAGAAGTCGAAGAGGAGCTTATCGAAGACGAACCAATGATGAATACGAGAGGGATTGAAACGACCCTTTTCCGCCAGGAAACCAAAATCGATGCACTGAAGGAACAGATTAGAACGATACGAAAAAAGTCACGACGAGACTCAATCCTTCTCGGCCTTCTCGTCATAGCGATGGGAGCAGCGATAAATTTCGGCTGGTTCGGAATCTTGGAAACAGCCTATCAGGATGCCAAGTCAGACATGCAGCGTGTCTTTTCCAAAGCCCCTCCTGCCGCAGAACCAAGTGAACCCGTAGTTTCACCTGAAATTTCTCCGGCTCCCATTCCCGACAACACCGGCGACCCACTTTGATTATAAAGCACTCCGCACATTGTAATAGAAGCAGGGCATCATTCCCGGGATACTGACATCGTTATCAAACAACGATAGATATGAATCAAGATCCTCCCCCCATTCCAGACAAGCCGGAGTCAGCGCCCGAAACCGGGCCGGAACCAACTCCCGAAAGTTCAGCTGCTTCTAGCGGCCCCGATTCCTCAAACACGAACTTTGACGGGTTCTCCAGATCAGTCGAAGACGCCATTAACAACGGTTGCAGAGACGCCAAAAAATTGTTCGACGACGCGCTTCCAAAAGCAAAAGAAGATGTCTCCAAAGGAGTTCACGATGTCGCCTATGCCCTTGCTTATGCCACCGCTTTTACAGGTGCGATCATCCGCGAAGTTGCTCCCGACAGCCTTGTTGACGGGCTTCGCGAAGGCGTCTCCGCCGGCCAGCGCGCTGCTGATGAAGCAGTTCGTAGCCGACGTGAAAAACAAGACGAAGCGGCCGAGCCATCCAACGACGTCGGCTCAATGCCGGTCTAAGTAGAATTAAAATCCCCTCAACGATTCAACAGGGTTAGGTCTGCGATCTAACCCTGTTTTGTTTAAAGGGTAGAGACTCAGTTTTCGGAGGAGACTGTAACCTCGCGAACACTGACTGCATCTGGATTCAAGACATCAGTCAGGACTGACGGGGAAGCGACTTCACCGGTAGCTGCCCACTCGATTCCACGAAGAAGTGTTTCCTGAAATCCAAGGCTGCTCATCGCGGTGACATCGTGCCCGAGAGTAGTGTGAAAAACACTTCCCTCACCGTAGTCAATCGTCATCAGCATCGGTTCGGTCTCACCGGAACCGCCGGTATCTACATCCGAAAAGGCCCCGGCCAGAACAGTGACATTCTGTGCCGGACCCCGCAGGCGATCATAGAGTTCGTCCTCGGCGTGAAGCCACATTGAGGGGATGCCTTGAGTGATCGGATGATCAACTTCTGTCATCTCGACAAGGAATTCATGCCGCTTTCCGTGGGCTCCGCCACGACCTTCACTCATGTCTTTTGTCCACTTTCCCTCGCGAAGCCTCAGGTAAGGGCCAGACAGCTCGGAACGCCCGCCCCAGCCGCCAAGGCCGATCATCTCATTGTAGGCCGACCACTGTGGAAAGGCATTATTGGCTGCATGAACACTGACAAAACCACCACCGCCACCAACATAGGCTTCGAACGATTTTTGAACTTCTTCCGGCCACAGCTCGCCGTTGTAGTTGGAGACGACCACATCATACGCAGCGAAGTCAGGACGCCACTGCTCCCACTCGCTTTTACTTTTCGCTTTTACTTCAGTCACCGATTTTTCGTAAGCCTGAAGTGCCTCTTTGAAGGCCTGATCAGACTCTGGCGTCTTCTCTTTAGGGCGGCGGGGAGGTTTCGGCGGACCTGCAGGTGATGTCGAGACAGTCACTTGAAACCGACCGGATTGCTCCATCAACGCAACCAGAACAGGGGAAGTCTCAACCCAGTTGTGATTGTTTTGGCCATCAATAAGGAGAACAGAGATTTTCTCTTTTGCTTTGTCAGCTTGAGAACATCCAGGAGTGAACAGCATCGCTCCAAGAATGGCGAGGCCGGGAAGAACAGTGATAAGAAATCGCTTCATGCGACGAGGTTAGCGGTATTCAACACGATGAAAAGCGCAGATTTACGTGCCTTCGCTAAGGAAGCCTTAGAATCCGAATGATCTCTTGAATGCCTTGATCAGTTTGATGGACTCCGTGAGGAGAATCAAAAATGAACTTTTCAGATACGACACCACTTATGTGCGAACTGGAGTAGGCAACCACTCCGTCAGTGGTCTCTTCGGGAGGCTTTGCCGGGTCAGAATCCTTCCTTCCGATGACTGAATAAAATTCCACCGAAGGATTCAGCGGCTTGTAAAGATACTCAACCGTGACCTGCGAGGTCGGCCTCAACTGATCAAGCGAAGTCACCCGATGCTTGGCAATTTCCATGCCGAGAGGAGTAAGCGCGTAACCGCTTTGCTTCACAATGTCAGTTGTTAGCTGGGCGATCTGTTTTGGCACTTGGATCAGGTCGCCAACAATCTTCGCACCCGGTTTCGCGGCGAACTTACTTCCCCGATGAGGCACCGCGCAAAATATGACCCGATGAACTTCTCCAATTGGTTCGTAGTAGACCATGTTTCTCAAAATTTCACGATCTTCTGAGTTCACCCGCAGTGCATCAATCGGAACTTTAAACAGCTTATCCCAATCACTATCGCCACCTTCTTGAGTGACCGCCTTGGCAAGAATGCCTCCCATACTATGTCCAACCACGGTCACTTTTTGATTCACGGCGCCACGGCGCTGACGAAATGCCAGCATTTCATGCATCGAATCCCGAAGTTTGGTCGCAAGATAAGGAATCGGCGCTCCACTTGGATAACCAAAGGTCCAGAACTCATAACGTTCCCGAATCTCTTCATCCGCGAAGGTTTTGTTCAATGCTTCATGCCAGGTGTTCGGGCTCGATTTGATTCCATGAACCAAAATACACACTTCCTTCTCTTCATTCAGCGCGGAAACCCGATACAAACCCATTCGGTCTGCAAATTTCTCAAACCGGAACATTGCCGGAATTGTTGAAAACTGAAACTGCCTCTCCTGAAAGTCCCGCGCAAAAGTCGCGGTATAGTCCACAGAAAGTGGAAACTCAGTTCCCGACTTCAAAATAGTGCTGCCATCGGTAGGATCATACAGCTTTAGCACCGGCGCTGCCGGGACGTCTAAATTGAGAACTCCCGTCACTGGATACCAGATACCACTTTTGGGAATCATGGGATCGCTCTCCGACCATGCCTTCCGAACCATCAATGCCGCACCAACACCCTTAATCTCTGTTTTCGACTCAAATCCTCGCTTTACCCGAATGAAATCAGCAGGAACAACTTCTTCGATTAGCTTCATCCCCGGCACGTTGATCGACTCCACGGTCAGATTCACTCCCCCGTCGGTTGTCTGAAGCAGGGACAGAGAGCGGCCCGGTGATACCTGATTCCTGGCGACCTGAACAACCGATTGACGCACGGCGTCATTGTAGAGTTCGAGTCGCTCCTCATCAGGCATCGTTCCGGAGGAAATCTCATTCCAGACCGAGGCCGCCCGATTAAGCGGAACTTCTGATGGGCCGGTTGTTTTCCAATTCTCGCGAACCTTGACTGGAACAGAACAACTCGTCACACAAAAGAGAAGTATCCCAAAAAGGTTCAGCTTCAGAAGTATCTGTGCGATTCGGGCCATCAATTGTTCTGACAATACAGTCGATCTCCTGCTTGATATTGCGATTAAAAAGGTTTTTAAAAAATTTTCTCGAAATACTCGTGAGACCGCGCCTATTATGCGCACTCCCATTGACGATCACCCTGCAGATACAACGGTGATCCTGACTTTTCTTTCAAAAAATATCCTATGAATTTCGCCTGTCCGACCTGCAACATCACTCTGCAAGCCGAACCTGACCTTGCTGGAAAAACTGTGAAGTGCCCCGGGTGCTCTGGTCGAATCCAAATTCCTGAGGATTTCGGACCTCCACCTCCTACCGGTGCTGAACAGGATCATTCCGCCGAAGACATGGCGGACGAGCACTATGATCAAATCCCGGAGTTGGATGTCTCCACCGCGGTTCCGAAGGTGCACCCCTCTTTCGTCAATGTGTGGATAGCGGGAGGCGTTGGAATCACCGCCTCCTTTCTCTGGTTCCTCATCATGTACCTTCTTCCAGTCCGTGAGTCAGTCGACATTCCACACAATGCCGGCAGCTACTTCCGCGAACTGTTCACTCAGCGGGGCTGGCCACAGTATGTGACAACACTTCTCATGTTCTGGTGTCTCGCGATTCTTGTCCTGAAGTGGCTCAATATCCAGAAACAGCGTCGCGCGATGCTGATTCAGGCCCTGCCCACCGATATCAGCGAAGAGATCAATCCGGAAAACCTCAAAGAATTTCACGATCACATCATCAACTTTCCGGTTCCTCTCCGAAACACCTACATCGTGAACCGAATCCGCAAAGCACTCGAATTCTTCTACGTACGGCAAAACAACCCCGACGTCGCACAGATGATCACAGCGCAATCTGAGATTGACGCCGCCAAAGTGAGCAGCAGTTACTCGATGGTGAAAGTTTTTCTCTGGGCGATCCCTATCATGGGATTCATTGGAACCGTCCTTGGTATTGGTGCTGCAATCGGTGGTTTCGGAGCCGTTTTCGGAGCCGGCGAAGGTGGCGATATGGGCCAGATCAAGGAACCACTTCTCAACGTGCTTAACTCAATGGGCGTTGCGTTCGACACGACGCTCCTTGCTCTCGTTTTCAGTATTTTGCTGAGCTTTCCGGCCAGTGCTCTTCAGAATCAGGAAGATGATCTCGTCACGGACGTCGACGAGTACTGCATCGATCACCTCCTGAAACGCCTTAACGATGGTGGAGCAGCCTCCAACTTCGGCTCTGATGCCGGGCTTCTCAAAGCTGTTGGTGATGCCATGGCGTCAAATCAGCAAGACATCATGTCCCGTTTTGAATCAGTTCAAAAGGGAATGTCGAATAGTCTTGGCAATCAAACTAAGCAATACGAGAAGGTCGCCGAGGCCGTTGAAAAGCAGATCGCTGCCATCGACGAGCGCGCTGACAATTACGGAAGCATGCTGGATCGCTCGCTCGACTCGCAAGTAGCTTCGCTATCCGAGGGCATCGGAAATCTCAATGCAGTGCTCAAAGAACTCAATGGCAAGCAAGTCGTTGTCGAGAAAGTGGGCTGGTTCGGTCGCAGAAAAAAGGCAGATCCCGTTGAGGACGACGCTTAATTAGACTAACACCAATTTCGAATGGGTAGAAGATCACAGGACGACGGAGGCTCAGTCAGTCTCTTTCCCTTTCTCAGTATCCTCATTTGTATCATCGGGTGTTTGACCCTGATCATCGTGGTGATCAATCTGATCGCGATGAACAAAGGGGAAGGCCGCACCTCCGAAGAAGTGGAGCGCGCCCAGGAATATGTCGTTCTCGAGCAGGAAAAAATTGAGAAGCAAGAGGAACAGGACAAACTCCGCCAGCTCATTGAGAACCTCATCCAGCAGAACAAAGATACCCTCGCAACTCGCGACCGCCTTGTGATTCTCAAAGAAATGTTTGAGAATCAGGAGGAGATTGAAAAAAGCCGTGAAGAACTGATTGCGAAATTCAATCTTCTGAAACAAACAAACCAGCAACTTGTCGAAGATGAGGCGCTGCTCCTCGCTGAAATTAAAGTTAAAGAGGAAGAGATCGCAAAAAGGAAGCTCCCACCGGAAGCAGCACAACTTCGTGTTCGACCAAGTGGCTCAAGCACCACAAATCGCCCTTTCTTCGTTGAAATATCAGACCGGGGTATCTATCTGCACAAGAGCCTTTCCGTCGAAGCAGAAGTAATCCCAATCGCGACCTTAAATCAGAGCGAGGAATTTATCGAATTGCTCAAGACCGTCGGATCCAGCAGACAGAATACACTGATTTTTCTCGTCCGCGGCACACCGGCTTCTGTCGGGACGCTCGACAAAGCATTGAAGCTGATTTCCACCTACAATCGGGCAAATGGTACTGAAATTATTCCCGGCCGACTTCCTCTGCCCGGCGAAGGCAAAGTAGACCTTCAAATGTTCGCTCAGTTTCTCGAGCCTTAACCTTTTAGACTGGAAGAAATATGGCACGCAGAAGAAGAGCAGAAGAAGAGCGGAGCATGGACGCACTCATGGATGCCTTGACCAATGTTGTCGGGATTCTTCTTCTCATTCTCATTGTGAGCAGTCTTGGCATCAGCGCTGCCGTGAAAAAGGTCGTGGAGAACCTGCCCGAAGTGAGTCAGGAGGAATTAGACGCAATGCGCATCAGTCGTGACAAAACGTTGAAAAACCTTCAAGAGCTTCAACAGACCCACAGCACGACGATCGAAAACCTTCCGACCGAAGAAGAGGCAAAGTCGCTCATCACGGAACTGGAAGACTTTGAGAAGGACAATTCAGAACTTGCTGAAAAGACCTCCGATATCGAAGAATGGATGCAGAAGGTGGAAGAGGAAGAAGCTAAGAAGGAGGAATCCGCAACGAAAGTCGCTGACGCTGACACGAAGAATCGAGAGCTCGCAGCGATTCTCGCTCAGACCCCAGAAGTGGAGGTCAAAGAAGCAACGATCGTCGCGATGCCAAATCCCCGGATGGCGGACGATCGCGCGAAAGCGCTCTATTTGATTTGTAAAAATCAGAAACTCTACTTCATCGGAGACCCCTATGAGCATGCCTTGAAGATCAGGGATGTCATCGACCAAAACTTCGACGATCTCGCTTACACTGAAACAAAGACCGGCTCCTACACCTATGCTCTCAAAGGCACGAAGAGAGCCGCTAACGATTCGTTTGCTGCAATAACCGAAAGCGTCAATCTGACCCGCAGCATGGAGAAACAGCTCGAAAGCTGGACGGCGACAAATACAAAATGGCTTAACCGTCAGGGTGAGCCCCTAACCGACAAGAACGTTGTCGAACGTCTCTTTGGAAACGAAGATCGAAAAGAGTTTCCAATACACAAATTCAGGTATGACCTTAAGAAGATCATTTCCTTTTTCGGTGACGGTAAATTCGGGCCAAAGGATTTCCGATACTTCGTATCGAAAGGCGGAGGTGATCGAATCAGATTCAGTGTCGGCCCGCGCGAAGAAGAAGGATGGACCACGGAGCAGCTCTTAAAAGAAGGATCCGAGTTTGATACCATTTGCAAAAGCGCGGTTCTCAATCGGGGCACTCTCTTCTACTACTACGTCGCGCCGGACAGTTTTGACACCTACCTGCAAGCGCGCTCGAAATCAGAGTCTTATCGAATTCCAGCCGGGTGGTCGGTCTGGGATGGCGACAGACTGGGGCTGCAAGCCGTTCCTATCCAAACAACAACTAGCTACAATCTGGACAGCATTCCCGCGGACGAATACCGAAAGCTTACCGACAAAGTGGGAAAATTCCTGATCGCCGAAGTGGAGGCTGAGATCACTAATTTTGATGAACGGGTTGCCGCTGCGGTGCCAAAAGAAATGACCGATCCTGCCGAGAAAGCCGAATTCATCAAAAAACTTTCCGCAGAAAGACTTACTTTTTTGACAACGAAGTTGCAGACCTACGCTCTCGCTCCTTTTCAGACCTCACTTGCTTTAACCAAAGCCAATGGGACCGCTGAAGTACAAATTGAGATTCATCCCCCTGAGATTCCTCATATTCGAGTCTTCGCGGGTGCCAACCCTCCCGAGGCACCAAAACCTGAAATCATTGAAGACACCAAAATCGGTGAAAAGCCGGGCGGCGGAGATCAGCCTATCGGTGGCAATAAGCTGATTCTGGACTGATCTGATCGCGTCAGGAGTTAAGACGGACTCGGCTTCCGTCAGGAAAATCGATTAAGAGGAGGGCTCGGTAGGTGGCTCAAGTGCAGCAATCGCATCCATGATGCGACTGGCGATCAGCTGATACTTTTCCTTGGTTCCAATCTCAGTGTCATTGATCAAATCATCGAATTCGATCTGCTCTCCGACGACAAGCTGAACCGGAGTTTTCACGAGCTTCTTTCCTCCACGAGGCAGTGCTTTCTCAGCACCGAAGATCCGGATTGGGAGGACGGGCTTTTTTGATTTGGCGACGATCATTCCGATCCCGGGCTGCGCCTCCATATTGATCGTTCCATCCCAGCTGCGCTCGCCTTCCGGAAAAATGAGAACCTGCTCTTCCTGCTTCAATAATTGGATAATTTGCTTCAACACGGAAATCTCAGGCTTATCCTGATTCACGGGTAACGCATTGCATCGTGTAAAGAGATAGCCTGAAACAGGGTGATCAAAGAGAGTCTTTCGGGCGAAGTAGTAGATCGGAGTTCGAATCGCACTTCCAATCAAAGGTGGATCAAGAAAGCTGACATGGTTTGAGGCGATGATGGTCCCTCCCTCCATGGCGTCAAACGCCTCGCGATTGAAGACTCGATAGGAAAACATAAATTTTCCCAATAACTTCGCAATCGTGTGTCCGATACGATACCAAAATCCCATAATACCTAAGTAAGTTTGCTAGATTATCCGAAGCTCGCCGTCTCACTCTAGAGACGATAAGTAGCATCAATGTCCTTGAATGTTCAGCTCAGTTTGAAACAGAAGATTGAGGCGACGCACAAAGCGATCGAAAGCTTGAAATCAGTTCGCGGAAACAGGTCCCTTTGTCAATGCCTGCGAAGACAATCTGTGAGGCGATGGTAGGTCGAAACTGCATCATTGGTTTTCTTGTCCCTTTCGTGCCGTTGCAACAGGTGCGCAATCTCTTTCTCCAGCGCTTCAGGAGGAGTTCTCCGCTGTGATTCCTTCCAGATCTCCACGCATTGAGGAAGCAACTTCGATGGCTCAATACTTTTTCTAAGCATCCGAACCAAACCGCTTGCCGTTTCTTCGCCGGCAATGGCTTCGCCACCGCCGACAAATCCATCATCAGTAGTGTCATCGCCCGGAGCCAGCGGAGACGACGTCCGCCATGCCCACAAAGCGATGAACAAAGTCATACCGAAAAAGACGCCATGGATCCGGTAGCGCCGGATGAGTTTCATGGCGCCGCCGCTTTCCCGCGACCCATGAATCGTTTCATCAAAGATGACCTGAGTCTTATCTCCGAGTAACCAGGAAAGAAAGGATGCAACCGGCTCCAGGTGCAAAGCCTCATTGCTTACGAAGAACGAATCACTGGCCAAAACAATGCTCCCCTCTCCAAATTGCCGCTCAATAACAACCGGGCCGTCCTCCGCTTCTGCAATGATCCTCCAACTTTCGGAGGCAGGTTTAAACCGAAATTGCGAATACCAACTCGGGAGCTCACGTAGCGACTTATCTGTTCCAGCACTCAATTCCCAGCCTTCTTCAGGCCGCTCGAATTCTTCGAGGCTTTCCAGTTCAACCTCCAATAGTATCGTGAGGCGCGCCCCGAGAGCATCGTCCATTTCGAGTTCCAGCTTCTCTTCATCGTCGACTTCCTGATCTTGTGGCTCGATCTTTGACCGCTCGCCTTGCTCAGCGCGAATTCTCTCCTCCCTCAGTCTTCGTCTGCGCTCAAACCAATCTTCTTCCTCTGAAGTCCTCGCCGGTTGAAACTTCTCAGGAACGAGTCCGGGATTGATCGTCACGACAAGCCGGGCACCTTCCTTAACCGCCTTGAACATCGATGAATCATTCGTAGCTCTCAAGTCACCCCAACTTTCTCTGGGCAAGCCTAACAAAAGTATAACAGAATCTTCATGCAGACCATCAATTGACTCTAAAGGCTGAATATTCCTGACTACCTCAATGCCATCTAGACTTGAGAGAGCTTCGTAGAACCCACTCGTTCCGAGGGGGTCGCTTCGAAAACTTGCATAGTGAGGGTAGACTCCTCCTTCTGCAAAACGTTTCCCCAACACTTCCAGAAACCCGACGCTCAGCACAATCGCAAGAGCGACGAGTCCGAACCAGGTGAGATAACGTCTCGAAACCATAAAATTAGACAACGGTGGACTCCGTGGCGGTGGAATAGCGACTCTTGCCAGCTTTCTTCGAAAGATTTACCATCACTTCGTGATTTTTCAGGTAGGATTCAACAGCGTCTTCGCTAACCTCGTGCCACCCATACCACGCCCGCTCAAACAGTTTCGTATTCGCTTCAAAAGCGGAGATTAAATCATTCCATTTTCGTGCCTTCCTCTTCAGTTCAAGACGGTAGTCACGATTCGACTTGAAACGGGCGATATTGACCAGATTTTCGTCGCCTAATTTGGCAAGCGAGGCGAGAAAAAGAGCCCGAATTGCAAGGCGTCTATCACCTCTTTCGATTTGCTCACGAGCAAGTCGTAGCCATTCATTCTCGGGTAATTGAGAAGCCACGATATCCTCTCGCTGGAGATCCACCATTTCGACGGGAGCCTCCTCGTGTTGATCTTCATGCCCGTTGTTTCTGTGCTTTCGATAGATTAGCAAGCCTAACCAGAGCCCCAAACCAACTACCAAAAGAACCAGCCCGATCGACAAAGCTGAACTGATGCCATCAAATACGGCCGACTTATCCTTTGAATCATTAGATTGCTTTGACTCTTGTCGCTCAAGTCGGTCAAACGCGTCTTCCAGCCAATCTGTAAACTCTTTTGCGAGTGCTCTGAGCGAAACTCCAAGCTCGTACAATTGTCGGGAAAGCCACCCTTTTTCCAATTCATCCTCCGGAAGGTCCTGAAGACGACGAGACAATCGCCACTGATACTTTTTTTGAGCCATCGCCTCACTGATACTCTCCTCAAGCAAAATACCCGTTGAGCTATCGTTGACTGATTTTTCATCTGCCCGTGCCGGCTCATTCGGAAACGCTGCGATCAAAATCGCAACCACCGCAGCACGACCTGCGGCGGATCTTCTCATACCGGCACTACGTGAACTGGATTGATCTACTCGAAAAGCAGCAAGGCGACTCAATATATCTTCACCTGACCCCCGTGACTGTGAGTAAAAACATCGCAGCGTGTAGACAGCTTTGAGAATCGGAGATACCACCAGATAGGTAAGGAGAATAGAACCAAGGACAAACGTCGTGTTCAGAATCGCGGCAAGTGGACTGATCGTGAACATACTCTCTACGCCAAGAAATGACTTCGCAAACGTGGCAAGAATAAGGCATGTCGCGACTAAGTTCACCCAGGTGAAGAAGGTCACAATTGCAAGAATGACCAAGGCAGCGTGATTTTGAGCCCACTCGTGATGCGCAAATTTCCAGCCTTCGCTAATCATGTTCCTTAAAGAATGAGAAGATGAAGAGCGGGTCAGCGAAAGCACTGTCGAGTTCTGAAGAAACGCGATAATCCAACCGAGCGGTAAAGCGAGCAGCAGACCGATTACGAGAAGAGGAATCTGAAATGCCTGGACGATAAAAAGAGCGGCAAGCTGCTTAAACCGGTCTACGGGCCTATCGATGAGATCACTCTCCGGCTGAATCGTTTTCCAGAGTCCGCGGCAAAATATGGCCTGGCTGAAGCGGAGCCAGAAATACAACGCAGTCATTATTAGCGAACTCACGAGCATCGACTCTCCCGCAAGGCTGCTTCGACTCATGTCCGCAGCAAAATAGAGAAGTACGACGACAAAGGGCACAGCCCCCAGATAGAAAAGCCAAAAATATCGTAGATCGATAGTGCGAAGCAGATGAAACGATTCTTCAAGGATCTGCAGCGCTGATTTCTCGGCACGGCGCGCTTTTTTTCTACGACCGGGAACACTCATTCTTTCCTATTCCCAGATTATTCCATCGTGAAAATCATCGGGGATATCTCCGAGTGTTTGAGCGAAAAAGTAAAAGACCAGCAGGATCACGACGAAAGCAACAAGACACTGCAAAACGGAAGCGAATGGAAGTTTTCTCTCATGCTTCGCTACGGTCGGTATCTCCGATCTGAGTTCGAGGCAGGCCGCGCAAATCATTTTACCTTCATGCTCAGTAATACATTCCGAACAGTAAAACTGCCGACATGATGGACACCGTGCAGATGAAAGGCGGTCAGAGTGTGTAACACAAGAGGTATCCCCGAGAATGCTAGCCATAACTATTCGACAGATGGGAATTCTAACTTCGCAGGCTCTGAGTTCGAGACTTTGATTAGCCCCTTCCACTTTAATGAAGTCAGGATCCCCAGGAGCCCACAAGTGAAAAATCCCAGAGAAACGGCGAGGAACACCAGGTAAAAGCCTATGCCACCCTCATTCGCGATTCCGGTGAGAGCTTCCAACGGACCCATGAAGTCGAGAGTATAAACAGGATTGCGGGCCGCAGAAATCAGGAGATATACCGTCGCAGATCCTACGAACACAAAGAGAAGCCCCATCGCTATCCAAAGAGTCGATCTAATTGCTTCCGGGGTATGCTTTCTGACCGAAGCGATCAAAGAAAAGTTAAGAAAAAAGCTTACGAGGAGGAGGACCAGTAACATGATGACCGTCAGCATGATACTCTCAAGGTGTAGAGCGGCGAGCGCCCCGATACCCAGAACAAGTATACCTGAAAACGTCGGGATCACAGGGGCCGGAACCGTGAAAGTCTCAGCCTCTTTTCGATCTCGATCATCGACTTCCATTACCACCGCATCCTCAGCTTCTCGAAGTGGGACTTGAGCAGATTGAATTTTTTCGGCAAGGATATCAACACACTGGCGAGCCGAATGAAATCGGCCCAGCGGTCGAATACGATCTCTCGAAAGACTTGTTTGAAGGTCACAGACGCAGGTTGGTCCAAGGATAAGATGACGAAGAAGAAGGCTCGTAAAGAGCAAGGCACCTAAAGCAAGAATTGAGATCGAGACGGCAGACCCCATTCCAAGATCCCCTTCGTCTATCAAAGCCAGAACAAGAACAAGGGGGCCCGCAAAACTGAGTAACCCGAGTGCATAAAGAATTGCTGCGCCGATTCGCGACTTTTTCGATATTGAAATAGCCTGAATATCTTCGAACCGGTAACGCTTGTAGACTTCGGCGAGCGGAATCAAATACCCACTTCCCTGAACGTAGATGAGATGATCCCTGCCCACCCAAAGACTGGACATCCCGAGGAAACCTTTTGCGAGCCGCGAATAATCTTTAAGAGAATCACTCAAGTCAATCTAATGAAAGGCTGCCGTTGCTCCACGGTCAAGATGGAAAGGCTCGAGCTACCTCAAAATGAATGATTCTGGAATCAGGTATCGGGACGATTCTTACGGGATACGACCAATACCGGGAAATCACGGAACTAAGTCATCGAATCTTCCTGGCTGGAAAGCTGAGGATAGGAGCCCATTAGGGTCTTCATTTCTCTAACCGCCCTTCCAAGTCCAAGAAAAACTCCCCTCGCAACGAGATGGTGCCCAACATTCAGCTCAGTGAGGTTCGGCAGTTGCATTAGCTTTGGCAGATTCATCAGAGTAATCCCATGCCCGGCGTTAACCTGAAGTCCGGCACTATGTGCTAAGATACAGGATTCGTTTAACCTTTCCCATTCCTCCTGCCCGCCGGCAGGAGATACGTTCGCAAAGGCTCCGGTATGGAGTTCGATCATGTCGGCTCCAACTGCAACTGAGGCTTCCACTGTCTTCGGATCCGGATCAATAAACAGGCTGACCTTGGCTCCTGATTCCTGGAGCGTCGCAATCGTCGTCTTCAATGCCTCCGCGTGGGTCGTGACGTCAAGGCCACCCTCAGTAGTAATCTCCTTCCGATTTTCCGGAACGAGACAAACAAAGTCAGGTTTCACCTTCAGAGCAATCTCCAAAATTTCTGCCGTGTTCCCCATTTCGAGATTTAACTTCGTGTGAATTTTTTCTCTCAATTCAAAGACATCACGATCTTGAATATGACGACGATCTTGTCGCAAGTGCACCGTGATTGAGTCAGCTCCGGCCGCTTCCGATTCGTGCGCCGCCGCGATCAGGCAAGGTTCGGCGTTATGCGCATCCGGCATCAGAGCATAACGAGCCTGCCTGAGAGTTGCGATATGATCAATATTGACGCCCAATTTCAGGGCGGAGCTTGAAACTTCACTCATGCCTTAATCTACGTTGCGAAGTCCGCCCTAAAAACAAAAAAGCGGTCCCGGACTCCGGCACCGCTTTCAAAAAACGAATCACTCGGAAGACTTTACTGCTTCACCGTCACTGATGTTCCCACTCCAACTTTGGAATAGATCAGTGGTTGGATCGCGCTGGGGACACGAATACAGCCGTGACTTGCTGGATAATTTGGAACGTAGCCGATGTGCATCCCAATACCGCCATTGATGCGCATCCAGTAAGGCATTTCGGCTCCCACAAAGCTGGAAGCTCCATAAGGTCGCTGACGACTGTCACCGCTGCTGCGGACCGTTGCACCGGACGATGCCATCCAGGTTCCGTAGAGAGTTGAGCGCTTGTGAACAAGCTTCTCCTTGATCCGGAACGTTCCGGTTGGAGTGCTATGACCCGACTTGCCTGAAGATACCGCGGTCTCGATGACAAGCTGGGGGCCGCCCGCCCCCGTTTTATAAATTCGTGCACGCTGCTCGCTAAGATCCACTTCGATCTTGGCATTCGCCGGACTGAGAGAACCCAGAAGACGCTGGTTCACGAAAATTTTGTGGCCCTCACTCTTATACTGACTCGGAGTGCCAACGGCCAACCTGGAGAAAAATCCACCACCGCTTCGACGTTCTGCAACGGCAGCGACCTCGCGAGAACCTGCATCATCCCTCTGACGGGCAAGGCGGCGGGCTTCGCGCTCCTCCTCTGCTTTCTTCTTCGCGGCGAGACGCTGCTCACGAGCTTTCTTCTCTGCTGCGTCCTTCGCGGCCTCTTCCCTGGCCTTCTTTTCGGCTAACAGTTTCTTCTCAGCATCCGCTTTCTTTTTTTCAGAAGCGAGCTTGCGAGCTTCCGCTTCATCCTGCTTCTTCTTTTCGGCTAGCTCCTTCGCTTTCACTTTCTCCGCTTCTGCACGGGCCTTTTCCCGCTCCTCACGGGCCGCCTCCATACGCTCGGCGAAAGAGGGCCCGGCATCAGCTGCTTTTTTCTCGTCAGCCTTTTTCTTAGCGGCTAATTCCTTCTCTTTTCTCTTTTCAGCTTCAGCGCGTTCTTTCTCCCGCTCTTCGCGGGCTTCTTTCATTTTTTCAGACCATGACTTTTCATTGTCTGTGCTGACTTTCTCAGTTTTCTTCTTGGTCGCGCTACCCGCTCCGTTCCCGGAAGCAAAAAGAGCAGCGTCCTGATCAACAGTGCAGGAAGAAAAGAGGAGGGCGATCGCTGCCGCCGATCCGGATAAAGACAGCGCACGGAATAAGGCAAGATTCATGGACGAGAGAAAAGTGGTTCAAAGAGAGTCCCAGTTTTTGCTCCCTAGTCAATCGACTAGTCGAATTTTTTTCTAAGAATCGCGTGACGAAAACGTTCCCTCCGAATTTGCGACTTTCCAAGCCTCTCGCCGAATCGCGGTGGACGCTCTCACCCCCATCCTGTTGATCTTCAGAAACTGGCCTCTTCGCCTGCCTCGACTGAAGAAAATTCTTCTCCACCTTCCGGCAGGATTTCGTCGATGACCCGCTGAATTCCCTCGGTCGCGAACTCGCTTTGAGGATAGATCTGCCTCGCTGAAAGAAACCATGTCAGGCTGGAGCCGAACTGCTTTCGATTTTCGAGATTCTCTGCGTTTTTCAATGCCTTTACGAAAGTCGCGACGTCAGTCGCCAAATCGGAACGCTTCGAGCTCAGAATGACATCGTCAGGAAACTTCTGGAAGGTGCGCTCAACGATTTCCCAGGCAGCATGAGCGTTTCCTGCTTTGCTCAATGTTTCCGACTGCTTCATCACCGTTTCGATCTCCTGTATATTCCCGACGATCTGGTTTAAGGCCTCTTGTCGCTCAGTATCGTCCACTGTCGCGGCAATGAAGCGTGCTTTGTTGTCAAATATCTGACGGAAGCTCTGCGTTCCGAGAAGACGATCAAACTCCAACTTGGCCTGTTGCTGAACATCTGCTGAATCTGCGATGAGGTTAAACTGCTCCTTCAGCATTGGATTTGTCGGCCAAATCTGGGCAGCGGCGGTGATATTTTCCTGATACGCCTCCTCGTCGCCCTGCAAAGCCGCGTTCTTCGCTGTCCGGATCCGCATGTTGCTGCTGAGACGGGCCGACTCAATTGCTGCGGTCGGCTTGGAGTAGTCGAAATCGCTAGCCTGCTCCTTCATCTTTAAGACCAGTTCCTCAGCAAGGGTATAATCCTTCACTTCAATTGAGTTCACGAGTTGGAACGAATTTTGAGCATAACCCAAGACATTCCGCTTACTCTCACGAGTCACGCTCTGAACCGAGGGCAAGTGTTCACCCGTGACAAAAGCCTGCTGCAATTGGCGCATCGCACCGTCGATCTCTCCGCGATCAAGAAGAAATTGAAACGATTCTATCTGTTGATTCACATCTCGAATGGCCTCGTTTGAAAAAGTATCCAGCGTCGTGATGGTCGGATTAAAACCAATCGTTTTGCTGAAACTCTGCTCAATTTCAGATCCTTCTTCAAACTCAAGCCGGCCGGCACCGTCCTGGAAAAATTCAGTATAAAATCTCGCCGCCATAATGACGTGCTCGAACCTTCGCTGGATGAAAAACTGAACAACTAAAGCCTGGAACTCGATCTTCGCTTCCACCTCAGAAAGCTCCATCTTCGCCATATTCGCTACTCTTTGCGCTTCGACTTCACTCACTCTTTGAACATAGCGGGAAACATGACCAGTACTTCCGATCTCGGGTGCCTCCTCTTGCTCTGGATCTTCACTCAGCTTCCGCTCTCGTCTCACACTTGACGGATTAGTCCAGGTATCGAAACGCCAATCCAACTGGCGGCGTTGCTCATCAAGCTGGGTGTTTAAACGACCTAACTCCGCCGCACTCTTCTGCGCGAGAAAGACGCGATAAACTGCGTTTGCAAGCGAATCACAAAGTCGGGCGTCCTGAGGAAACTGTGAGGTGTGTTGCAGCATCGCGACTGCCTTGGGAAATTTAGCGCCGTCTCGATTGTGCGGAGAAAGGGTGTCGAGGATAGCTTGCAATGCCTTGCGGTAGGCTAAGTCCTGCTCCGAGGTGGCTGACTCCGAATTCAGGTATTTTTCAAAACGGGCCCGGAAAACACGGTTGTCGTTCACGTTAAAGCTCTTCCCATCGAACGAAAAAACATCAGTCGTTGGATCAAAATAGGGGACGTCGTTTCCAACGACTTGCTGACTTCCCTGCTGACCACCCGAGGAGCCACCTTGGTTAATAACCGTTGTATTGCCTCCCTGACTACCTCCTCCACCGGTATTCCCTCCAGATTGAGCCGGGGGGGTGTAGACCTGTGCCTGGGAGGAAATGGCCCACAGGCAACTTAATAAAACAGACAGCTGGAAAACTTTCATAAGATTTTGAAGAGAAAGACTATTGATCGATTGATTCAGCAACGAGCGTTCCGTCACGATCGACTCGTACTACCAGATCCAACTCAGATCCGCGTTCGATGTTTACGTTGCTGAAATTTTCGGGCACCAATACCGGCACCGGAATAGAAATAGTCGCGTCGTTGGCGTCGAAACTAATGAGCCTGCCGCGATCCGGTGTCCAGCGGAGGGTTTCTTCAACCCGGCCCTCTACTCGATAAACATTGCCCCGCAGACTGTTCCCGTTATCTCGATAGGTCACGAGGTTCAGAGCGGTCGCGTTGGGATTTGAACCACTCGAACCGCCTGTATCCCCTCCTCCGAACATGTCGCCTGCGATAAGACGAAACAGCAAGGCCGCCACGACAATAAATCCCAGAATCGCTGCCGCTATTCCGGCAATCATTCCTACGTTAGCTCCTGAACTCGCTCTTCTCGGCATGGTTGGTAAAAAACTCTAGGCGTGGATCTTAGCACAAAGAGATTTTTATAGGGAGAAAATATAAGCCTGAAAAGAGGATTTCCAGAAACTTAGAATTTCCGCGAAGCTTGCTCGGTAGGATTTAGTTCGATGGAGCAAACTGCCTTCCGGCCTCGGAGCCTGAGGCGCCTCGAAGAAACTTATTCTGCACAATCCCTGAAGAACCATTTGGCAACTGAATCGAAGCCCACTGATCACCCGGCTTCGTCATGCGAACGACACTTCCTGCAGGAAGGGCGCGCACTTCAGACTGCGATTGATCTTCTCCATAGACCATAAACTGGGCTGTGCCGGTCAGCACATAGTAGTCATTCCCTGAGCTATTCATCGTCGTTAAGGTCGGTACCGTCGATGCCGATGACGCGTTGCCTCCTCCTAGAGCGGGGATCGAAAGGTTCGGCTTGGGGATCGAGAAACCGGAACGTTTTTTCTTCGAAGTTTCACCGGGCAGGTCAATGTTTCCGGTAGATGATGGAACCATCTGACTCTCTTCAACTACATCCTGTGCCGTGTAGCCACCTCCAAGAGAAGCTCCGGTAGGAGACTGGGCTACCGCACCTTCAGGAAACAAACTCGCGTCGATCCCCGGAGCGGCGGGAGAAGAATTTTTCTTTTTCCCAAAACCAAAAAATCCACCTCCCCCACCGGATGAAGTCGATGCCGGTGTGTCTGACTTCATGCGCGCAAAGAACCCTGTCTTTTCCGCCGCTTCACCGGGAAGCGGCTCCGGTGCAATAGTTGACGGAGCAGCGGCGTAAGGATTGGGAGAATTAACCGCAGTCTGCTGGCTAGGTGATGACGACTCATTGACCAGTTCCGCTCCTGAAATTCTGGGGACAACACCCGTCGACGACGCAGTGCTTGCAACGGCCTCTTGCGGAACCGGGGTCGGCGAATTGGAGGGACTTGCAACAAACAAAGGCTCAGCCGTAGCCGGATTCGGGATATCAGCAGGCTCGCTTCGACCACCAATTTTCGGAAATTTCAAACCACTGAAAAAGCCGCCACCACCGTCGCTTTCACTTGGCGCAGCAAGAGGAACCGCCTGGGGAGATGGCTCAACATAGTCGTCATTTCCGCCTGAAAACATCTGAAACGGACTCGCTAAAACAGCTGCGGTGGATTTAAGGGGTTTGAATCCTTTCTTCGGTTTCTCCAGTGTCCCCCGCTCCATCGCCCGCTGCTCTTCTTCGATAAGCGAAGCAAGAAATGGATCCGGAACGTTCCGCTCAACCCGAACATTCCCTGTCGAAGTGTTCCATGCAGACATGTCCTCAGATGATACTTTGTTCACTTGAGTTGAGTTCGCACGCTCCCATTTCAACCGCTCTGCCATTGATCGCTTAATCGCTTTGATCTCTCGAGCAGATTGTAGAGTCCTCTCACGGTTTTGATTTTCGATAGTCTGGTCAACACTCCGCGCCATACTGGCTGCGACCGCGCTACCCTGAGCAGACTGAGCCTCGGTCCGCACCTGCATCATTTCGATCTGCTGCGCAGTAAGCCCATTGGGCATCCCGGCAGTCATCCCCGCAGCCGCACTGGGATCAGGATAAGGAGTCGCTACCGCAGTCTGGGCCTTCACATGGACAGTCTGAACCAGGACCGGAAACATCAGGCAGAGACGAAGAATAGTCCTGTGCGGGGGACGAATTTTATTAATCATGAGGATCGTTCCTGAAAAACTTTTAAAATTTACGCTGAATTCTCGATTTCGTCCATTCCGAGAGTCGATTTCTCGTTTTGTTTTCAACAATTTCAAAATTATGCGGATTTGCTAAAATCTTCAGATTTAATGATGCAACGCTATCACCGAGAAGGTTTGGGGTTGTGAGACTCTAACGCATTTGCGTTTACACAAATTAGAGAATTTGATAGCCTCTCTCCTGAAATAAAGGTCGAAACGGCTTCTCCCGGAGAAGCTAACGAGTGAAGCGGTTTCGAGCGATGAGCCAATCTTACCCCCATCTGATCCCCACTGAATATGAAAAACTTCTCAACTTCGATTTCCCTAATTGTCGCTATCTTGCTGGGCCTCTCAGTTTTCGCTCAGGGGCAAACACTTCAGGCCGTTTTTAACGAGGGCGTTGCTCTCTACAATCAGCAGGACTACAGAGCAGCTCTCCAGAAATTCGAGAGAGTCCTCCAAACGAAACCGGGCTTCGTCTATGCGCGAAACTACGCTGGAAAGTGCCGTGCTGAAATTGCGAAAGGCGCCGGACCAAAAAACGATACGGAGGCCGTGATCGCCAAAATTATCATTCCTGAGATTAATGTGACCGATGCACCGATTGGCGATGTCCTCGATTATCTCTCAGACCGGGCCGGAGAGCTCTCCGGAGGAAAAGTGGTTCCTAACTTCATTTACGAGGGCAGCAGCGAGCAGCGTCAGAACACCCTAATTTCCCTGAGTCTGCGGAATGTGCCCATGACTGAAGCGATTCGATACGTAGGCCAGCTCAGCAGGACCGACTTTCGCTACGATCCCCACGCTATCGTCGCAACCCCGCGAGGTTCGCAGTCGGCGAACATTAGTGCTGAGAGCGTATCCGTGCCGCAGGAAAAATCTGGCACTACCTTCGAAAAGCCGGTCAAGAGTATCTTTGATTAAGAGCGCCACCAACGCGTTCTTTCATTCCACCCGTTCCCTTGAGCAGTAAAATCGCGATAATTACGGGTGGTCACGGCGATCTCGCAAGAGGCATTGCAACGGCTCTCGGCGGCGCCTCTTTCGAAGTTAAATCGCCTTCCCGGTCTGAACTCGATGTCACAGATTCCGATTCAGTGAGTCGGTACTTTGATTCATTCGAACGCCTCGATCTGCTCGTCAACAACGCCGGGATAACCGGGGATGGACTCCTCGCCCGACAGGGGCCGTCCGACTGGGCAGCCGTGATCGACACAAATTTGAAAGGTGCGCATCTCTGCAGTCAGGCAGCCGCTCTCATCATGATGAGACAACGAGAAGGCCATATCGTGAATATCGGAAGCTACTCGGGCGACCATCCCCCTCTCGGCCAGACAGCGTATGCTGCCGCAAAATCAGGTCTCATCGGACTCACCAAAAGTTTTGCGAGGGAATTCGGAAAACGAAACCTCAAGATCAACTGCGTACTTCCGGGTTTTCTAGAAACCAAGATGACCGCCGGTTTGTCGGATGAAGCCAAAGCAGCCACGAAACAGCGACACCAACTGGGCCGATTTAACACAATCGAAGAAGCCGCCGGATTCATTTCCTACCTGGCGTCGACCGAAAACATCTCCGGTCAGGTCTTCCAGTTGGATTCACGAGCATGAAAGGAATTCAACCGCTGGGTTTATGAACGGGCGACTCGGGAGAGACTGACTCCATCGTCGTAACTCCCTCAGAATGTGTAGACTTGGGCGACGTTGTCCAAGCCTGTCAATTAGGACAAAAAGCAGAGGGGGTGGGGTACCCTTTTCGCAAGTCGCTTACGATCAGATAGGTTGCGAAACCACCTAGAGCGAATCATCCCTTATATCATCCCTCAACGCTGGGAATTGGTGCCCGATTCTGGCCAAAGTTGTCCTAAATTGACCAAAGCCCAGCGAGGAGTTTAAAGGCGCGGTTCTGCGTCTAGTGAAGAGCGTTTCAGAGGAGGTCGAGCAATGATGGTTCAGAACCTTCTCTTCGCTGACGAGCGGAAAGCTGGCCCTTTCTCTTTTCCCGGGTCTTATCGCAGAACTGAAAGCTGCCTGCGTAGCCGGCCTCCATGATGAACGCGATTCGCTCGGTTCGCGACTTCGCCAGGTTGCGGAGTCGATTGGCTTCACGTTCGAGGAAGGATGGAATGACACGACACAGACGCTCTTTGCTGTGATTCGCTCAGGTTCCGGAAAGGTGCTGCTCGATCACGAACTCTGATTCAGAGTGATTCGCTCGTGCTGGTCCAATATACCAGTATGTTTTCACGAGAAAGGATTAATCCTTTCTTTTCCAAAGGAAAAAACCTCCCAAGCCCAGAAAGCAGATTATCGTATTCAAGATGCTGTTTGGTCTTGACATGGAAATTTTGGCCTCAGTAGATTGAGGGACAGTGGGGAAGTATTTGCGAACTTCTGATCATTCCTCTTAGCCTTTGATAATGAAAACTAGTCACATCCTTCCATTGCTGATTTTAACTTGTTTATCGGCGCTCTCAGCGGAGGAGCTCTTACCTACCGATTCCGCTAATCTTCTAGCCAAGCTACAGAATTTTGAAGAGGAGGAATTAGCAAAAGCACGAGAGAAAATCGGCGAAAAGACACTGGCCGTTGTTGAAGTTCTTCGTTCGCACTTGGACCGAGAAACTCGGAACGGGAATCTCGATGCAGCTGTAGCACTGAAGGAGCAGATTGAGGCTATGGCGAAAACGACGGTTTCTGCTGAACTGAAGAATACGCCCACTCCAAGCAACAGCACGGACTCAGGCACTAAAGAGACAGAAAAGTTCTATATCGGGCCTGTTTGGCGCAACTCCGATAATGGAGTGCTCACATTTCAATTCAGTGAGAACGGTTCAGGCATAAAGAAATATAAAGATATGCCTCAGCCGTTTACATGGGTCCTAACCGACGAAAAGATCACTGTCAGCATACCTTCGAATGGTGCCGAAAAATATTTCAGTGCCTATCTCCCGCAGAATGAATTTTGGGAGGTTACCGCAGCCGGCGAGAAGATGACTAAGTATGATGCTGAGGAATAGCCCATGCTAACCGGCACAGGACATTGAGTCCTCACCCCTCATTGTCGGAATTACACATAAACTGAGCGATTCAACTTGTTCGTGGCTTCATCGCGAAGCAAAATCAATCAGCTTCACCTTCGAGGAAGGGTGCAACGCCGCGATACAAATGCTCTTCGTGCTGATTCGCTCAGGTTCCGGAAAGCTGGTTCTCGATCACGAACTCTGATTAGATGTGATTCGCTCTCACGGGTCCGAGCTATCCGTATCTTCTCGCAAGAAAGGATGAATCCTTTCTTTTCCGCAGGAAAATACCTCCCAAGCCCAGAAAGCGGAGAGCCGAGGTGACAACCGGAATAGCGGTCGGGCGTCGAAAAGGTTCCGGTTGTCAACTCGGCGCTGGAGCTTTCTATGTGGAAGCGTTACAAAATGAGCGATAAAATTCATTTCTGCATCTTTCGGAATACACTCAAGTTCCAAACATGACTTGGATTGAAGTTGCAGACTCAGCAGTTAAAATTGGCTTAGGCGGGGTGATTGGGATCTTTGGGACCGTTGCCGTAGCCCTGATAAAAGGGTCTCACGAAAGGAAAGGTGAACTGAGAAAGCGTAAATTGGACACGCTTGAGAGAGTCGCTGGGGATTTCCAAGAAGCACATGTCGCATTCAACGATATGATTGGAACCTTCAAGACCTTTCTCGAGAGCGATTGTCAAACGTCCTTTACCATCCGTCATAATAGGCTGAAACAGCAGGTATTCGAAATCTACCATGAAAAAAAGAGGCTTCTCTTCCATCTCAATGGTGAACTTATCTTAGTCAGATCTAAGGGAGCTCGAAGCGCCTTCGCTGAATATTTTTGCAGTGTCACAGAAATCGAGTCGCTCGTGTTCGAATGTATGAACGAAAACGGAAAAATGGTTGAATTGGGGCTCACGGAGAAGGGCGGATTTTCTGCTGAGAGCCTTAGAAAACTGGATTCTCTCAGTAGCAGAGTTCCTGATATCCGGGCTAGATTCCTAAGTGAGCTTTCAGACACTTACCACAGGACATAGCAACGCACGATTTGCTGCGATGAAGGGAAAGGATATTTAAGTTCACACTACTGCCGTAACTGTCCGAGGAAGAAGGTTCGAAATATGACGCTAGAAGATCACATTCAATCTGCAAGATTCTGTATTTTGATCGGGAAGAACGGATCAGGAAAGAGCACTCTTTTGAGGAGGCTTGACGATTCTCCTGATTTCGAATCCGGATACATAAGTCCCGAGAGAGGTGGAGTACTGAGGTACGAGCCGGGCGTTGAACAAAGTATTTCTACGAGCAAAAACTGGCTCGATTCTAGGCGAAGGCGGAATAGGATCGAAAATTTTCGAGAAATGTCTGCGTCTCAGTTTCGAAGTTTGGAGATGCACGTACTTCGAGCGATAGAAAGAGAACAAGAAAAACGTGCGGATCTTGAATTCAGCTTTGAAACAATTCTCGAGAAGATCAACAGCTTGTTAGATCAAATCAAAATCGTTAGGGGAAGTCAGGGTTTCGATATTCAGGACTTAAATGGAGGAAACCGGAGTCCAGAGCAAGTCTCTAGCGGTGAGGCAGAGTTAGTCGTTCTTGCTATTGAGATTCTTCATTTCGGATACAACAAGAAAAAAGGGGCAGTTCTACTTCTCGATGAGCCTGATGTTCATCTTCACCCAGATCTTCAGCAGCGACTTGTAGGGTTTCTTGAAGGTGAAGCGATTGAACATGATTTTAGAGTTGTTATTGCGACCCACAGCACTGCCATCACCGGTGCTATTTCAAGGAGATCAGAAGCGCGAATTATTCCCATCACTACAATGGAGCAAACTGAATTCGATTTCTTCGAATATCGTGATATTTGCAATGAGATTTTGCCGATCTTTGGAGCGCACCCGCTTTCGTCCCAATTTTCTAAGTCACCTGTCTTGCTGGTAGAGGGCGAAGATGATAATCGTGTTTTTGATCAGTTCGTTAGATCCTCTGGGGGACGAGTTTCTTTCAGCCCTGCCGTTGTTGGGAACGTCGACGAGATGAACAGATGGGAGAAGTGGCTCGAAAGCTTCCTTCCCGCAATCTACGACAATCCTGTGGCATATTCATTGAGAGACGGCGATGCCTCACCCGATTCAGCAATTGAGAATGTTGGCTGCGTTAGGCGGTTTCGTCTCCGATGCTACTCAATTGAGAACGTTCTGCTGACTGAGGAATGCCTTCAACTCCATGAATTTTCTGAGGATCAGTTCAAGCAAGCGCTCAAGCACTGGACACATCAATTCTCGGAGCATCCCCAAAACGCCGAAATGGTTCAGCTAATCGAGAATTTTTCGGACAGAAG
Organism: Verrucomicrobiales bacterium; assembly: GCA_029210205.1. Lineage (GTDB taxonomy): Bacteria > Verrucomicrobiota > Verrucomicrobiia > Verrucomicrobiales > DEV007 > Arctic95D-9. Next base: position 4,100 of record JARGOD010000033.1, on the reverse strand, counting down.
GAAGCTCAAGATCAAGGATCTAAGAAATATTTTGATCATGCTTCTAAAGACAAATAAACCCTGGGAAGTCGTTGTTGGCCGCTTGATTGCCGATACTCAGGATATTGGAGATTCAAGGGAACACTCACTAGTGAGCTATTTAGGATCCTCTTTCTACGCGGTTCTTCAAGGAAGGTAGAATATCCTAAATCGAAGGTTACGCTCCCGTGACCCAGGGTAAAAGCGGCTCTTCGGACGAGAAGCGGAACTCCTCTGTATGTCGTTCAGAAACAGTAGACTTGGGCGACGTTGTCCAAGCCTGTCCAACAGGACAAAAAGCAGAGGGGGTGGGATTCGAACCCACGGTACCTTGCGGCACTTCGGTTTTCAAGACCGACGCGATCGACCACTCTGCCACCCCTCCGTGGTAATAAGATCGAGCCTGGATTCTAACTCATTTCACCGGGGATTCAAATCGAAGCTTTCGTAGGAGTGACAAGTTTTCTTTCCGCTTACTCCGCTTGACTAACTAAAATTAATTATTATATTTACTATAATTTTAATACAAAAGTTAATGTCATCTATTCTAAAGTGGATTGGAGGGTGTGTCTTACTCACTCTTCCATTCTCAGCTGCGCTGTTCGTGGGTTCCGTCGAGGATGCCAACGTCAGCAAGGCTCCTGCGATGTCATTTTCACAATTTGAAACCCGGATTAGCGAGATTGCCACCGGCGTGCAACGCCGCTTCGCCGCCCGGGTGCATCCTCAGCAGGTCGACTCTTCGTTACGGGCGAGCGATCCGCGCCACCTATCTGTCCGTGACGCCTTTCTCGCAGAGCACTTCGAAGCACAGAATGGCGGTTACATTTGCCAGCTAAAATCCGGTGAATCTTTCGTTCTTTGTGAAATCAGAGGATTGCAACTTAAAGGACCGTTTCCCCTTCCAGTCACTGACAGTGAAAACGCCCTCGGTATTTCGACTAAGCTCTACTATGACTACAAGGCCAAGTCATTCCGCGTCTTGAGAAATGACAAATCCTGGGGCGAATGGACGACCGGAATTCCACCGTCACTGGGGCGCCTCGAACTTTTTCATCAAAGCGGGGATTGGTTCGCCAGCCCCACTCAAACCGCTTCCATCCCCGGACGCCTCACGCACTGAGAATGAAAGTCCTCGTTCGCATGATCATTGTTGCAGTCATGGCCTCGGGTGGCCTCGGAGGATATTCCATGACTGTGGGTAAAGATACGATCGTGGGGATTCAAACGCAGAAGGTGATCAGTAAAATCCAAAATCTTGCCGGAGGACAACTTCCAGATCTCAAATGGCTCAACTTCTCTAAGGGAACAACCGACGAGGTAAATACTTACGATCCTGTGCTTCAATCATGTCTCGATGCCATGTTTTTCGAAAACAAAGGATTTCATTTTTCCCAGTCCAAATGGGGAGCCCAATCTGTTCCCTATCAATTTCGGGGGCTCGAAGTCATTGGTCCTCGTGAAATGATGATCAATGGCGCTGACAATGCGCGGGGTATTGAACGACGGATCAGTTTCGAATTCTATGTCGAAGCATTCCGAAACTACGACAAGGCCGAAGGATGGAAATCATGGAATATCGAGATGCCGCCCAATCTCGACGGCATTGTTCTCGTGCTTCACGCCGGCAGTTGGAAAATAGCTTCTTCGCCCCTGCAGTCGTACAACCTGAAGTGAAGTTCACTCTTTCCCTGTGAAGTCCTCAGGTTTCATCTGCTGCTTGAAAGTGTCTTTACCAAAGCCGGAATTATTGGGCTCATATACGCCGACAGTGTCCGTCTCCACCCCGTCCTCGGGTATCAGGTCCTCTTTTTTCAACGTCCAGAGGATCCCTTGAATCGCGAGACGTCTCATGTTCGGATCCTTGAAGTCATAGGGATGCCCCAGAGTTGTCGCGAACACGCGGCCCGATTTCCCATCATTACCCACATGCATTTTTGTCCAGGCAACGGGGTTGGTCAGCGGATAAAGGTCGGTTTGCTTGCGCGCAATCTTACTCGACTGCAGAGCCCGTCCATCGAGCAGCAAGTCGGGACTGCCGGCCATGGTGTGATCCCCTCCATCGACATGATAGAGCCATGAATAGGCCTGAAAGGGATCGACCGCTGTGAGAATTGGATGTGCTGCTTGATCTTCGCGAATCGTCACATCAGTGAGCGGCTTTTCCCCATCGTCAAAGTGGCCATGATGAGTGATCCATCCCTGTCCGAGGAGCTCACGAATATTTTCACCACCGGCGAGACTGTGGATTTGCTCGGGGTCGTTCTGATACCCCCATGCCTCCATCCCGGCATCAAAAGCAAAGCGAAAGGCATGGGTCGAGGTGCGAAAGGCGACGACTGGTTTTCCTTCGGCCAGATAGTCGAGGATATGTTGGAACTGCTCCTCCGTCGGGCGGCGGAAACGCAGGAACATGACGAGCAAATCGGCGTCTTCTAACTCCTCGACCATGGTGAGGGACTCCGTCGCTGCTGGATCGACAAAGCCATCTTCATCGATCGAGAACCCAACCACCGTTTCAAATCCATAGTCGCGCTCCAACATTTTCGCGAGCATCGGCTGGGACTCTTCAGAGCGATACTCATCGTCCCCTGTCAGAAAGACGACTTTGGTGGAGGCACTCGCCGAAATACTGAAAGCGATAAGTATCGCGAGGCCGATGAGAAAACGTCGGGAATTAGTCATGCGCAAATTAACGACAATTTTCTCAGGCAGCGCAAGAAGTTACCTGATCACGGCATCACGCGGAAAATCATAAGGCCGAAATCACATAAAATTAGACCATCGCCTTCAAGAAGCGGACCGCGTTAGAATGCAACATCATATCAAACAAGAGCACCCCTTTTAAATCCATGAGCATCCCCATAGATCATCCCCGCGTTGCCATTATCGGTCTTGGCTTCGGAGCAGAATTTATCCCCATTTATCAGCGTCACCCCAATGCCGAGATTACCGCTGTTTGTCAGCGGAATCCGGATATGCTGAATGAGATCGCCGACAAATACGGGATCGAGAAACGATTTACCGATTACGACGAACTTCTCGCCGACCCGGAGATCGACGCGGTCCATATCAACACACCGATTCCGAATCACGCTGATCACACGCTTGCTGCCCTTCGCGCCGGGAAGCACGTCGCCTGCACTGTTCCTATGGCGACTTCGGAGGAAGACTGCAAAGCGATCGTCGATCTCTGCGCCGAAACCGGCCTTCATTACATGATGATGGAAACCGTCGTCTACGCCCGTGAGTTTCTCTACATGAAAGAGCTCTACGACACCGGCGAACTCGGCAAACTTCAGTTTCTCAAAGCAAGCCACCAACAGGACATGGACGGCTGGCCCGGCTACTGGCCCGGCCTTCCCCCGATGCACTACGCGACTCACTGCGTCGGTCCGGTCCTCGGACTCGCCCGCAACGAAGCGGAGTATGTGAGCTGTTTCCCCAGTGGCACGATCCGCGAAGAGATGCACGATTGCTACGGCTCCCCTTTCGCAGTCGAGACGACGCACATCAAGTTTCACAATAGCGACCTCAGCGCGCAGGTTTACCGCTCCCTCTTTGATGTCGCCCGTCAGTATCGCGAGAGCTTCGAAGTCTACGGATCAAAGAAGGCCGTCGAATGGCCCCTCATTGAAGGCGAGCCTCTCGTCGTCCACACCGCGAAAAAGCCCGAGCCCGAAATTCCGGAGAAAAAGGAATGCCCCGACTACGCGATGCTCCTTCCCGATGAAATCGCCCCCTTCACCACCGGCGGCGTCTACGGCGGAGACGACGGAGAAGATCACCTAAGCTTCACCCAGGGCGCCGGGCACGGCGGCTCGCATCCGCACCTCGTGCACCAGTTCGTCGAGCTCCTCCGCGGAAATGGCGAAGGCTATCCGAATGCGATTCAGTCAGCCAACATCACCCTGACAGGTATCCTTTCTCACGAGAGCGCCCTCGAAGGTGGTGCGCTCAAGAGGCTTCCTGAGTGGAGTCTTTCATCCTGACAAAACCACCTAACAGGGTTGGATCGTGGACCTGACCCTGTTCAATCCCCTCCCCCGATTGCAAAATCGAATGAAAAGCCCCCTCCTTCC
>JARGOD010000032.1 GCA_029210205.1 Verrucomicrobiales bacterium | reverse complement strand
ACCGCTACGATCTCGAGACGTCTTCCGACTGGGAGAATGCCCTGCGCGAGATCGTGCAGGAACTCGCTCTGCTCGGGCTGTGGCGTTCGAAGTTCTACGAGCACGCTGCCTTCTACGGCGGAACGGCGCTGCGAATCTTTCACGGGCTGCCTCGCTATTCGGAGGATCTCGATTTTACGCTGCTGGAGCCTTCGACAAAATCTGAGTCAGAGTTCGATCTCAGTCCGCACCTGGAGGCGATTCGAGCAGAGCTGGCCGGGTTCGGGTTCAACTTCGACGTCGAACGCAAGACGAAGCAGATCGAGACGGCAATCGACTCGGCCTTCATCAAGGGAAACACCCGCATCAACCTGCTGGAGATCGGAGCACCAACCGGCCTGGAAAACCGGTTTCCTCCCGGCCAGAAACTGAAAATCAAGATGGAGCTGGATACCGATCCTCCCGCCGGAGCCGACACCGAAGTGGGGACACTCCTGCTCCCGATCCCTTTCCAGGTGAAGCTCTTTACGCCTTCCTGCCTCTTTGCCGGCAAGATGCACGCCCTTCTCTGCCGCAACTGGAAGCAGCGGGTGAAGGGGCGCGACTTCTACGACTTTGTCTGGTATCTGGGACGCGGCATCCCAGTGCATCTCGCCCACCTGCAGAAGCGGATGGAGCAGACAGGACACTGGACGCGAGAGGAGGGATTGACCGGGAAGATATTACGTTCGCTGCTGCGGGAGCGGTTCGCCCAGGTCGACTTCGATCAGGCCCGTGGTGATGTGCTGCCATTCATCCGGGATGCAGATGCGGTGGCCCTGTGGAGCGAGGAGTTCTTTGTTGAGTTGATAGGGCGATTGACGGTGGAATAGCCAAGTCGTCGAAAATGTCGTGCACCTCCCCTACCGATACCACTCCTCCCGAATGTTGATGAGCACCTGTTCCAATCCTTCCCGATCCGGTTCGTCAGGCAGATCGCTCGCAGCGAAGGCATTCTTGATGGATTCGATCTGTTCCTCAGCCCGGGCAATCAGTTCCTCATAGGCGAACTCTCCATTCCTTACCCGCATTAGGAAGTCACGATTGGGCCGGCGCACGGTGATTGTGCCTTCTCTTGCAATCTCCTCCGCCATGCCGAGCAGACGAAAAGTGTGCATCAGGTTCTTCGAGTCGTAGTTGCGCCCGTGCTCGATATTCGTGGCGTAGCGGGCTTCGTTCCGGTTCTCGAGCCAGTCCTGGTATTCGCGGTACTCCTTGCAGTATTTCTTATAGCCGTCCTTGTTGAAGCTCATCCACCCGATCGGCTCGGCGCCCTTCGGGATACTGCTTAGAATCACCTCAGTGGCATCAGGACTCCGGACAATGCCCCGGCACGTTGGAAAGCCCTCGAAAACGGCGTAAACGTCCCGCATATGGGGGACCTTCACGAGGCCGCAGACGTCTTGGGGTTTCCCCTGCTTGGAAAGCCAGTCACCGACAGGAATAGATCCCTGGCCGCTCACGACATGGCAGAAATCGAGAATCGACTTTCGCGGTCCTTCCATCGGATTCACGATCTTCTTGTTCAGGCCACGCGCCTTGCGCACCTGGGTCATGGCGTAGCCGGCGAACGTGGACTCGCAGAGTTTCGAAAGAACCGACTCCGGTCGGATCAGATCAAACAGCCGATGCCGAAACCGGGTGCAGTTCTCGTCAGAGTACAGCATCTCAAGAATGTTGGGGTTGTTCTTCGCAAGCAACTCGATGAACCGCCCGATCTCGTAGTAGGTTTCGTCGTTGCCGGAGTCGCTGACCTGTTCGATTCGCCCAAGTCCGAAGAACTGCGAGCGCGGCATCACGAAAACACCGCGCAGGTCAGTGTCCGATTCGGGAGTGTCGGTTCCGTAAGCCCGGCTGCCGGTGACGCACTCGAAAAGCAGGCATTCGGGACAGCGGGCCTGTTCCAATTCAAATCTCTTCATGATTTATGAGAGCACCGAGCGAAAAAATTCGTCTAGCAGTGGAACCGATCCCATTTCAGAGGAAAGCGAGGAGGCTTCCTCGGCAACAGATTCCAATTGTTGATCCACAAACGCATCCAGAATGCCATTCCTCGGAATCAGGTCACTCTCGGATCCGCCTGCTTTCTCCGCAATCATCGCATCGATCTCCTGCCCCACTTCGGCAGGGAGTGTCAACTGCCTCCGAAGGCGGGTGAATTCAACCGGAGGCGGCGTTCGGTTCTCCACTACGAATGCCGCGCTGAGTAGCGCACGCAAAACGTAGAGATACTTCTTAGCGGTCACTTGACCTTTCTCTCGGATCACTCCATTGATCTTCCGGGAGAGACCGAGGTAGTGGCCAACAGAGTGCCCGGGAACGAAATAGGCACTGACCAGGTTGCGCCACTCTGCGAGCACCTCTTTGTCCTCAAAGTAGACAATCGGGGAATACAACCACTCAAAGAGCGGCCCATTGGCTTTTCGAAACAGCGGGAGCGCCTTTCGAAGATCCCAACACGAGAGGTCGAGGTCATTCTCATCGATTCCGAAATCGAAAGTATCGGGCGGCGAAAATACTCCGAGATAGTGATCTCGTGGCCATACGTAAATCACACGAATGTCGTAGTCGCTGTCGGCTGAGGCAAAGCCCCACGCACGGCTCCCGGATTCGCAGGCATAGAGAATGCGAAAGCCGTTTTCCTCCTCCAGCGTACGGAGCTTCTTCTCGATCAAGTCGGTCATCAAAGCACCATACACTGGGAAGAGGAATGCGGAAGTGGCGACGATGCAATACGGACTGCCCTTCTACCCCGCCAACTGCAGCTTGCGCCGACCGACTTGTCCGAAGCGTTCGACCAGATCTCTCGCATCCCTGGTCGCCAGGTCGCGGGCATGATTGCGAAGATCGGTGAGTCCGCTCTCCAGACTCCGAGTGGCAGATGGGTTGTTCCGATAGTCCTCCGCGCTCCGTCCGAGAAGCTGAGAACGCACCCGGTCGAGTTGCGACTCCATTTCAGTGTCGTCGGCAAAGTTCAGCGACTTAAAATCGTCGATAAACTTCACGAGCCGGTTGAGCGTCTTCTGGTGGACCCCATTTGTTTTGCCGCCGCGCAAGGAGGCGAGCATGTCCTCGCAGAGCTGAGCGGTTTGCTGCCGCAGTTCGGTGACACATTCGCCGACGAAGCTCTCGACCCCAGACTGGATTTCGCGCTGAGCATCGCGAACGGCATCGTGTCGGGCGAGTCTGACCTCGTTCTGGTCGGCGAAGGAGATCAGCTCCATCCCGAGATCTTCCGGAACGGCGATCTGGAACAAGTGCACTTCAAAGGCAAAGCGAGGCTCGATGAACTCACGGGAGGGAAACGCACTCTCGATCTGGGCAAGGAGTGTTTCCCGGTCGTCATGAGTCTTAGCGATCTGACCGATCGCCGCCCGCCAGTCAGCGAGGGCCTGTCGGCGCGTGTCCGCGTAGCGGTGGAGAAAGTTCTCAGTAGCCGTGCGAAAACAAACCTGTTGGGCATTCAACTGCTCCTGCACATCGACGAGTTTGCCGTTGGGCAGGAAATGCCCGATCCCACCGAGAAACGGAAAGGTGTTCTTCTCGATGAGGGCATGGGTCCGACTCTCGACGAGAGCGAGGTCAGCAAGCGCTTCTCTCGGAAGCAACTTCTTGTGACCCAGGCTCACGAGCCGCTCGCTGACCTGGTCGGGTTCGAGCCCAAGATCGGCAGCCCGGAGTTTCTTGTGGAAACGTGGATAGCAGACACTGGCGTTGATGAGAACCCCCTCGCGTGTCAGGACGTCGAGGAGGTCGGTTTGGGGTGAGGTATTCATGGTTCTATTGGGTTGAGTTCGGATGGATTTCTGATGAAAAGGATTGGGTAAAAACACAGAGGCCCGACTCATCGCGAGCCGGGCCTCTGTGTCGTGGTAGTTGGTTGTGGTGGGAGATGAGGTCAGTTGGAACCGCCCGCGATCTTCCGGATTGACGAGAACAGGGAACGGAATCCCCGGAGTTCCTCATGGTCTTCGCTGCGCCGACGGCGGGCCGTCCGGAGCGAGTCGTTCGCCGAGTCGAGTTGCTGACCGGCGGAAGCCAAGGCCTCATTTGCTTTCGCAATGCGAACCTCGACGGCTCCGATCGGGTCGTCGGATTCGGATTGAGCCTTCGCCTTCTTCCGAGGTGGTCTCGATCGTCGAGGTTTCGACGGTGCAGATTTCTTCCTTTTCCCGGAAGACGGCTTCCTGGCTGGATCACACTTCGGCCGTTCGATGCGTTCAGGATCAATCGCCCGCACGGGCATCACGATCATGAGATCGCCCCGACGGCTGATCTGAACCGGTGACATCGCGTCGGTCAAGGAGATCTCACAGAGACCGAACGCCGCTGCCTTCTTCAGGTAATCACGATTGACGAAGGTGCAGAGATCAGGACCTCTGGCTTCTACCGCATCGATGGGATGCAGGATCCACGGCTCGTCGTTCGACTCCCGGGCAAGCAGACCAAGCCTGCCTTTCTCGAGGTGAAGACCGATGGGTCGATTGGCCAGCTTCTTCCCCGGCAACCGGGGAATGAGCCGGGCCATGGTGTCGAGTGCTGCCTCACTCACATTGACACGGGTCTTGAACTGATCCCCCGGCGGAATGACCTGGCGGTAGTTTGGGTAGTTCCCCTCCACGGTGGCACCTTGGAGAGACCAGCCAGGAGCGACAACGCGGAACGGCGTCGTGCCGTTTCTCTCCACTCCGATCCGCAGGGTCCAGGGACGGGCCTCGGCGATCGGCTTCCACTGCCAGATCTTGTGATCGGGCAGGATGAGCGGTTTCTTTACTCCGGGAAGGTGCAGGGAGTTCGAGCTGAACAAATGCCTGCCGTCCGTCCCGACGATACGGTGCGCCTTGGAACCCTTTCCGCTGGTATCGAGGAAGGCGCCTCGAAGAATGTGGCGGGACTCGTCCTGCGAACTGCAGGCAAAGGCATGCACCAGCCCCGCAACTGCCGGGTCAGGCAACTCGATGGGTGACGCCCGGAACACAGAAGTGTCCGGGAACTCTTCGAGAGGAGGTGTCTTGGCGACCGGCCCGACCGAGAGCCGCTCGTCCGCGCGAGTCTGCCGGATCATTTCCCGAAGCCGGGGCATCGGCACGAGAAACGGTTCGACCTTCTTCTCCCATACGACGGGCACGTCGAGAGTCAGGGTGAGGTGGAGATCGGTCGCCGTGAAGCGCAGGATACCTCGCTTCGGCATATCGACCTTCACACACTGCAAGACCGGTAGAGAGGTTTGGCTGCGCGGGATCAGTTTTCCGAGGCCCGCGATTGCCGATTTGAGATCCCCGGCACGGATCTGGATGGTTGTCTGAGTTTTCATAGGAATAGTAGGGAGATGGGTTTCATTGGTAGTAGTCGTCCCGCCGACGGCTGCTGCGTCGTCTCGTGAACCAGCGGACCACGAGAAAGGCGAGATAGAGCACGCCGAGGCTGATGACGATGGGAGGAAGGCTGGTAAGGATGCCGAACACGTCGTGGACCATGGCGGCCACCCAGTGACTGGACTGGGCCAGTTGCTGAAGAACGCGCTCGGCGGGTGGCAGCAGGAGAACTCCGGCGCTCGTCAGGATGATCGAGACCAGAAGATTCAACCGCAGCCAGGCCCGAAGCCAACCGCTCTGACTGAGCCAGTATTCGAAACGAGCCAGCGACCAGCCGAGCACCTCGGCCCCGCGCTCCACCCAACTGTCTGGGGTGAGTTCGAGGTCGGGCTTCGGCTGATCGAGAGGCTCCTGTTTCCAGAGCCTCCTGAGTTCTCGGTGATCGGGGAGTTCAGCAAACGACTTCATCCTGGATTTCGGTAAGGGATTCTTCCTGCCCGGTTGTTTCGTCGAACGCGGCATTGTTGCGCCGTGCCCGGGACCCGAGCGCGGCACCGCCGACGAGAGCGACGAACACGAGCAGTGCTAACAGGACGGAAGCGATCCGCCAGAAGTCGGCACGCTCCGATTGACTCTTGTCGCGGTCGATCTGAAGACGGATTCGGTCGACTTTGGCTTCAAGGTAGTCCTGCCGAGTTTCCCAGCCGGGGTCATCGGTGGTGGACCAAGAGGAACGCTCTCCGCAACTCACGGTCGCGGAGAGAACGAGTGCAGTACAAAAGAAGAGGGCGACTCGTGTCAGAGCCGCCCCCGGATTCGAGGTGGGTGATTTCATGATGTTTGTTTAGATTCTGATTGAGATGAATTGGGGTTCGAGGTGAATGAGTTCGGAAGGGCGACTTGGGCCCGGCCTGGACGAAAGAACGAATTTCTTGAGAAACGAGGAATCGTTCCTACTTGCTTCCGTTGTGAGATCTTTGACGTTTTTCGGTGATGGCAAAAATCTCGCTGATCAAAGCCGAAGCCTGAATCTTGTTCAGTTGAGGCATTCCAACACCGAATCGATCGAAAGCGATTTCTTCGACAGATGCCGGATCCAGATTATTCTCCGCCATAAGATTGCCGATCAACTCTCTTTGTTTATCCGAGCAACTCCAGCGAACTTGCCCGTTCCCGTTCAAGTTCGCCCTTTCGGGGGCATGACCGGAACCGTTGCCATTTTGCTGAACCGAGCCGTTCTCCGGCAAACCATACGATTCGCCAGGAACGAACCCGGTTTGCTGGATCTCGTGATCGACGGAATTTTGGAGCATCGAATACATCTTCGAAGCTTCCCCCGGAATGTCGTTCGGATCAGAAAGCTCTGTTTCGACCGAGATGCTGTATTGGTGAGAACTGTACCCAGGCAACCCAAGTCGCTTGGAATACTCTCCTTTGATTACAATTGCCATTTTGTTTTCCTTTCTTTGTTGGTTAGGATTTGTTCCCAGACACGACAAAGCCCACCTCCGGTCGAACTTTGACCAAAGGTGGGCTTTTGACGCGTTTGGGGAGTTTAGTGATTATTGATCAGCTGAGAGCTGATCTTCATTGTCAGTTGCCGAAGCTGCCGCCAATTGATTCCTTGCGACGTCCCAACTTTCCGAGCTACGGAGCGCTTCCGTGACAATCGCTTCGAGAAGCTTTGTCATGGGGATGCCGCGCCTTTTACTCTCATGGTGGACAACGCACACAAGAAACCTCGACAGCCCCGGGGTATAATGGGACGCCTTTGGCATGATATCGGTGTGTGAATGAGAAGGGCCAAGACAAAAGAGTCTCGGCCCTTCAAGGATATATGACTTGGAATCACCCAAGATTGCGCATCGCTACACCTTTCGGCATTAGTCCTTCCATCCAGGCTTCGGTTTTACCGTCAGCCTGACACGCGGATAGTAGGGAGCCGGTCTGCGTTGACCAACTCCAACAAGGGCAAAGATCCTCTTTCTGTGCTCCCTGTCACCGGGATGCACTGCGCAACCAAACTTCCCATTGGCAAAGACCATGAGGTGCTCCCCTTTTGAGTCGCCTCCCTCTGCAGCGCACGCCGGACACCTCGCACGGATGCTTCCGTCGGGCGACTCGACCTTCTTCTCAAGCAATTCTACTTTGATTCTCATTCTAGATTTCTGTTTGTTGACACGGACAACACGGAAGTGGGGAGGCCCTATGACTTCCACAAACTGTGATAATCTGACAGCTACAGACTAAGAGCTCTCCCCGATCTATCCGTGTTTACCGTGTCGGTGTTTCACCTGCTCGCCAGAGCCACCCCTCGATATCCTCTCAGCTTCTTTCGCTCAGGAGCTAAGCGAATGTTTTCAGAGGGTGTCACCTGCCCACCGAAGTGCTCCTCGATTCGGGCTTTCACTCGACGGTGAAAGACGCAATCGCCTTCACATGTGATCTCTTTTTCAAAACAGAACCTTTGATACTCCAACAGAAGTTGCTCACTACTGAGAGATCTACCCGCAGCGTAGACCAGTCTACTCTCGACAAAGAACCCCACAGTGTCCGACTCCCTTACGCGATTGCTAATCCTCGCCCGCTGAGCCGTGGTCAGCGAGAGAGTGCCGTCTTCATGGATCTCTTGCAGCGCGATCTGTGCGCCCTGCAACATCCAATTGAGAATCCCGGGTCCTTCCTCTTTCAGCAGCACCTGATCAAAGTGCCTGATTCGCTTCGGCAACCCTTCGGATGGAGTGTGGAAACGAACGATTACAATCCGTCTTTTCCAAGCCGACGAGTCCTCGTCATGTCTCAGATGAAGAGGCGAATTACTCGTAATGACCACGTGAAAATCCCCCACCAGGTCCCCGACCTCATTGGCATTTTTCAATTCGGTGCTCAGCAAGTCACCACCGGTTAACGCCTTGAGCATCGACGCTCCTGGAGTCTTCAGAAAGTCGGAAGACACATCACGACCGGCGAGCAAGCGCTTTCCCCTATATCGAGAAACCTCGAACCGACTATGAAGGCTCCTTGTTCGCAGTTCAGTGACCTGCGCTCGTCCAAGAACTGAGTTGAGAATCTGTGCAGCTATCCCCTTCCCGAGACCACCCTCACCTTCGAGCAAGAGGATTTTCTGCAAGGAATTTCGCGATACCAGAATGAGGCCGAACATCTTCTGTAGGAGCGCTACATCATCTAGATCAAGTACGGGACAGAGAAGCTCATTCAGAAGGCGGGGACATTTGGCCCCAATTTCAAAAGGGACCTCTGACTTCCCTAGCAGCAAGAAACCAGGGGAGAATGGTAGTGGACACAGCATCCCCCCTTCCTTGACGCTTGGCTCCACTACACCAATCACACAATTCAACGCCGCAAAGCAGTGCCACCCATCCGGGCTAATCCCAGTCGCAAGGTCAGTTGAATACGTCAGAGCCTCAAGCAGACTTCGAATCGATGATATGCTCGTCTTTCTTGTCTTCAAGTGTAACCCCTCATCATTGCTCTCAGCAGCAAGCCGCGCGATGTAGGACAAAATCAGCGCATCGACTTGCTGGGTAGCCAACCGCTTCCATATGCCCTCTTTCTCGGAATACTGGAAGAAGCTGTGGAATGCGCCTTCAAAACGGATGTCGTTTTCAGTTTCAATCCATCTCGCAATGAAAGACTCGTTGAGAGTGACTCCCCCGTTGCTTCCTTTCTGGTAAGGTGGCCCACATCGGGCTACGAGAACGTCAAACGGATCCACCCTCCCGGGATACTTCTCCCAGGATTCAGGCCATTTGATCTCATAGAACGAGATCCTTTTGACTGGGAATGTCGAATCGACGCGGTACTGACACCCGCTCGGATGTTTTCCATCCACGACAGTGATTCCACCACCACCGCGCCATTCTCCGACATCGCTCCCGTTCTCATCGAGCAGCTTGATCACAGAATCCGGGTAATCTCCCCGCATGTTGAACCACAGGTTCAATCCTCTCTTCCCATACGATTTTGTCGTTTTGCAGATGTCGGGATTCATGCGCTCGAATTCAGCATATGCCTCCTCCTCATCGAGATCGATCGAGACGAGATCTACCGAATTGGCACCCACGAGGACTGCGATGTTTCCTTCCTCTAACTGAGAGAGGTATGCCGGCTCACTCATCTTCTCGATGGTGAAATCCGGATAGCCCTTTATCTGAGGGCCCTTTTTCCCTTCAGGGACAGGGATGAAAACAACACTCATCCCAAGTGTTCCTTGAAGCCGAGAAACCCGGCTCGGTGCCCCTTCTGGAGCGTTGATTGTTTCAATCATAGTTTTCTTAGAAGTATGAGCGGGCGGCACCCAGAGACACCACCCGCTCTATGATTTGCAGTCTCCCGCTTTGTTCATTTCGACGCCATGGTCGAATCGGTCCGCATGGACGCAGCAAGGCACGGAGCAAACCATGTCTCGCAGTTCGTCGACGTGACGAACCTCACTCGGACTCTCGGCAGTGGCCTCAGCCGGCCCGCCAGTTTTCGCAGGCACCTCGAACGCATCGAGATCCTGCAGTACCCGCATCGGGTTGAATCGGATGAGTTTTCCGATTTTGAGATGGGAGATAATCCCATCGTGGACCCACGTTTGTATGGTCCGGTCACAAACTCCAACGAACGCCGCTGTTTCCCGCGTCGTTAGTAGTCTTAACTCTAAGTCTTTCATCCACAAAAAGGGGTGAAAGTTTTGAAGGCCACGAGGACCTCCGGTAGCGAGAATCTTTCATCTCAGCCGAACCGCCAAGAGCTTTCACACTCAGCGTTTCATCGACTCACTGTCGCCAGTGGTCTCTAGTCACCGTTTCCGGTGGGTGTCGGGCTCGTTTCTTAACCCGCAAACTCGATCCTCATCTGATCGACCGGTGGAAAGATCAATCACTATTTGCCTCCTCGCAACAGAAATCTCAGGAGGACCGTGCATAGGATCGCATTCGCCCTCCTGGACCAACGTTGGCCTTGAACCTGCGAGTTCATCACAGCAGTCTGTCGCTTCAACACTCTGGAGCACAGATTGCTTGAGACTCTGCAAAGGCTGGCAGTGCAACAGATACTACCAGTCCCGTCGAATTCCCTCTTAATTTCGTATCCTGCCGTGAGCCTGCAGATACTCCAATTCGGACTATGGAGCGGGTTCGATCTCATCGAGTCGATCGCCGCTGAGGGGATCGAATTGCAATTCGAAGCGAGTGGTCAGCGCCAAAGGCAAACCTCATCACCTCGGGGTCGCCGAACCAAGAGAAAGCTTCTTAAACATCGCTTTCAGAAAATGGTCGCATCAAAATGCGCTTCGTCCCAATTGCAGGCGAGCATTTCACAGACCCGGTAGGAGCGCGTTCTGTGATTGGCTTCATGGCAAACTGGCGGGCTCAAGCAGCTGGTGACACTCTGTTTGCTCTCGTCTCTGGATTTTCATGAAGAGGAAGCCGACTTCTAGTATCTTGGAATTCCGGAGTTCGCCGAATTTACGATCCCATAGCCCTGATTCCAAATCCCTGGAAAGGCGCACTGCATCTTCCCTAATCTGCTCCTGGTCGCCTGACGCGAAATGAGAAATCCCAGACCGATATTGCTCTTCAAGATAAACTTCGGGTCTCGCCCAACCTGCTGCAGCAAAATGATCCTGAATGTCGAAGGGGAGTGGAAACCTGACGAGCTCAAGCTCACCGTCGATCTCCTCAATCACGAAGTCTTCCATATCTGCAATTTTCGGGAACCACTCTTTGGCTTGCTCGGCGAGATCCGGAAAGTAGTCCAACAGCCAAAAACCAGATTCGAAATCAGGGTCAAAGGTGAATATCACGACTGGACCGTTACCAGCAACGCGGACAGCCTCGCGGACAGCCTCGCGGATGGACGCCTTCCAATCCTCAAAGTGATGCATGCTCAGAGTCATGACCACGGCGTCAAAGTTCTTTGCCTCGAAAGGTAGATCCTCCGCGTTGCCTTCCACCCAGCATAAACGCGAGTGTTGCTTTCCCTGAGCGCACATCACCTTAGATGGTTCCAATGCCGTCACGTGATACCCTGCTTCTGCGAGTGCGCAGCTGTAGTTCCCAGTTCCCGCCCCAACATCGAGAACTTTCGAACCCTCATGGAGACCTAGAAGTTTCTCGAGCTCTTTCGCAATCCTCGGATCCGCATTTCGAGTCCTCGTGTAGCCTTTGCCAATGTGGTCGTAGAGTGAACCCATTTTCTTCAAGGACGTCCTGGCTATCGTGTCTGCTATTGTGGAATTGACGGCATGTGGATCGGCTCCCTGCCCCAACCCGCGCCAGCTGGTTTTTCAGCCACTTTTCTATCTCTGGAATACTCCTCGGTAGTGAGCAAACGCGTTTTCGGAGATCACAGATTCGAATCGATCAAAAAGGTCAATGTACCACTCTCGGTTCTTGTTCAAGAAAGAAGGGTCGGAGGCACAAATTTGCAGTTCGTTGGCAATTGTGATTTCCAAGAGATTCTTTAGCACGGCTTCGGACAAAACTTCCTCTACGTTTGTGAACCGATCCCTGAACACCGGCTTCTCCAGCCCAATCTGAGGATAAAAGAAGTCTCGATCACACGCGCCGTAGAGGTAGACGAGATTCTCAGCCGCTACTCCAATTATGCTCCGAATTTTCGGCCGATCGGATGGATCATATTCTTTGTGAGAAATTCCGAATTTCTTCATCGGCTGGGTGCCATAGGAAGCATGATACAACCCAGCATCACAGACAAATTCGGGATTTCCCCAATTGGTCAAGATCTCGTACGTTTCCAGCAAGTGGGATTCCAAGCTCCCATTTAAATGAGCAAACTCACCGACGCCTAAAACTCGCAGAGCCTCAAACTTGTCTCGGACAACTTCCATATCTCTCTATTGTAGGCTTCAAGCTTCGTCCGCTCCGTTGCTTTCGGCGTCCGATCAGGCGTCGCATTTCAATGTTAATTCCCAAGCTTCTTTTTAGCGCTGACTATCAGTCGTTCGATGGAAGCCTTCCTGCGTTCATCAGTAATCCCTGCCACCTTCTTTTCAAGCGCGCTCACGATCGCCGTATCGAGAGCGGCTTCTTTCGATGTTGAGATATGAGGTTTGACGCCAACACCCTCCCAATTTGTTTTCGTAATCGGATTGATTGCACGCCCTGTGGCAATAAAGGCACTGAAGTGTTCGTGTAATCGAAATCGATCACCGGGGTGAGCAGCTCCGCGAGTTGTTTCCCCAACAATCGTTGCGCGGTCCAGGTTTCGAAGATGGTACGAAAACCCTTCGGCAGCGGAGCCAGTTTGGCTGCTAGTCAGAATATAGATATCCTTGTTGCCATACTTCTTGCCCATTACCGACTCATTGGTGAAAAAATTCTCAGTTGTATCGCCTTTCCTCCAGTAAATACTATTCAAGTGGACTTTTTGATCACCAAAGAAATAGGACGAAATAAGCGCAACCATTTTTGGAGACCCGCCACCGTTTTGACGCAGATCGATAATTAGCGCATCGGTGTTGTGGATGAAGCTCATTGCTGCAGCAACCGTATCTTCTCCCAGTTCATGATCCCTGAACCCCCTTAGTTCGATATAACCAATATTACCCTCAAGTCTCTTAACGGACTCAAATCCGTAATTTTTGCGAGCCATTTCAGCTTGGTCACGTCTGACTTCTTCTTCCGTCGGTTCGCTACGCTTTTGTCTCACAGGGATCTTCCGGACGGAATGAATGACTCGCAGATGTCGGTCATTGTTGATTGACTGAATGATTTTGGTAATCGCATCGGCGAACTCCTCCGCGTTCGTGATCTCCGTGTAATCTGATTTACTCGACTCCAGCTCTGATACGATCTGTTTGGCAACGTCCGGGAAAACATAGTTCTCAACGAGATCGTTGGACAGAATCTCAACAACCTGACTTCTTGTCTGGGCATCAATCTCCATGCCCTCCTTCGCGACAGTGGTCGTACCAATCATTACAACGACAAAAAGAAATGTTATGCATGCCCAAATCGAAAGTTGGCTCGTGTTCATTTTCCAGTAGAACACTGAGGTCAGACGCGAGTGCTTACGCTCGTTGTCTGCGGCGCCCTGTGCTGCCTGAGTTGTTTGTAGTTTTGAAGGAAGGTCACGTCTCCGAGTGTGAAAGGCTCTGGGTCAACTTCGATCCAATTAGAGAATCGTTCTCTCATGGCTTGTGGGTCTGCCCAGATGTGAGCTTCAACATACCGGTGCCAGGAGTTCGTCATTCTTTTCTCCTCGAGGTAATTGTCGATTTTGAGCTTTTCGTTCTGCGACCTTAGCTCGTCAATGGTCAGCAGCTTTCCGAAGTATGGATACCTCTTCTCGGTGTAGTCTTCCGGCAATGGATGCCCGAAATAGCGTTCCACTTTTCTGTCACTCATGCAGACCAGCGGAAAGTGATCTGGACACATGAAGGTAACGTCGAAGTCTGATAAGTAGTCCAGCGGAATTCGAATTTTGTAGGGGTCGCGGTACAAGCCCCCGACTACGTCTGCATCACCAAGAGCAGCAAAATATGGTCTTCGTTCGGGTTTTTTACCGAACTTCTTTTCGTAGCAATCAATGAGAAGGTCATCGGCCACTTTTCGGTAATCGAAAAAGTCTTTTCCGTAAGAGTATCGATTGAACCCTGTGTCTGCATCTTTCTCGCGTTCGATTATCGATTTGGTCGCCGCTTCGTCTAGATCGCAGATGCTGAGAAATGGCCCCAGCTCGTGTTCGAAGTAGTGAGTTATGTGATCTTCAAATTCCATTTCATCACAGTTCTTTCAAGAGATGCCAGCCCGATACGGGAGCGCGATCTCGAAAGGACGGTAAGGATTCGAATCAGGGAAGTCAATCAACTCGAAACCTCATCAAACTTGGCGCCTTCGCCCTGATCGGAAAGTTTCTTCACGAAATCAGTCGAAGGTGCACATCCGCGATTGGTCTCTGAATGCACGAAATCCTTCCTTGATGTCCGGTGGCAAAACTCGTGCTTCGGAGAGTGGTGGCAAGTCATCTTCCTCAAAGAAACCGATCTCGGATACTTCCAAATTCTCCAGCGGTCTTCCACCTGTTACAGTTGCTGTAAAGAACATCTTGTAGAGGCTAACGGGATACTTTGGCTTGTAAGGATTCCGGTCGCGATCCTTGATCGCGTAGAGGGAATGAATCTCTGCATCGAATCCTGATTCTTCTTTGATCTCTCTGACAATCCCCTCACGTGGAGATTCATTCTGGTCTGCCCATCCTCCTGGGAGAGCCCAGAGATCGTCCGAGCGTTCTTTGACGAGCAACACTTTGTCGTCCCTGAACACGCAGGCCCTCAAATCGACTTTTGGGGTGGCGTATCCGGTTTCAGGAATAAAGAATCGCTCCACGGACTCAAGATCCGTGTCACTCAAGCTCGTAAAGAGTTCTGAAGCAATTGCGATGAGGCGTTCGAATCTCTCACGGTCGAACGGATCCTTGGTGTAGTGTAGCCCCGTTTGGGCCAGGGCTCGGATTTCTTTGATGAGTTCGTGCATGATTCCGGGAGGTTGACTTCTGGAGTCCTAATACTGAAGAGTCGATTACTTCTCTAAGCG
The DNA here is from genome assembly GCA_029210205.1 of Verrucomicrobiales bacterium. Classification (GTDB taxonomy): domain Bacteria; phylum Verrucomicrobiota; class Verrucomicrobiia; order Verrucomicrobiales; family DEV007; genus Arctic95D-9. The sequence continues at coordinate 33,585 of JARGOD010000032.1, read as the reverse complement.
GAGGCATCGGATCAACTCCCCAAGGTTGGCTCCCATAGATAACGACGCTTTCGTAGAGATCCTTTCAGAAAATGGGGGTCGCCTTGTGGCACATCCACTTCATCGAGAAAAGCAGCACCAAGTTTCTCGATAGTCCTAATGCTGGGAAGGTTGTCCGGATCGACCGTAATCAGGACACTGCCTGAAACCTCCGAAACCCAGGGGGCCGCAGCGCGACAGGCTTTAAAGGCGTATCGATTACCCCGGCGCTGTTCAGCCACTTCAAATCCGATGTGACCTGCCGCCATCCTTATATGCTCGGTATCGCCGACTCGAAAATTCAAGTGTCCCATCTCTTTCGAGTCGGCATTGAGAATCTTGAAGTGATATCCCGGAACGAATCCTCGCTCATCGTCACCATCAGTCATTCCGCTGAAGACAATCGTGACCTCTTCATAGCTCAAAAAAGAGGGAGGTGTCGGGAGTTGATTCACTTTTTGCTTTCGGGCTTTAGGGACGTTCACATTGCCAACTTAACAACTCACGCGGGGATCCGGTCAAACCTCCCGGCATGACCGCCAGGGGTAGCGAGCGGAACATTTTTTCGACCCCGTTTTGGAAGAAGGATACCTTGAGACGGAGGGCGGTCAGGCCCTCATTCTTTGCGATGGACAGAGAATGATGATAATAACGCTAGGAAGAGCCACAGCACTCCGAATTCGCGAATCGAAGAAACCGTTCTCTGAGAGGATGATTCATATCTTGGTGCGAAAGTTTCCGCTGATTTGATCTGAAACCCTATGGAAGCACCGGTCTGCGCATCCAAAGAGATGAGAGAACCGTGCTGACTTGTTTTGGGAGCCGGCCAAAGTCTTCCTTTCCATTGTGTCTTGGCAGCCGCCTAACCAGAAGGGGCATCGTTGGTGAGCTCTTCAAGTTTAGGGCATTCGTCCCTCAGCAAGGAAAATACCTCGTAGGAGTGAGGCACTCCACTGTGCATCTCTGCATTCCTCAGCGTGCCCTCTTTTTGGTAACCACACTTCTGAATCAGGCTGATGCTGGCAGCATTGTCCGTCCTGATCATGGCCGTTAAACGAAGAATATTCGCCTCAGAACGAAAGAGATAGGCAGAAAAGAGTCTCAATGCTTCGGTCGCGTAGCCCTTCCTTCGGTTCTCCTCTCGAAAAATCCGATAGGCAACCTCAGGTCCCTGAAGATTAGGTGACGTCTTGAATGAGGTTACCTCACCGATGAAAGCCCCCTCTTTGTCGGTCACTAGCAGGACCTTGTAATCCTCTTTCAAGAAACCACTCTCAGAGAACTCCTTACGCAGGTTAGGCTCTGATTGCAAAAATGCCGGCCAGTAGGGTGTGAGGCTGGCAGAATCATTGACGATCTCAACATACGGATCCAGATCCCTTTCCCGGAACGTTCGCAAAATCACTTTCTCTCCGCGTATCATTTCTTTTCTGGATGTTAAAACGATGTTGCTACAGGAAGAACATGCAAGCTGACTCCTGAATTAAAATACGGACTTTCGACTCGACGGAGGGCAGCGAATCCCTCTTAGCCTGGATTGCGACTCGTCAGGAGAGCCATCGTATGTTCGCTAAACAAAGAATCACTTCCTGCACGGGAAAAATAGTCGATGTGAGTGCCTTCGACTTCAAACCCTAACTTCTGAAAGAACTCAATCGCGATTTTGTTGTCCGTAGCTACGAGTAACTCGATCCGGGAAAATCCTTCATCGATCAATTGATCGATGATGCTGCCGAAAAATTCCCGACCCACTCCCGATCCTTGTGCAGAAAAATGGACCGCCAGCGAGCCAACGTAAGCCGAATGACGAAGGCGAAATTTTCGCCGATTCACAAGGCATACCGCCATGACTCCATGGTGATCTTCTCCGACGAGTATCTGTCCAGCCGTAGAAAATTCCCTGTAAATCTCTTCAAATTCGTCTCTTGAGCATGGATCAAAGCCCATGTTGGGTGAGACAGTTTCGTGGGAATATATTTCGTGAAGAGCGTCTATATCTTTCTCCGATGCTTCTCTAAGTGAGACCATTTGTTTGGCAGAAGGTTAAAGTGGATTCGCTGCACGCCGACAGTTTGCATTAACTATGCGATAGATCGTTGAATGCTCAACCCACGTTGGGATTGGACCGTAGAGAAGGCTTTTCATTTTCGCCGCCTTTTCTGTTCGAGTGAATTCGATCGAAAGGGATATGGCCTTCAATCGTTGGCCGCCGATCCACTTGATGAAATCCGCATCTTTTAATGACAGCTAGTGAGCGTCGATTTTCCGGATGGATGTCAGCGAAGAGAACTCGGAACCCTGCATTGTCCGCAAGTTGAATCAGTTTTCGAACTGCATTGGTCATGATGCCCCGATGATCTGCGCTCGACCAATAGCCAATTTCGGCTCTCTTCAGGTCTGCGCTCTTGATGTCACAAGCAGCGGCAACTCTTCCGTCAGAACTGGTAACCACGTAGACAAAATGAGTCCCCTTTTCCCAGCCTTCCGTACCCCAGTTGATCCAATCGGAGGCCATCGTAGGGGGATAGGGTTTGCCATCGCAAAGTGATCGAAAGCACCATTTGTAGACGAGTTCCTGATTACAGATCGCAGTGATGTCATCGAGATTCGCAGGTGAGGCTTCCAGCTTCGAAATGGGGAGCAACAGATAGGGATTGCCCGTGAGCGCGTTTACTACTGAGATCTCCTGATCAAGTTGGTGCTTCATTTCGTCCAAGGCTATTTAGTTTAGGGGCAACCGCCAGGTCAAGGACGGGGGCCCACATACTTTGCCGTCGGCCGAATCAATTTGCCACATCTTTGCTCCTCCATCACGTGAGCACACCATCCTGCGACTCTTCCCACTGCAAAGGTCGGGGAAAAAAGATTTCGGGGCAACCCGACGGCTTCTAGAAGCACTGCCGTATAGAATTCCACATTGGCACAAAGCTTTCTATCCGGCTTCCTAATTGCGAGTTCCTTCAGAGCGGCAGACTCTACAGCCTTAGCCAATTTAATTCGCTCTGCAGTCTCGGAGGAAGTAGACATTCGATCGATGCAGCGCTCAAGCACCAGGGCTCTCGGATCGCGAACTCGATAGATCCGATGTCCCATTCCCATAATTCGGTTGCCCTTATCTAATTCGGCCCGGACCCAACCATGTGCCCTATGTGGTTCGCCCACTTCGTCTAACATATCGAGAACTGGGCCAGGGGCGCCGCCATGCAATGGCCCTTTTAGAGCTCCGATGGCTGCGGTGATAGCCGATATCAGATCGGAACGCGTTGAAGCGACGACCCTGGCTGCAAAGGTCGAAGCATTGAGACTGTGGTCGATGACTGTCACCAGATACGCGTCGAGCGCTGCGATCTTGCTTTCGTTAGCACTCTTGTTTCTTATCATCTGAAGAAAGTCCTCTGCGTGGGAGGCACGGGGATCGGGTTCGATCGGGTCTTCACCGTTTTTCCGTCGTGACCAAGCAGCGACCATGACTGGAATGGCTCCGGTTACAGTCAAGGCATCCTCGAACAGATCTCCTGTAGCGTCGAAACCACCGACAAACCCACGAATAGCGTCCATCGGATTGTGCAAAGTTAGAAGTTGTGGTTGCCGCGAAAGCTGATGCCACGCCTGAAAACGTGACCGCCCCAATTTTTCACGGAAATCAGGTGACGTCGAACCGGTCCAGAGCAGCGCGGCGCATTCCTCGAAAGTCAGATTTCCAGCAATCGCTTCGACACATTGCCCACGAATGAGCAACTGGCCCTCAAGGCCATCGACGTGACTTAATTCAGTTTCGGCTACAACAACTCCTTCGAGTCCAATAGAGAGGTCTTTCATTGATTTCATGGATGGGATAAAATATTGATCGAAAGTCAATATAAGGATTGCTCTCGTTCACAGTTCCCCCAAATTATTGGGCAAATAAGCTCTGTAAATCTTGATTGAATAATCAATATCCAACTTTTATCCCGACAGATGAAGCCTGTCGGATTCTCGATATCAAACCTGCCACTTTGTACAGCTATGTCAGTCGCGGCCTGATTGAGAAAGAAAAGCGGGGCAGAAAAAAGACTCGTTACCTGACTGCAGATATCCTGCGTTTGAAGAGAAAATCTGAAGCTCGTTCAGGGCATGGGCCTGTCGCTGCCGAGGCAATGAATTGGGGGCAACCTGTTATCCAAACCTCAGTAAGCTGCATTCAGGATGGGATGTTGACTTATCGAGGGGTTTCACCGCTGGAAATCGTGAAAGAGGAACGCAGTTTCGAATTCGCCTCCGAATTGCTGTGGACTGGGAAACAGCCAGAGACTGATCCGCAATGGTCGGCTGATTCCATATCGACGTTTCTTCCCTGCGAATTTCTCCCAGACGACGTCCCGTTTCCAACTACGGTGGCAATGCTGCTACCCTACGTGGCAGCTCGTGATCCAGACCGACACTTGAGATCACAGGAAGCTGAGCTTGGGAGAGCGAGGCATCTCATTCAGATGATCGCTGCCAGTGTCGCACTACCGGAGTCCCCCTCGTTAGTCCGCGAATCGATCCAACAGCAATCTGTTTCGCGAATACTGGAAAAGGCCCTAGGGCTTCCCGAGCAAAAGGTGCATCGAGCAATCGACACGGCTTTGATCCTGTGTGCCGAGCACGAATTAAACGCATCCACCTTCGCAGCTCGCATTGCTGCTTCAACAGGGGCAGATCTTTATTCCGGTCTCAGTTCTGCAATTGGAGCCTATTCTGGACCGAAACATGGACAAGCCGTTGTCCGGATTCTCGCTCTTCTTGGAGAAATCAATCAGCACGGAAATGCATCAGATGTCGCAAAAGCCCACTTGGAGCGAGGGGAACTGATCCCTGGATTCGGCCACAAACTGTACGCAAACGGTGATCCTCGTTTTCAACCAATTATGGAAGCTGCCTTATCTGTAAACCCCGAGTCAGACGATTTGGCACATCTATGCAACTTGGTGGAATTTATGGATCAAGCGAGTGACTTTAAGCCGTCCATGGACATGGGGTTGGCTATGCTGGTTTCTGCGATGGAACTCTCGAAGAAAAAGGCTACCAGCTTGTTCCTGATTGGGAGACTTGCAGGATGGGTCGCCCACATTCTGGAGCAACGAAAACGATTGGGTATACTCCGACCACGCGCGGAATATAACGAATGAAACTCTTCGAAAGGTCGTAGATTTTGTCGAAGGAGATGTCCTCATCTGCGAAGGTTCTTTTCGCCGAAGCTTCACCGCAGGTTCTTGCGAAGAAAGTGCCTCGTGTGATCACCAGCATAGTAATCGAGAGTTCCAAATTCGACGTAGCCAAGTCTCGTGTAGAACCCCAGAGCCTGAAAACTGTAGGTGTCGAGCAACACGTGTTCGCAGCCTCGCGCAACTGCCTCGTTCTCGGCAGCTTCTAAGATAGCCGTCGCCCGGCCTTGATTTCGGTAGGCTTCGGCAACCCAAAGGAACGAGACATCCAGATAATTCCAAAAAGTTTTACCTGTCAGCCCGCCGATAATCTGTCCGTCCGCCAATCGATCGAAGACACACAGAGGCTTCACGTCGTCGGGCATGCACTTGAGATTGAAACTGCGGGTCTCGGCAATGATCTTGTTTTCGTCCGCCGGATCCGGTTCTGATGTGATCTCAAGGTTCATGCCTTTCGGTGAAGCGTCTCTAGGTTGGAATAGTCATTCGGCATTGATCAGCATGTCAACGTCAAGGAAGAGCTTTGCCCAATCTCGAAATCGATCCCCTCGAAGTCCCTGATGCTTCCGATGATCTGAGGGTTGGATTTCGTGCTCTGTGCTCCCACCACCATCACACTGCATCCTGCAGCCAACGCGGACGAAATGCCGGTTTCCGAATCCTCGAAAGCAAGACAATCTGCGGGCAATCGTTTCAGACGTTTCGTTGCCGAGAGATAAGCCTCGGGGTGCGGCTTTCCTTGCTCAACTTGGTCACCTCCGATCAAGACGCTGGGCAAAGGCATGCCTGTAGCCTTGAGTTTTGCTTTCGCAGTGAGTGAATCACTCGAAGTCGCTACTGCCCATTGATCCTTTGGAAGGCGCTTAAGGAACGCTAACGCTCCTTCGATCTCTTTAAGATTCTTCAATTCCTCTCTTTCAATTGCCTCAATCTCTTCCGCCTCACGTTTGCAATCGAGGTGGGGAGCCAGACTCCGCACTGTATCTTCAGTTCTTGAACTACGGGAAGAACCCTCAAGCAACGCGTACTCGATTTCGTTCTCGCGACACCACCGCCGCATCACAAACTCTACGATAGCCGCCGAATCGACAAGTGTTCCATCGAGATCAAAAATGAAGGCTTTGAATTGATACCGCATTTCTATGCAAAAGTCTGAGATGTGCCACTAGATCTAGAAGCAAGGGGTTGAAAAAGGAATGAGTGTCTGATCGATTAGAGGCATGTCAAATCAGGCCGGGTTGGCAGGCGAGTCACGCTCTTCATTCGCTGCCCGTCGAAAGGCGTTCCAGATGGCATCCGAATTCGAGTAGTCTCGAAACGCGCAAGTGAGGCCATGTTCTCGAAGCTGATCGATTCGGCGACCGATTCCGATCATCGGCAACTGAATCCGATTGCACGCAGAGATATCCCATAGAGCATCACCAAAATAGACACTCCGTGACAGACTCAGCCCTGCACGTTGAGCGGCGAGCGTGATAATGTCGCTCCGTCCCGGGACGTCACTGGAGGTTGCCTGAGGAAACTTCGCCAGATCAATGCCACAGCACTTCAGCTTAAACTCGGCTTCTGAGTAGTATCCCCCCGTGGCAAAGGCAACTGAAATCCCCGAACTGTCAGACAGACGATCGATGAATTCTACAGCACCGGAGATGGGAGAAAAGTCGGCTGGATACTCTGGTTGAGCCTCCTTCAAAAGCTGAACAAAACGAGATTCGAACTCTTGTTCAAGTTTCAAAAGATCAGGACGATCGTTGAGAACTGAGCGGAAAATTCCGCTACTCGTTGCTTCTGGATACTGGTTCCAATCCAGCGTGGAAAGCGAGACTCCGCAAACCTCTTCGAATGCGGTTGCGTAGCAACGCTCTTCAACGTCTTGAGTGTCGCAAACGGTGCCGTCGATATCAAAAATGGCGAGCATAAGTCCCTTTGTTAAAGCTCCACAGCAGCTCCGTCTTCATTGAAGTAGTAGATATTCTCGTGCTTGAAACCCCATGAACCGTCGGCTTGGCGAATGTGCGGCTCGAACGTGAAGAACTCAACCTCCGACAAACGAGTCGAATTCCCTTCTTCGATATAGATTCTATCATCCAGGGAAGAGCCGATGCTGTGCCCGAGGTTTGCCATAAAATCCAGGTTCTCGAAGCCTGCGGTAGCGATCTTGTCGTTAGAGAAACGGTGGAGTTCTTCAAATGTCGTTTCTGGCGACACGAAATCTTTCATCGTGGCGTGCAGCTCAAATTGAACACGCAGCCCCTCCTGAAACTGTTGGGTTGCGGGTTCACGAACGGGTGCTCCTGACTCGACGAAGAAGCTTCGAGCGCAATCGCCCCAGACACCCTCTCGGGAGGGGCTCAAGTCGACGGTCACAAGGTTGAACTCTCCCACGGGTTCATTGCCGGGTTGGTAGTCGCGTCCGGAAAGAGAAGCGCAACTACGAGATCCCAACAGGACGAGTGCAGGACAATCGTAATACCACGTCTCAGAAATACCTCGGTCAGCCAACATTTCTTTCGCACGTTGAGCGATCGAGGTCTCCGTATCCCGAGAAGAGATCGACTGTCCAAGAACCATGAGGACATCCTTCGCGACTGCCTGCACCTTTCGATGATTTTCCCAAGTTTTCACGGTATCCATGTAAGGTGGCAGTCAGGTGGAGTAAATGCATTGAAACTTCGAAGAGGCAACAAATCCCGACGTTCTTTGGCTAAGTGTCATTGCAACTCTCCCAGTTTCGCAATCGCAGCAGGAAGATAAGACATGTCTTCGCATGTTTCGTCCGCTTCTTCGCAACTTGGATTCAATTCAGTCGGAACAAAGATCGTTGCCAGACCTGCCTCCCGTGCGCCTGAGATATCAGCCACCGGGCTATCCCCCACAAAGACAGCTTCTTTCGGGTCCACATTCAGCTCAGAACACCCAAGATGAAAGATTTCAGGATCGGGCTTTCTGAGTCCGACGGCTTCGGAAACGATGATACTGTCGAACGAAGACGAATAGCCAAGCGCTCGAAAGTTGCGCTCCTGAAATGGAGACTTTCCATTCGAGATCAAGCCCAAGAAGTAGCTCCCTGCTAATTCGCCAATCGCCTGATCAACCCCAATGCGCGGGACGCTGAAGGCACAGAAACAGCTCTCATAGACGGCCAGAAGCTCCTCAGTCTTCCAGCCGTTAATGGCGAACTCTTCAATCAATCTCTGGTAAACCACATCCTTCCAGACTCGACCGTTGTTATCCAGTTCTACGAAGCGGGAAATAAATTCAGGAGGGCTCTCCAGGTCTGGCTTCAGCATCCCGTCCGTTTGCCATTTTAGAAATGCTCCCAGAGATGCTGTCCGATCGAGAAGAGTTTGATCGAGATCGAATATGACCGCTCGGAGAGGCATGGGCTTTTCAGAAAAAGTTTGCGCGGAATCACGGTCTACCAACCGCCCCTCCGAATGAGGGATTGAGGTTTGAATATTCATTCGATAATCGACTCACGACTGGTTCGCAATTTGTGATCACCTGCCTATTCGCTATTTCAAGGGCTCTCATCTCCCGGCCCTAAGTTGAGCTTCAACCCCTCATGGGAGGAAACGAAACCCTGTCTTTCGTAGAAACGGATCGCCTCTGGTCTTCTTTTGTCGGAGGTCAACTGAATCAGGTGGCATCCCCGTCTCTTGGCGAGTTCAACCGCATGAGAAATGAGTTTTTGGCCAATCCCCCGGGACCGAAACTCCTGATCGATTCGGACACCCTCTATCACCGCTCTCCAACTCCCGCGAAATGTCAGATAAGGAATGAAGGTAAGTTGGAGCATACCAATGACGCCCCCCATAGATTCGACGACGACCAATTGATTGTTCGAATCGCAATCAATTGCCTCGAACGCTGAATGGTAGCTATTGGGAAGTGGCGAAGTGTCTGCCTCCCGCTCACGTCCCAGAGGATCGTCCGAAAGAAGACGAACGATATCCGGCAAGTCTTCATGGGTCGCGTCCCGAAACTGTATCTCGCTTTTCATCTTCGCAACTGCTCTGAAATATTCGGCTTACGTCGATTTCCACCTGATCGATGCAGGAGTGCCACGTCGGAATCAAAGTAGGAAGTCGCATCAAAGAAGTCAATCGACTCCGAGCCAGCATCGAGTATGAGTGCGCCAGCTTGTCAGCCCAACGTTTGGGCCATGCGTATTCCAGTCAGATTCCGCTCCGAATCAATTTCGACCCGCTCTCCTGTGTCGTAGAAACCCATATTCTCGTAGAACTTGATTGCCCGTGCATTGGAGTCTGTCACTTCCAGAAACACCTCATCAAATCCAGAATCTTTCGCCCACCCCAAGAGGTTGCTCACCAAAGACGATGCAGCGTTGGAGCCGCGATACTGGGGGTCAACCCACATCATAATGATGTCACCTGATGAAGTTACTGGTTCCCGATACAACGCAGCAACGCCGATGCAAAAGTCACCTTCAAATGCGAACTGTGTATTCCGATCCCCTCCAGCCGTGGTCGACCACAGCTGCTCTTCCCAGGAATGCAGATCGCGTTGCAACGCAGATTCATAGGTTGAACAAAATGCATCCGGACTATCCTTGAGAGCCTTCAAGCGGATCTCTCGAAAGAGCGCGACGTCATCCTTGGAAGCACGGCGACAAACGATCATTTGTGGAGCGAAGTTTTGAGCTTCTACAGCGAATACTGAGAGCGCCACCTCGGAGCAGAGTTAAGTGTTGAAGGGAAAGAGGGTCATGTCGATTCAGAACGAGTCGCCGCTTGCTCGATACTGCCCAGCTCGGTCTGGATCTGTGGCAAGGACTTGGTGAAATACAGCTTCTCATGTCCATGAGAATCCCAATCGGGAATCCTCCCCACCACATTATACCCCAATCGCTCGTAAAAGCCCGGCGCTTGGTAGCTCATCGTATCGACAAAAGCGAATTCGCATCCCTGCTCAACGGCGATCCTTTCCGCGCGTTCCACGAGTTCTATCCCTGCCCCCTCGCGTCTATGAGAAGGCTCCACGGCCATGATGTCAATCTTGAGCCATTTATGCAGGATCGATCCCTCAAGACCACCAATCACCTCTCCATTTTCGTTCCTTGCTGATAGGAACAGGGGAATCTCGGTGCCCTCGATCTCGAGAGATCGCATGAAGTCCCCGTTCCGCTCGTGGTTGTAGTCGCGCAGCCATGAGTAAACGGTTTCTTTCTCGTTTTCGGTTATTTCGATGTGATCCATTCCATTTAATCAAACGTTTACGCCGACCAGGGTTGGCGATCTCATGTTCAGTCATATTTCGACTCAGCCCAGTGAGGCAACTGATCATCGGCACCTAGGTCGACATTAGGGATATTTGAGGGTAAACGCTTTCCCATACTAACTCGCTCCTCGGTTGAAAATCCAATGGCTGTGTAAAAATTCTGAACCTTCTCATTTCCTTGCACAATCTGAAGGTTGATCTTCATACAGCCCAGTTTCTCAAGCGTGCTTTCGGCGTAGGTCATCAATTCAGTGCCTATTCCTCTTCGTTGGAACTCGGGGTGCACGGCTAGTGAGTAGATCCATCCTCGATGCCCATCGTAGCCGCACATTACCGTTCCAGTGACTGCGCCGCTCTCGTCTAATGACACGAAGAAAAGACCGTCATCCACATCCTGCTTTTTCTGAAGAATGAGTAGCGGGTCATTGTGTGCATCTTCGTATCCAAAGACGCTCTCCCACAATTTGATGACACTCTGTTGGTGAGAAGAACGGTCAAAAGGAACTATCTGAACAGGCATCTTCATTTTTGTCGTAAGTTCAAGAGCCCTCGACCCTGCTGGGAAGAGTGGGTTGATTGTGGAAAAACAGGAAGTTAGAGAAGGCACTTCGAGTGGGAACGTTCAGGGCTTCAGTCCCCCCGTCTATGCGGGTTTGGTTCCTGAGTAGGTCGCATAGCGGTAAAATTGATACCAGCAATTCAACGATTCAAAGCCGCTCTTTTCAAGAGCGCCGAGTTGATCCGATAAGGTAGAAGTTCTGTCAGCCTTCATCCTCTCGATCGCGATATCGATTTCTTCCTCGGTGCAACCCGCCAACTTGGCATGGCGAAGCCAGGCCCTTTCATATTCTCTTTCGATTTCGCGTGTTCTTCCAAGAATCTGATCGGCGTTCAAAAACATCCCCCGGGGCTTCAGGCACCCATAAATCTTATCAAACACGCCCTGAAGGCGATCAAGTGGTGCGTGATGGAGAGCTAAAGCTGAAACAACAACATCGTAGGTGCCAGGTATTGGTTCTGACTCAAAGTCGACAATCCGATACTCGATATTCTCAACGCCTTGAAATCTCAACTTTGCTTTCTCAAGCATCTCTGCCGACACGTCCGCCAGAACGAAACTCGCCCGAGGAAAGGCTCCTCTGATCATCGAAGTCAAAAGGCCCGTTCCAGCACCAAGATCCAAAACGGAAAATTGATCTCTCGATCCAAAAGGAATTTGCTCAATCAGAACGCCATAAAAATCTGCGATACAAGGAATGTATTTTTTCCTGGTCGCGTCATAGGACTCTGCAGCTTGGTCGAAGAGCTTAGCGATGTTCATTTTGGCACAACGTGTGAAACTTGTCAGCCCGATCCTGGTGGCTGAATTCCTTGAGAGTTAAATGAATCGATTCAAGTATGTCAATCGACTCGCGGCGGGATCAGGATAGATCTGGCTTTCCTACATCGAACTGTTCTGTGCAACTGTTAGTATCCTGAGAGCTCAAGTTCGAATTCGTCGATCTCTTCTCCGCGAGCATTGGCAAAGCCGCTAGTTTCTTCGATGACACTAAAGCCGCACTTTTCGAGAACCCGAAGAGACGCCAGATTATCTGTAGCGGCGCGTGCTTGCATCGGTCGGCGGGTATCGACGGTCTGAAGAAACAACTTCAGAGCCTCGGTTGCGACTCCCTTCCCCCAACTTTGCCGATCAATCCAGTATGTGACTTCCAGTCTGCCGGACTCCTCGTAGCTGAGAACACTCCCAAGCAAATCCTCACCTCGCACTATGCTCCGAGCAGTCACGCTTGGGTTCGCTAAGATTGTCTCCCAACGAGCCAGAAAAGACTCGCGATTCGAAGAGTCTTCGTGGGTGAACGCTGCCATATGAACAGCGACAGGATCGGATTGCATTTCGAAAAACATAGCCAGATCCGAATTCACCGCTTCCCTAAGTGATATCGATCCCTTTCTAGAAGTCGAATCGCTGTTCATAATTCTTCCGGTGGATCGATTGTAAGCCCCATGATGTGATGGTCGTAGTAAACTCCTCTGACGCACATGTCCATCTTTACCGTTCCTTCAATGGTGAAGCCCTTCTTACGGTATAGTCCCAAGGCCTTGTCGTTGTCAGTTCGAACGTGCAAATTTACTTTTCTGATCACACGTCAGGCCGGGTTTGGGTTATGAAGCTCCATGACGACGAGGCTCCATTTTTCGCCCTCAAAGTCGCGGGCACCTTCCAAGCGATTCGTCTCTTTGAAGCCAACGCTCTTGTAGCATCGAATCGCGCTTTCGTTGAAATCAAAAACGTTCAAGGTGAGTTTTTCTAGGGCGAGATTTTTGAAAGCTTCCTCGACCAGTTCCTCGATCAGTTGCTTTCCTGCCCCGGTCCCCCTTAGCGAGTCGGCAACAATCACCCTACAAACCAAGCCGTCCTTCTCAGTCCTTTGGATAATCTCCCCGTAGCCCAACACAGTCTGTTCATCCGCCAGTGTGTATCCTTTGATCCGATCATTGGATTCCAGGCTGGAGAACTGCTCTGGAGTCATCGGATAGGTGAAACCTGGGCCAGCCCATTGCAATAAAAACCTTGGATCCGTAATCCATTGGCAAATCACCTTCGAGTCGCTGGAGATGTATTCTCGTAGAGTCAATTTTCTCAGCCTGGTAGGATTTCTCGCAGCTCCTCCCAAAGTGATATCAAGGGGTCGCATTCTAGTGAGCATTATCAAAGAAACCGAGCAGGGCAAGAATTCTCCAAACATGGCATGCTCGTATGACGCTGAATCCTGCTCCTTCTAATCCCGAGCTCAAGCCGATGAAACTGAAAGCAAAGCACGCAAGAACGCTGTTCGGGCCAATGACGATAATGAGATTGATCCGTAGTCGAGAATTACTGCTTACTGGAGAAACGCCCGAGAATAATCACCTCCAACAGAGATCGTTGAATTCTCGTGACTGCGGCTACACCTCGAGGGGTTGACGAATAGCGAGAACTGCGAAGCAGTGTTCGAGTGGCTTCTAAGGCGGGTCTGTGGGCGCGATCCAAGGAAACGATTGCAACAAAGTGGCGGCTATTCGGGGCGCTGCGGGCGACACTTCAAAAGGGGTGGTGCACGCGAAGAATGAGTTCTCAGCCAGCAATACTCACCACATTCCCTTCTCCTTCCGGGAAGATATTCCAGAACGCTTTCGCCTCTTCCGGCTCACAAGTGGCTCTGTAGTGCTCAAATATAGTCTGGGTGCTTCCTCTATGCCCTAACTCGAGAGCGATCTTCGCAGCGTCCTGCTCACTCTGGATCCCGTAGGAAGCAAACGAGTGCCGCATCGCATTGACCTTCCACTCCTTTCCTTTCGGCTTTACCGTCTCACTCGAATTCAATCGAACGGCAAACCCTGCGTTTCGACGGGCAGCCGCAAAAGCCAACCTCCATTCCTGCCCCTGCGGTGCGAGAGGCCCTTGCTTCTTCTGCAACAGCAGCAACCACGCTTTCAGATTCGGTCGAATCGGAATCACTCGCCGAAACTTCTTCTTTGTCACAGCACCCTCCAGCTTGATCAGATCTGTCGTCAGATTTACCTCCTCCCAAGAAATACGCTGGATTTCAGAGACCCGAAGACCCGCAAACAACCCGATAGCGATGGCTGCTTGAATGTCCGCCCCCGCTCCGGTCAGCAGGTCGCCGACTTCTTTGGGCGTCAAAATTCCGGGCTCGGTTTCCGCCTTCTCTGGCTCCTGGGCTTTCTCGACCGGGTTGGCGTCGCAATAGCCCCAAGCCACGCACTGGCCAAACAACATCTTCAGGTGCCGGCGATAGTTCTTCCAGGTCTGCGCGGAAACCCTCTCCTCAGAGTCGCCAACAGTCAGTCCCAACAACCAATCGTCGACGTCCTTCAACGAAACGTCCGAAACGACCATTTCCCCCTTGTCCCGGGCAAACCGATTCAACTGCGACTTTACCGTTTGGAGATTTCGTTCCGACTTCGCGGTGCGAGCCTTCAGCTCGACCATCTCTTCGACAGCCTCTCGCACTGTCACCGAACGCTTCGCCATCTCAAGGCGTTCTACTTCCCGCTCCAACACCTCACGGATGGGCACTCCAAGATCAGCAATTCGATCCCGAAATTCGAGGACCGCAGATCGCTCCTGAAAGGTCAATGGATCTTCGGTCCCCGAGGAAAAGAGTTCGGCCTCCTTCTCAGCCGCCCACGCTTCAGCGGCCTTTTTCGTCTTGAACCCCTTGCTCTGATACTTCCCGCTCTCGATATAACTCGCCCGCCACTTGTAAGCCGGGTGGTTCTTCCACCTTGTCACCTTAACCGAATTTCCCTTCCGATAACCCACTCCCTGACTTGTTCGGTGACCCTCAACCATGCTCAAAAACTATTCGGACAGATCTCAGGAAGCCAGAGTTATTTGTATTTATTTGTATACCTGGACTACAAAACAGCTGTGAAAGGGGCGAAAATCAAAGGCCTGAAAATCCCACAAGCCATTGAATTTAAGAGGGTAGCGGAGAGGGAAGGAATCGAACCAACCCCGGTAAGGATCACTCACCGACAACGGTTTTGAAGACCGCGGGGCCCACCAGGTGCCCATCTCTCTCCTTTGTTGCAGAGCGGAGTGTGCTGCGTTACGCGGGAAACGTCAACGAAGATGACGCGCGGAATGACGGGAACTTACGATTATTGATCAATCCTTCACCGTCTCCGCGATGATATTGATCGCTTCATCAACCTCTGCCTCAGTCGTGAAAATCGAGAGACTCAATCTCAGACTACTGAACGCTTTCTCATCGCTGAATCCCATTGCTTTCTGAACATGGCTGGGCTGGTTCTTTCCGGTCATGCAGGCGCTACCAGCGGAGCATTGAATCCCGGCGGCATCGAGTTTGGGTAACATTTCAGCGGCGACTTTTCCGGGAATGGAAACATGGGCGACGTTTCCGGTGCGATGCTCTCTCGATCCGTTGAACTCAACCCTGTTGAGTCGCTCACCTAACCCTGTTTCAAGCCGATCCCTGAGAACAGCGATACGATCGAGGCCGCCGTTACTCATTTCCTCGAGCATGATCGCCGCCGCTTCACCAAGACCGACGATGTAAGGGACATTCTCAGTGCCGCTTCGATGACCACCTTCCTGTCCCCCGCCCCTGATCATTGGCTCGAAGGGTGTTCCGTTTCGGATAAAAAGAGCACCGACTCCTTTGGGAGCATGGAACTTGTGGCCGCTTATCGAAAGAAAATCGACGGGGATTTCGTCAACTCTCACGGGCACTTTACCGACAGCCTGGATCGCGTCGGTGTGCACCCACCATCCAGCCGCCTTCGCTATTTCAGCCGCTTCGGCGAGAGGCTGTATTACCCCGGTCTCGTTGTTCGCCCACATGATCGATGAAAATCCCGGCCTTGAGTCATCAATTGCGTCGGAGAGTTGTTCGAGATTCAACCGTCCATCTTCGTGGACATCAACCCGCTCCACGTCAAATCCCACCGCGGCCATTGCTTCAGTAGGACGGAGGACAGCGCTGTGCTCGATTTCGCTGACGACGACTTTGGATGACTTCCTTCCGATTTCCCGCGCGAGCGACTTGATGACCATGCTGTTTGACTCGGTCCCGCATCCGGTAAACACGATTTCATCCGGGGACGCACCGATAAGAGCGGCGACTTGCTCCCGAGCATTTGCGATTGCCGCCTTCACTTCGCGGCCCGCTGCGTAGCCGCTCGAGGGATTGTACCAAACGCCGGTGAGGTAAGGCATCATCGCATCGACGACGCGTGGATGAACTTGAGTTGTCGCGTTGGAATCTAGATAGATCATGGGTTAGAAGCCGAGCAAGCAAGCATCAAAGGAGTATAGTGGGGCCTATCTTGGTGATTTCTTTCGCGGCTTTGGTGATCGCCGCTTTATCGTGGGACGGCAGCGGTACTCTTGCCGAAGGGATATGATAATTTCCGCTTCCATCGACGGTGTAGCGCGTGTCGTAATGCTCGGTCAGGAGTTCGGTAACGAATGGATGCCACTCCCCCGCTTCAGTCATCGTTTTCCAGCGAGCGAGCGTTTCATTGGAATGAAATCCGGCAAGGCGGTCGATCGTTTCGTGAACGCGCCCGAGATTACCAATCCACTCTTCGTAGTCGCCAGCGAGGTATCTAGCTCTCGCTTCGACCGGTGAGTCCACCTCAATGACCGGCGAATTCTTCAATTTTTGCCACAGAGGATTCGGAAGATTGAGCCGTCCGATTTTGGCGCTTTCAGCTTCAATATAGACGGGACGGGACAGGTCAATCTGCTCAAGCTTTTCATAAATGAACGATTCAAACTGTTTTTGTGCCGGCTGTGGGTCGTCTGGATCACCGCCGAAAACGGACCCTTTGTGATTCGCCATGCCTTCGAGATCGATCACTTGTTCCCCGATGCGATGCAACTCCCCGAGGAGCAGAGTCTTCCCCGCTCCGGTATACCCGTTGAGCACGACCAGTTTGAGCGCTGGCGCTTTTGTTTCAATGGTTTCGACGACAACTGAGCGATAGGCCTTATATCCCCCGCTGATAAGACTGACCTCCCATCCAATATCGTTCAGAACAGTAGCGAGACTTCCGGAACGTTGCCCTCCACGCCAGCAATAGACAAGCACCCGATAGTCCTTGGGCTTTTCTGCAAGATGGGTTTCAAGGTGGAGAGCGATGTTCCTCGAAACGAGAGCCGCGCCGATTTTTCGAGCGTCAAAGGCAGAAACCTGTTTATAGATGGTCCCGACTTTTACTCGTTCGGCATCATTGAGGACAGGAAGATTGATCGCCCCGAAGATCCGGTCCTCCTCATATTCACCAGGAGAGCGGACATCGATGACCTCATCAAACACCGTAAGATCAGCAGGGAGGACGAGATTCTCAACATGGCGGCTCATAAAAAGGGGCGAACGACATTCCTCGATCAGGAGCGTTCAAGAAAACTTACAACTTTATTATCACGAATTTACGGAATTTTCTGGCACGACAAGGCAACTCATCCGTATACTTTGTGTAGGATCGATGACTTAACGCCGTCGGTCCAACCAATCAATAATATGAAAAAATTAATCGCAACACTTGCTGTGGCGATCCTTGCACTTGCTCCAGCAGCAATGGCGGGTGAAGTCACTTACATTGCCGGTATGACCGGCGTCACATGAGGCGGATGTAAAAGAGATGTCAGTTCGGCATTCTCATCACTTCCGGGAGTTGTTCTCGACGAGGACGGAAAAGCTAAAGTCACCATCGAAAATGGTGAAGAAGCTGGAACTCAAAAAGTGACTGTGGTCACCGATGGTTCTGAAGAAATCAGCCAGGATGCTGCCATCGATTCTCTCGGTGACAAGGCTAGCCGTTACGTGGTCCAGACTTGGACTGCTGAGGAAGCCGAAGAGTCCTAGAATTCCTTCTGACCGGTTACCGGTTAACTAATTCGTAAAGAAGCCCCGTTGCGTGAGCATCGGGGCTTTTTTTTCACCTGAATTCTACGGCAACAATTGGAAAAGCGTCATGGCGCGGCGCCTTGCTCTATGGTTAATTAGTTTGTTGAAATGGCGGACACTCCCAACAGTTCAAAGGAGAAGGTCGATCCTGATACCGGATTGCGACTTCCGCCGCATCTACAGCAAAAACTTGAGGCTTTTCAAGAGCGCCTCTGGTCCATCAAAATTGCCGAAGGCGCTCTCGCAGGGATCATCGGCTTAGGCATCACTTTCCTGATTGTTTTTACAATTGATCGCTTCATTGACACGCCTCTCTCACTAAGATTCCTTCTTCTCGCGATTGGTTTTGCCGTTCCTGCGGTTTCCATTCCTCTGCGCTGGAATCGATGGGTAAAGAAGCAACGTTCCCTCGAGCAAGTAGCACGACTTCTCCGACGTCAATTCCCGCGCCTAGGCGATGAGTTACTCGGGATTGTTGAGTTATCAAAATCGAAGCCCGGACAATCAAGTCGAGTCCTTATCGAGGCGGCGATGGCGCAGGTCGATGAACGAGTCAAATTACGCGAATTTGATGAGGCGGTTCCGGCGGACCGGTATCGTGTGTGGCTCGGGTCGGCTCTTGCCATTCTTGCAATATCTTTCCTCCTTTTAGTTTTCGTCTCGGAGGCGACCCGCAGTTCTCTCGCAAGATGGATCGCTCCCGCGAAGGGAGTCGAGCGATATACATTTGCCCAGATCGAATCCTTACCTAAGGAAGTCGTTGTCCCCTACGCGGAATCCTTCGATCTCAACCCAACGCTCACTGGGAATACAGAGTGGAAACCCCGGACTGCTACTGTCCGCCTTTCCGGAAAGACGAAACTTAAAACTGAACGAGAAACTGATCGTTTCAATTTCACAGTACCTCCGCAGAAGCAAGATGGATCCCTCGCTGTCCGCGTTGGAGATGAGTACCAAAGAATCTCAGTCACTCCTCTTTCCCGACCTGAATTGACTGATCTGACGGCGAGCCTTCGCCTCCCCGATTACCTCCTCTACGAACGGGATCTCGTCGTTCCGGTTCGTGGCGGATCGCTTCCCGTCGTCAGTGGAGCGATCGCAACCGTCACCGGTGAAACTTCCCGAAGTCTTGCCAGTGCAGAATCTGATCTCGTGGAAACGAGTATCTCCGGGACTTCCTTCTCAACGAATCCGATGAAGATCGAGGAGGCGATCACTCAGGAGATCACCTGGAAAGATGTTCATGGACTCACGGCGAAAGCGCCCCTGAAGCTTGAGCTCACCCCCGTTGATGACCGCGAACCTGATGTCTTTGCAAGGCAACTCACCAAAGAGCGAATTATACTTCCCGATGAGGTCGTTTCCTTCGACGTGTCTGCTGCCGACGACTTCGGGATCTTGAGCATGGGTCTCGAATGGCATGGAAAGATCAACCCTCAGGGAATGCACTCTACAAAAGGGGAAAAAGCTGTCGCAGCCGGAGGACCGGAAAAGCGCGATATTGAGGCAAGAGCTACTTTTTCCGCAGCCCGCGAAGGAGTCTCTCCGCAGACGATTCAAATCCGGGCCTTTGCCGAGGACTACCTTCCCGACCGGGAGCGCAGCTACTCACCGACCTTTATTCTTCACGTTCTTAGTCCCCAGGAGCACGCGGAATGGCTCACTCAGGAGTTTGGAAAATGGTTTCGCAATGCCCGTGAAGTCTACGAGCGGGAAAAACAACTCAATGAGCTGAATGAAGGCCTCAGGAATCTCTCCACTCAGGAACTCGATTCCCCCGAAAACCGGCGCAGCCTTGCCGAACAGGCATCCGCTGAGACTGCGAACGCAAAGAAATTGGACGCTTTAACAGAAGCGGGGAAAGGCCTCGTGAAGCAGGCCACCAAAAACGATGAGTTCGATGCCGATCGTCTCGAATCGTGGTCTGAAAAAATGCAAACACTCGACGAGATCGCAAACCGAAAAATGCCTTCGGTTTCTGACAAACTCAGACAGTCTTCACGGGCACCTGGAGGAGAACCCTCGAGAGCGAAAAGCGAGTCTTCTGGTCAGGCCCAGTCTGATCTTGATGCATCCAAGGAGTCAAAAACAGAGAATGCCTCCTCACCCAGTCCGGCTCAGGAAAAGCTTGATGAAGCACTCAGCGAACAGGATGAGCTGCTCGCCGAGTTCGCCAAAGTCGCCGATGAACTGCAGGAAATACTCTCCAGCCTCGAAGCGAGCACCTTTGTGAAACGCCTCAAAGCAGCCGCCAAAGTGCAGACAGAGATTGCGGCAACATTTGACGACACCCTCAACGCTGGATTCGGACTTCCACGCCACCGTATAGAGCAGGCGCTGCGCGATGTCGGAGCAGGAGTCGCTGAGACGGTTGAAGATCAAAGCAGCCGAGTCTATGAAATACAGTCGGATCTGGAGGCCTACTACCAACGCAAACAGGATGTGATCTACAAAAATGTGCTCGATCAGATGAAGCAATCGTCCGTTGTTTCGCGCCTCAAAGACATCGGACACTCTTCAAAGGGCAATCTCAGCGGGCTCTCAATTTCGTCGGCCGAATACTGGTCTGACACACTCGATCGGTGGGCCGAAGAATTAGTCGCTGCAGCTGACGACCAGCAAGAGGGCAAGGGAGAGTCAAAAGAAGGTCTCCCCCCTGAAGTTGTTCTCGATATCATGAAAGTGCTTCAAGAGCAGATGTATCTGCGCGACGAAACTCGTGAAATGGAATCGGTAAAACCGGCGCTCGCTCCTGACGTTTTTCAATCAAAGGTCAGGCTACTTGAAATCACACAACAAGACCTCCGGGAGCGGATTGACTTTGTTCTCGATGACATCAGAGATCTCCCCGGGGGAGAGAAAACTTTTGGCTCCGAGCTTCAACTTCTCAATCTAGTCTCAGACACGATGCGTCAGGCCCGCGGGATTCTTGCACGTCCGGACACAGGACCGGAAGCAATTGCAGCTGAAACAGAAGCAATTGAACTCCTCCTGCAATCCAAACGCCAGCAGAGCAAGGGCGGCGGCGGTGGTGGGAGCAGCCCCGGATCGGGCAATCAGTCCGGCGGAAACAGTTCCTCGGCGCTCAGTGATATCAGCCTGTCTGATGATGAGCGTCGCGAATCGAATGTCGAATCACGCGAGGTTGAGCAATCCACTGGAAATGCAGGGCGAACGCTCCCCGAAGAGTTCCGTCGCGGTCTTGATACCTATTTCAACACGATTGAGTCAAATTAATGAAGTTCCATTCTCCTTTTCTTCTGCTCTCGGGGCTTTTTCTTTTTTCGTTTTCACAAACTGGAATCGTAAGAGCACAGCTCAACGAACCGGACCCTCGTGCGATAGTCGGAGATGGGCCCGTTAATCCCGAACTACCAGTAGTCGAGGGAGTGGCAGGCGGCGAGAGAATGAGCGAACCGCTGAGCGCCCAGATTTCGCAACACATCCTGAAGCTCGCGGAGGGCGAAAGGGATAAACGGCTAAAATTTATGGCCGTGGTCATTGACGATGTGGCAAGACTTTGCGAGTTGGACCCGTCCCAACAGGAAGATCTCCAACTCGCTGCGAAAGGAGCGGCGGAACGTTCCATGAAAGACTGGCACACCCAGGCCGAGCGCTATTTCAGAACCCGGCTTGATGGGGCGGATCGAGATGCCGCCAAGGAAATGCTCGAAGGAATGGGCAGTGTGAATTTTGGAGGAAACCGCTCTGAAGAAGAGGGGGAGTCGCTCGATGTCTGGAAGGATACCATTAAGACGGTGCTCACGGCTGAGCAAGTGAACCGCTACGAGGATGTTCTTGACCAACGACAACTCGACCGCATCGAGGCCTTTACACTCATGTCAGTAACAACACTGGATTCTTTTCTACGTTTCACACCGAAGCAGAAATCGAAGATCAATGACCTCGTTCACGAAGCGACAACCGCCTATCTCGACGACGTGCAACGCTATTGGGGAGACTACTTCGAACGCGGCATGCTAATGTCATTGGCCAATGCTGCAGAGGAAAATGAGCTGCGAGCCATCCTCACAGAGGATCAGTATGATCGCCTCAAGGAGGAGACAGCAAATTTTGACCATTTCTGGGATCAAAAGAGGCGCCTCAAGCGTGCCAAGGAAAAGGCAGCGCTCCGGCGTGCGGAGAAAGCCGAGGAGGAAACTTACAAGGAGCAGGAAGCGGCTCCGGTAAAGGAGCCGGTTCAATGATTGCTCTTCAACACTCACTCATCATGGCCAAGTCTCTTGTCATCGTGTGTCTCATCTCTGTCGTCTGCAGCCTTGCCCGTGCGCAATTACCCTCTATCCGTTACGGAAACGAAATTCCCGCTGAAGTCGAGACAATCTACGAACGCGGCCTTGCCTTCCTGAGTGAAGCGCAGAGCGAAACCGGCACCTGGAGAAGCCGCTCCGAACATGGGATCACAGGCCTCTGTCTCATGGCCTTCCTCGCAAGTGGGGAAGATCCGAATTTCGGCCGTTATCGTCAGAATATCAAAAGTGCGATTCGTTCGATCATTCAAGGGCAGGACCCCTCCGGATTCATCCCCAACAGCATGTATCATCATGGTTTCGCCATGCTCGCATTAGCCGAAGCCTATGGTGTCATCGATGAGGAGACTCTCTGGGACAGCAGCGACGACGAAACAAAACGACAGTCGATCGCGGTCACTTTAGAGCGGGCGATTGAACTAACCGTTAAGGCACAAAAAGCGAATCGGTGGGGCGGTTGGCGCTACTCCCCTACCTCCACCGATGCTGACACCTCGGTAACAGGATCAGTTCTCATGGGGCTGCTTGCCTGTCGAAACGCAGGAATTGAAGTGCCGGACGACTCTATCGAGAGCGCGCTCGAATACATGCAGCGAAACACGGCCTCTTCCGGCTTTGTCGCCTACAGTGGAGGAATCGGCGGTGGCGGTGAATCCATGGCCCGCTCCGCCGTCGCGACTCTCGTCTACTCGGTCGGCCAGAAACGCGAGTGGGAGGAATACGAGTCTTCACTCTCTCACATTTCAGAGCGACTTGATCACAAAGAAACCGCTCACACTCACTACTTTTACTACTACATGGCCCAGGCTCTCTTCCAGGGTGATCCTGAGGCGTGGGACATCTGGAACAGGAATACCGCTCGGATGCTGGCCGATCAACAGGCCGATGATGGAAGTTTTTCCGGCAGCTACGGAGAGGCCTATGGAACTGCGATGTCTTTGCTTTCCCTGGCGCTGAATTACCGATTTCTTCCCATTTACGAGCGCTTCTAGATTTCTCATGTTTCGCTACACCCAAATATGTCGACTGCGCGAACTCGCTCTCTTTGTTGTCTCTCTGTTAGGAATTATTCTCTCTCCGATTCAGAGTTCAGCGGAAGAACTGTCTGCGGAGCTGAAATGGCGGAATGGCGATACTTTGAAGGGCAGCATCCTCGGCAGTGATGGCAAATTGCTACAATGGAACGCGGAACCTTTCGCAGAACCTCTCAGTCTAAATTTGGACCAGCTCACCGGAGTGCGTTTCTCAACAGTCGCTTCGGGGACGACCTCGGAAACAAGCCCTCCTTTCAGGCTTCTCCTGAATAATGGAGACCGACTTGAAGGATTTCTCGAATCGATTTCAAGAACGGCGATTGTGTTTCGCGCGACACCCTTCAGCGAGTTGATCACGATTCAAAGAGAACACATTGGCCGCCTCGTTCACGTCGGAAGCAATTACCTTAGATACTCAGGTCCGAAGGATCTCGATGACTGGACCTCATCAGGACGGGACCGAAAAGTCTCAGAATGGTTTACGGACCTCACGGGCTCATTCGCAACTCACCAGTGGTCAGGGAATTTGTTCCGCGAAATTGAGTTTCCAGACTCGGTCGAAATCCGTTTCGAAGCTTCGTTCCCAATGGGATTTCCGAACCTTGAGATTGGCCTCGTCCGCGGAACAGACATCGGACCGATGCTCGAAACTTGGGATAATTCTCTCGTTCTCACCTACCGAAGCCGGTTCGTCCCGGTCATGGAGTTGGATGAAGACACCCGAAAACTCGATTTTCGACTCTTTTGGAATCAAACATCGGGGGACGTCGTTCTTTGCGACCCTTCCGGACGACGATTGGCTTCTCTGGACAATGCGACGGTAGACCGAAGGAAGTCCGACTCCACCAAGTCGCGAAACACTGATCCGCTCGTGAGGGGATTTTCGATCCTCAATCGGACGCCCGAACTGAAGCTTCTCTCGCTCTCGGTTCAAGAGTGGGACGGCAGTAGACCACCCGTGATTAACCTCGCGAAGCCCCGCATCCTTATTGCCGGCCTTGAACCTAAGTTTGAAACCGGTGCCGTCACTTACAACTCCGGAGACGACACCGTTCGCGTTGGGTCACAATCCTTCCCGCTGCAACAGTTTCAGGAGCTGATCTTGACGGCGGACAGTGGCTTGCCTGAAACCGCCGACGCGACTCCCACGACAACTCTGGCATGGCACGATGGCAGCAATGTCAGTGGCAGCCTTGAGTCGCTCAATGGCAATGAGATGAGGATCTCCACTGCATGGTCATCCCGGCCGCTCACCCTCTCTCTTGAAAAGGCGAAAGAGATTCGTTTTCCCGGCTCCAGACTCTCTCCAATTGACGGCACTGACAAACTGGAAGGAGATGGATTTTCCCTACTTGGTGCCGCCCGCCCACTTGCGAAAAGAAATGGCCAGAACCTCGTTGGCTGGCTTCCACCAGGTGGTGAGGAGGCAGTCCCATTTGCTGACGGAGTCAAAGCAACAATCACGCGCTTTCCTCACTCGTCCGCTAACCCGGAGCTGGCCAATCTGATGGGACAGGCGCGGCTCTATCTTTCGAACAACGAGATCCTGGTCGGCTCACTCCTTTCTATCACTCCTGAAGAGATAAAGTTCACGAGCCGCATCACAGGGCCGATCACGATTTCCACAACTGATCTCCTTGCAGTTGATTTAGGTAGCTCGGGACGCAGTTTGGAAGGCTTCAACGATGCCGAATGGGAAGAAATTGAGGAGGAGGAAACGGACGTTGAACTTACCCGGGATTCGGCAATTATCCGGAGCGGAGGTTTCGGTAATCCATCCCTCGTCCTCGGGGATCGCATTCATTTCTCCGCGCAATGGAAACAAACCTACGGAGCCATTACTCTTCGACTCTTCACAAACGGGTCTGACGAGAATTCCCCGTCCACTGATCTAATTATCGCGGCCCAGGGAAACCGGCTTTTTGTAGGAAAGCTCAAAGAGAGCGGGGCTTTCTCTTTCTCCGGAGATCAGATTCCTATCGTGGGTGACACGGCCGGATTCGAAATTCGCCTCCTCGGCGAGAAGGTCGAAGTCGTCGTGAACGGGAAAACTTCTCTTGATATTGAAGTCGATCCAGAACGCGTTTCAGGCAACGGGATCTACTTTCAGATGGGAGGTGGATGGCAAGGCTGGAATCAGTCAGACAACGAAATCACCATTTCTGACTTTCGCATTGAGAGAACGCCCGGAAGTCTCCCGCGAAGAATCATCGATCCGCTTGCGAGGGAAATGTCACTTCATCTCCCCCGCTCTCGACGCGCACCGGTTCCTACTCATCTTCTCATCGCGCCAAACGGAGATCTACTCCGGGGAGGCCTCGTTTCCGCTTCCGCCGAAGGCGTGCGGTTTAATGCCGGAGAAACGATGGTAGAACTTCCCGCCGATCGAATTTCAGCCATTGTCTGGCTTCAGGGACCACCGGAAGAGGAAAAAGAAATCGGACGGACTGAGGAGCTTGATTCGTCCAGTGAAGTCGTTACGGATAGCCCCTTCCTCGTGACACACCAATTCGTTCTCATGGATGGAAGCAGATTGACCTTGAACGCCGACAAGCTCGAAAACGAACGCTTCGTCGGTGAATCGAGCCTCCTCGGGACGTGCACCATTGCGATCGAGAACATCCGGGAAATGAAGCGGGGACCTGGAACACCGTTGAACGAATTGGGCACCGCCCCTTCTGAGGCGTTTTCCGGTTGGGTTCTCAAACCAACACCCAACCCGGTCATACCGGGTTCAGAAGACGAAGTAATTTCGCCGCTTATCGGAAAGACTGCTCCAACGGTTGAATTAACGATGCTAGATGAGTCGATTTTTAAGCTTAGCGACCATCTAGGGAAGGTTGTTGTCCTCGATTTTTGGGCTACCTGGTGCGGCCCCTGCATTAAAGCTATTCCAGATGTCAGGAAGGTGGTTGAAGCATTCCCAGAGGGCACCGTTGAACTTTGTGCAGTAAACCAGTCGGAATCCCTTCCCATCATCACCCGCTTCCTCAATTCACGAAAATGGACCGGGCTTCCGGTTGCTCTGGATTTCGATATGAAGGTGAGCAAGACCTATCAGGTCGAAGGAATTCCTCATTCTGTCGTGATTGGAAAAGACGGAAAGGTCGCATTTGTTCACTCGGGGTATTCGGAAGCCCTCAAGCAAGATCTATTCAAGGCCATCGCTCAAGAACTGAAGAAATGATTATTTGAATTATCATACTGGACAGAATCTCAATTCTAGCTATTCTAATTGAGAAACATCTCATTCTTGAGACCCAACCTTACCTGATCATGATTAAATTCCTGCCCGTCTTTATCGCAACTGCCCTTGTAACCTTTTCAATCAACCCAGCCCAGGCTGGAGGAACCGGCTACTACTCGGGTCGCACCGGATCAACTAGCTGCGCGACATCAAAATTCCAGACACCGCGCTATAATCAGCTGCTTCCTTATCGCCACTACGAGGATCGCCGTCGCTACAATGCGGCCCCTTGCAGCAACCAAGCAAAACGCGAGCACCCCTACCTCCTCAAGACTGTGGTCGTGAATCGCAAAAAAGTCCCTCACTACACCTATGACGGAAAAGGAAGACGTTTTTGTCGTCAGGTAGTAATGGTGACCTATAAGGATCTCTTTTCCGATGGTAGCTGTCGTGTTTGGACGCAGAAGGGGTAGCTACTGGCAGCAAGCGTTGCAAAC
The DNA here is from genome assembly GCA_029210205.1 of Verrucomicrobiales bacterium. Taxonomy (GTDB): domain Bacteria; phylum Verrucomicrobiota; class Verrucomicrobiia; order Verrucomicrobiales; family DEV007; genus Arctic95D-9. The sequence continues at coordinate 6,709 of JARGOD010000032.1, read as the reverse complement.
ACGGGGAATGGCTCCACCCCTCAACTGTGTGTTCGATAATGCCGCACCCTAAACTTCGTCAAAGGGTTCTTCCTCCCCTTTGAGGAAGTGGGCATTTTTGACAACTGACAGGGCATAGTTACCTATCAATTCAAACTGATTGTGGAGATCAACGGAGATCATCTCGGTCTTCACTGAACCCTCCGTCGATGACATTCGCTCCATCGAAGCCTTGTTGTATTGCTTGCGAAGCCGGTCCGTTTTAACTTCCAATGCTTCGGCGCGAGCTACATCGTCTTCGCTGGCATGACCTGATTTCAGAACCGCCTCGTAAAATTCAATCATTTCCACGACCGTCGCGGCAAGATCACTAACATTTAGAGACGCTTCATTTCCGAAGGCACGCTCCTTCTTATATTTTCGCGCGGTAATCTGCACGAGGCGATAGATCACATCGGAGATTTCCTCCAACTCCGATGCAATCCGAACCATTCGGCTCACCGCTCTTGCATTCTCCGGGCTGATCTCTGCTGCGGATGTTCGCACGAGATACTCGGTAATGTCATGCGTCAGCATATCGGCGTCATCTTCTAAACGTTTCAAATTTTTAACCTCTTCCGTTAAATCCTGATCCGGTTGCTCAAGAACCCGCAAATAGCCCCGAAACATCCTCCTCGTGATTGCGGCAAGCTCGCAGGTCGCCTTTTCCGCCTCCGGCAAGTTGAGCTCCCCAACATCGAGTAGCGACTGAGAGATAAACTGGAGTCGTGGCGGAAGATCAACCTGATCATTTTTTACCCAACGCGTCACAATCCTCGCAATCTGAGGAACGAACCCAATCAACAGGAGAATATTGATGAGATTGAAAAGTGAGTGAAATATCGCGAGCTTGAATCCAACATCGGAATCGTGCTTTTCAGTGCGGAAACTATCCGGCAACAGGTCACCAAGCCAGCTCACTCCAGCGGTAAACGGATAAAACACGATCAACATCCAAATCACGCCGATCACATTGAATACAAAGTGAGCTCGCGCTGCCCGCTTCGCATCTGCACTGGCCCCGATCGAGGCAAGCCAAGCAGTCACAGTTGTCCCAATATTTTCGCCTAATACAATAGCAGCCGACTCGTGGAATCCTATCCATCCTTGCAGCGTTATCGTAACCGTGATTGCCATCGCTGCCGACGAGGATTGAACGACGAGCGTAAGCAGCACGCCAAGCCCAAGAAAGAGCAGGATCGAAAAATAACCTTTGCCACTAATGCCGACAACAAATTCGCGGATACTCTCTGCCTGCGCTTTTACTAGCGGATCCGCGCTTGCGAGCATTGATTTCAAATCGGGTACTGAATCTTTCAGCAAAGAAAGCCCATAGAAAAGAAGGCCGAACCCAATAAGCACCTCCCCGATGCTCCGCCATTTGTTTCGCCCCGCAAAGAAAAGCGGTAAGCCAACACCGATGATTGGAAGGGCAATCGATGCCAGAGAGAATTTACCAACGAGAGCAATGATCCACGCCGTAAGAGTCGTTCCAAGATTCGCCCCCATGATCACACCGATCGATTGAGTGAGAGTAAGAAGGCCGGCACTCGCAAAGCTCACCACCATCACGGTCGTGGCCGATGATGATTGAATCATCCCAGTGGTCGTCACACCAGTGAGGACTCCGGTAAAACGATTTTTAGTCATCGTTGAGAGGATACGGCGCATGCGGTCACCAGCAGTGCGCTGCATGCCCTCCGACATGACTTTCATCCCGTAAAGAAAAACGCCGAGAGATCCGAGAATTTTGAGAATGAAAACAAGAGTGTCCATGCAGAAACTGGCAAAGGGTGGAGCGTGACAAATGTGACGTCGCTGTCACCTAAAAAAATCAGGAAATCTGACTTTTTCTGCAGGGAACTTATTCCTGTTCAGTCAGGGCCTCCGGCCCGATGTGTCGGATATCTGCAGCACAGTGAATATAAACTACTTCCTCACCTATGTTGACCGCGTGATCGCCAATTCGCTCAAGACATCTCACCACGAAGATACAGTGCAGAAAGATTCGAAGGCTTGCTACATTCGCCTCCATCGCCCGGGTTAGCTTTTTAATAGTCTTCCGGTGGAGTTCGTTCAGCTTTTGATCTCGATCATGCAGGGTCAGAGCGAGTTCCACGTCCCCATCGGAGTACGAGCGCATCGCATCTTCGAGCAAGGCCTCGGCGAGTCGGAAGACCGGTTCCACCAAGAGGATTTCAGGAGCTTCGCCCTTTTTATGTAATTTGATCGCTCGGCGCGCGATACCTTCGGCCTCGTCTGAAACCCGCTCTAAATTCGTCGCGATCTTCATAGCTCCGACCACGGCACGCAAGTCTGTCGCCATCGGATTGAAGCGAGTCAAAATTTCCATCCCCTCTTCACCAATTTCACGCTCATACTCGTTCACCGACTTATCATCTCGAATCGCAGACTGGCACAGATCTCCATTCCTTGTAAGCAGCCCCTGAATCGCGCTTGAAAGGTTCTCCTGAGCCGTGCTCCCCATCAGCAAAATCCCTTTTTTCGTGCTCTTGAGACCTTCTTCGAATTGAGAGAGCGTGTGGGGTATCTCAGGCATAGTCATTTTAAACAATCGTCTTCACTACTCAAAAAACAAGGCAGAAACAAATTCGGAAACTAGTACAAACTGCTAATTCATAGGGACTAATAAGACCTTTTTCTCCCTCTCCGAAAATTACGGTGATGGCACCTCCGGTGAATGCGGGAAATCCGAAGAGGAAAGCGCCTTAACCGTGAAGATAGCGAAAGAGACAACTCCGTAGGTCAGCCCGAGAACGACACCGAAGTCGACGAGGCCCCGCCACGGGAAAGGAAGAAAGCGAACCAGGATAACAAGGAGAATAATTCCGAGCGTCAAACAGATCGCCGTGATTTGAGTCTTCTTATTCGCGAAGAAATACCCCATACAGAAGAAGGGCGCTAGAATCACGTGGAGCCCCTTCGGATGCTCTTTCAGGTACTTAACTCTCGCGGCAGTTCGCGGTGAAAACTTCTTTTGAAAACCGCGATAGCCTTCCGCGACGAGCATGAATAGTGCAAAGATAACGAGGAAGATCCAATGCCCCGCTGAAAGAGGCGACTGCAATGCCTCCCACGCGCGCGGAGCGAGACGATAGATAGCCAAACCGATCAGAGTGACCACCCCGGTAAATCCCCAAATTGCCCCGAAAGTTCCCATGGTAGCTTTCAGCCGAACAAAAAATCAAAAGGTGTTAGACCTTGCTGAGTTGCAGAAAAGACAAACATCAGGCTGCTTCACTGACTCCTTCTTCGACGGGCGCTGAAATGAAGTCTTCGAGGAGAGAAAGTTGATGCTCGACATCTCCGACCAGTGCCTCCAATTCATCAAGTCCGGAATCGATCGCTGAGATCTGCGAGACAACTTGATCCCCGAGGAGGGCTCGGGAGGATTCGTTGATCAGACAATGCCGCTCCCCTTCAACTTCGAGAGTGTTTTCTGTTTCACCAAAAACGTGCGGACCGTCAAGCAAGGCCTCAACATTATCCATTGCTTCATTGATCGAAGAAATCTCCTCTCGATCCGACTCATGCTGGGGATTCGACTCCAAGTCCTCTCGTGCAGAGTCTCCCCCCCCATCATTCGTAGATCCTTTCGTATCAGAAGCACGTTCTCTCAGCGCCTCCTCATCCTTAAACGACTCCGCTGAGGACGATTTCTCTTCAACCTCATCAAGAGAGCAATCGTTTTCGACAATCTCATCTTCCTGTGGCTCAAAGACGACCGGCTCGGACGTGGGGCGAGCCGATGAAGAACGCATCAGCATGGCAAGACCTGCAGCAGCGTCCTGTAATTCGTCGAAATATGTATCCTCGCTCTTCGAAGATTTTTCCCGGGCTTTCTTGTCATCCTCATCCTGGCAAACAGGCTTCAGGTCCATCACGACAGGCTCAGTAGTATCCTCCAAATCTTCAAAAGGAACTTGAGCGGTGTCTTGCTCCCCCTTAAATCGTAGTAATCCAGGGTCGGCCGGCGCATGATGAAGCGATTTCTCTCTGGAACGAGCTGCAAATCTCGCGTAGAGCATGAAAGCAGTCAGCGCAACAAGCGCAGCAATGAGAATCAGATAACCCCAGTTATTCATATTTGATTCCAGATCATCAAGAATTCTTAGATACTTTCAACCCTAAATGATAAGCATTTTCAACGAATCGGCATTATTTTGGGATTTTTCGTGAAATTATGAGCATTTATTCACGTGATTACATGCGGGATGGGAGTTCTCAGCGTCCCGGTAGCCCTGGGACCTGGAACATCGTGACCTGGCTTTTAGTGATCAACACAGCCGTTTTCCTGGTCAATTTGATCTCTGTCGGCAAGTTCGGAGCCTATCTCGGTCTAACTGTTGACTCTTTAAAATCCTTTTGGCTCTGGACGCCGATTACCTACCAGTTCACTCATTTCGGACTTTTCCATTTCGCCGGGAACATGCTTGGGCTGTTCTTCATTGGTCGCCTCCTTCTCGGCATCATCGGTCCAGAGCGGCTCCTGAGAGTCTATCTACTCGGCGGACTCTCAGGCGGGTTTCTTGAGATACTGTTTCATCTGGCGATCGGAAGTGGAGGTCTTGTCATCGGCGCATCAGGAGCTGTTCTATCGATCCTCGCCGCCGCGGCAACCCTCCTTCCCCACCAACGCTTTCAGCTTCTGCTGTTCTTCATTATTCCGATCAGCATGACTCTTCGGACCTTACTTTGGCTTTCGATCGGATTTAATGTCGTAACGCTGATCATGGTTTTGACGAATCAGGGTGGAGGCATTGCTGTTATGGCCCATTTCGGAGGGATGCTCTTCGGTTGGCTCTACATCAAATACTGGTATGACAGCGCCAGAGTGGGATCGCTCTTCAAGCGATTTCCTATTCGCATTCTCCGCGATTCGAGTTCCCCTCCGCGAGAGCAGAGGCCGAAAAAAAAGAAAGCGTTCGTTTCCAATGATGTTGATGCGGTTCTCGATAAAATTAACGAGAAAGGATTCCAAAGCCTCAGCGAAGACGAGAAAAAGCTTCTTGAGAAATCCAGTGACCGGCTCTCAAAAAAGATCGGGGACAGGAAGGACAAGCAATGAGCGGATCTTCAGCCAGTTCTCGAGCCCCTTCAAGAACGCGAGGTCGTGGACTCGATCTTTTCCTCCGGGTTCTTTTTGTCTTCGCCTTCGTCGGTGGAATTTACTTTTCGGGGCGTCTCGGTGTCCAAATGGCAAAAAACAGAATTCCGGAGCAGCAAATTCAGTCCGAAAATTCCTCTGCCCCGGCTGGCTCCGAAATGACTCTTGGATCAACCGGAGAACCAGTATATCTCGCCGAGAACCCGGAGGCGTTACGTCGCTTTTTCACGACCTATTCGTCCCCCGGAGAACGTGCCAGCGCGGACCTCAGCGGGCAGAGCATCCGGCGCGTCAATGCCTATATCCTCGCGACAACTAAACGAGCGGAAGCCGATGCAGTGGAAGTAGTCATCAATTCCGGAGCGATCGCCGGAGCCGTGTATTGGGTCCACCACACACAGGTCCCTGATCGCACCGCAATCGATCCAGTGATCTCTCCGGTTCCTCTTACCCCACCTGAGGAGGAGACTCCAAACGAATAAAAACCGTATTTTTTGTTTGTTTGGAAGGCTTAAATACCTAACCTGAGAGTATGCTGGAGTTAGCGATCCTGGGAAGCGGCAGTTCTGGAAACAGCGCCCTTGTGTGCCTCGGTGAAACCCGTGTCCTCATAGACGCAGGGCTTTCTGCGAAGCAGCTCTGCTTACGGCTCAACGAACTCGGCGTGGACCCGGACTCACTGAGCGGAATTATCCTCACCCACGAGCACGGTGACCACACCCGCGGGATCGAAGTTTTCTGCCGCAAACGCCACCTTCCCGTTTACGCAACGACGCACACCTGCGCCGTAGTGCGGGAAAACGTAAACTCTTCCGTGACTTGGCGACCTTTCGAATCGGGGAGTCAGCTCTCCATTGGAGATATTAAGATCGAGTCTTTCTCCGTGCCTCACGACGCCGTCGATCCAGTTGGTTTTGTCTTTCGCTGTGGACAAAGCAGTGTCGGAGTCCTTAGCGACGTCGGTCACGTTACCCGCATGATCATTGACCGCCTCAAAGGGGTCGACACGCTTTTCGCGGAAGCAAACTACGACGAAGTCATGCTACAGAATGACACGAAGCGCCCCTGGTCGACAAAGCAGCGGATCAGCAACCGGCATGGCCACCTTTCCAACGATCAAACTGCGGAACTGGTCTCGGAAATAGCTGGGCCCAATCTCATTCGCGTCGTCCTCGGCCACCTCAGCAGCGATTGTAATGCGTCAGATCTCGCTATCTCCGTGATTAAGAGAAAGCTTGCCGATGCCGGCCTCGACGAAGTCGCGGTTGAATGTGCTGACCGGGCGAAACCACTTCCCCTGCGTGCTGCGGCAGGAGCCTCAAAAAAGATCCCCGTTCCGGTTGAAGAAAAACCTGCGAAATCGGCTCGTGTGTGCGAGCCTTCCGCCCCGGAACCCCGGACCGAGATGCCCAACGATTGGAAGCAGACGGAATGGGCGTTTTAATCCGGATTGCAACGAACGCCGCTGCCTCCCACGCCCGCGATGACTGCGCTGAAACCGTCTTTTGAGGAATTTTCATCTCTAGCCCAAACCGGGAATCTCATTCCTGTCTGGACTGAGCT
>JARGOD010000167.1:3530-4623 GCA_029210205.1 Verrucomicrobiales bacterium | reverse complement strand
TAGAATCGCGAATGCGCTTCGCTCTCTCGAATGGAAAAGAATGACACGAATGGGAGATGATGATTCGTGCCATTCCTTTAAATTCGTTCACCATTCGCGCTAAAACCGAAAGCCCTGCCCATTTCATCTAGCACCTTATGATTGATGCTCTCCTCAAGCGCGGCACTCTCGTCGCTGTTGTCGTCGCGATGATCCTTCTGCTCGGCATCGTCGCTGCGACGCGGGTCCCCGTGCAGATGATCCCGGATCTGGAGACGCGCATCATTTCGGTCGAAACGGCTTGGCCCAGCGCGACGCCACAGGATGTGGAAAAGGAAATCCTCATCGAGCAGGAGATCTTCCTCCGCACCCTGCCAAACCTCCAACGCATGACCTCGGTCGCCACGACCGGGCGCGCCGAGGTGGAGCTGGAGTTCCCCTACGGTATCGACACGCAGTCGGCGCTCATCGAGGTCAACAACGCCCTGAGCCAGGTGCCATCCTATCCGGAGAATGTCGATGAGCCGGTCATCCGGACGGATTCCTTCTCTTACAATCCTTTTCTCTTTTTCCGCACGGTGCCGCTGCCGGGAAATCCGAAGAATATCGATCTCGAACTGATGCGGGACTTTATCGACGACGAAGTCCGTCCACAGATGGAGCGGGTCGAGGGCGTCTCGCGTGTGCGCCTTCTCGGGGGCGCGCCCCGACAAATCCGGATCGAGGTCGATCCAGCGAAACTCGCCGAGCGGAATCTCTCTCTCGCCGATGTCCGCAATGTGATTCGACAGCGCAATACCGACGTCTCCGCCGGTGATATCGACAGTGGAAAGCGGCGTTACCTGATCCGGACGGTGGGGCGTTTCACGGATCTTGAGGACATCCGAAATCTCATCGTGGTCCGGCGCGGCGATGCCATCGTCAAGCTTCGTGATCTAGGCACGGTGACGCTCGATCATGCAGAGCTTCAGCGAAAGAACTACTCGAACGGAGCGCCCAACATCTGGGTCAGCGTCGTGCGTCAAACCGGGTCTAATGTCATTGAGATCAGGGACAAGATGTTACCCATCGTTGACCAACTCAACGAAGACCTCCTGCGACCGAACGGCCTCGA
>JARGOD010000167.1:0-3430 GCA_029210205.1 Verrucomicrobiales bacterium | reverse complement strand
TGTTACCCATCGTTGACCAACTCAACGAAGACCTCCTGCGACCGAACGGCCTCGAAATGTCGCTCAGCAGCGAGGACGTTTCCTACGTCGAGGACTCCGTCGCCAATGTCGTTCAGAACATCCTGATCGGCGCGGTCCTCGCCGCGATCGTGATGTTTCTCTTTCTTCGATCCGGCTCCGCGACTCTCATCGGGATGCTGGGGATGCCGATCTGCATCGTCGCCGGGTTCATCGGGCTGCTGCTCCTCGACCGCACCATCAATGTCATCTCGCTCGCCGGGATCGCCTTTGCCATCGGGATGACGATCGACAACACCATCGTTGTCCTCGAAAGCATCGCGCGGGAACGACAACTCGGAAAAGGTCGCTTCGAAGCGGCGCGTGACGGAGTGCGGAATGTCTGGTCCGCTGTCCTCTCAGGCACGATGACGACGGTCCTCGTTTTTCTGCCGGTTCTCTTTATCGAAGAGGAAGCTGGCCAGCTCTTCTCCGACATCGGTATCGCCATTTCAGCCTCAATCATTGTCTCGATGTTGGTTGCGGTCGCGGTCGTGCCGGTCGCGTCAGCGAATATGCCGGAGGGAAAGAAAAAAACCGCGCGACTCGTCGTGGAGGAAGGCGAAAAACGCCCCTTCTTTCTCCGCCTTATCGATCGACTCATTGAATCACCAGTAGGGCGACCTGTCTTCCTCGCCGTTTCTCTCGCCGCGATTGCCTCCGTCTTCATCTGGCTGGTGCCGCCGGCCGAATATCTTCCGGAAGGTGAGGAAGCGAAGGCCTTTTCCGCGATGACCGCGCCACCCGGCTACACGCTCACAGAGATGAATCGAATCGCGCTGGAAATCCAGGAGCAACTCCTCCCTGCGCTCGATGATGAACCCGAAGCCTTTGATCGCGGCGAGACCGACATCCCGGCGCTCGACCGGGTCGATCTCATTATCTCGGCAGGTCGTGTCTTCACGATCGCGGTGACGAAAGACTACGACCACATCGATGAATACATGGAGAAGATCAACGAGATCTACCGCTCCTATCCCGGGATGCGGGCTTTCTCTTCGCGAGGATCGATCATTTCCAGTAACGACGGCGGAACCCGTGCCGTCGCACTCGACATCAGCGGCCCGGACCTCGCCACCATCTACGAGACGGCTCGCGACATTTTGGCGAAAGCCGAGGCGCTCATCGACGACGCGCAGATCGACTCCGATCCCGGCTCGCTCGTGCTCGCGCAGCCACTTCTCGAGATCCGGCCCAAATGGGAACGACTCGAGGAGCTCGGGTTCGACGCGCGCGATTTCGGCTTCGGCGCCGCCGCCCTCGCAGATGGCGCCTTTGTCGATGAGTTCTACACCGGCGACGACAAGATCGACATCTTTCTCTACAGCGAAGCGGGAAATGCCCAGTCGCTCGGCAACCTCGAAACGCTCCCAATCTACACGCCGCAGGGCAGTATCGTCCCACTCAGTTCCCTCGCTGACATCACCGAAACGGTCGATGCCGCCGACATCCGCCGGGTCGATGGACGACGAACCGTGACGCTCTACATCATTCCACCGCGCTCCATCGCGCTCGAGTCCGCCGTGAAGCAGGTTCGGGAAGAGATCATGCGTCCGATGAGGGACGGTGGCGAGCTGCCTCCCGGTGTCGCTCTCGACCTCACCGGCGCGAGTGATCAGCTCGATGCGACACGCCGTTCCCTCGGTCAGAACATGTGGATCGCGGTGGCGCTCTGCTACTTGCAGCTCGTCATCATCTACCGCCATTGGGGCTATCCGTTTCTCATCCTCGTGACCGTGCCACTCGGAATCGGTGGAGGCATCGTCGGGCTCTGGCTGCTCAACTTCATCGGCGGCCTTCTCCCGCTGCTCGGGCGGGACGCAATCACCCAGCCTTTCGACATGATCACGATGCTCGGCTTTTTGATTTTGTTGGGCACTGCCGTGAACAACCCCATCCTCATCGTCGACCGCACCATGAAGAACTTTCGGGAAAACGGACTCGGCGCGATGGCCGCGGTCAAAGACGCCGTCGCCGTTCGCCTGCGCCCCGTTCTCATGACCACCGCGACCACTCTGATGGGCCTGGCTCCGCTCGTGTTTCTCCCTGGCGCCGGAACCGAACTCTATCGCGGTCTCGGGGCGATCGTCCTTTTCGGCCTCGCCTTCTCCGCCCTGGTCACCCTGACGTTTCTCCCCTGTTTGCTGGCGACCTTGCTGCGAGCGATGGAGAAATGGGGCGCTCGCAACCAGCTGTAGCCCGGGAGGAACTTTCAACGTCCAACGCTCAACCTTGAAGTGAGAAAAGGCCTTTCCTCTGCCCGAAGTTCTCACGAACTCCGCTACCTTCCCGCTTAAGCGTTTAAAGTTGAAGGTTCAACGTTGAACGTTCGCGTCTCGCGCCCCCACCAACGCGCCCCTTGGCAGCAGGGCCCGTTCCTGCGACTCTACCCCATGAATCGACGCGACTTTCTCACGACCTCCCTCGCTGCCACTCCAGTTCTGACCCTGCCTCAGATCGGCTTCTCCCAATCCTCGGGTAACCGCATGGGCATCACCGACTGGACCATTGGAGCCCGCTCAAAACTGGAAGCCTTTGATCTTGCCAAGGCCAGCAACCTGGCTAGTATTCAGACCAGCTTCACCCCGATCCCTGGCGAGGGCGAAACCGACCTCAGCACCGAGAAGGATCGTGAGGCACTTCTGCTGAAGTCCGAAGAGACCGGCGTCGCGATTGCCTCCACTGCGATGGGGGTTTTCAACAAGTATGCGTTCAAAGCTGTGCCCGAAGCCGTCGAGTGGGCCAAGGCCGGAGTCGAAGCCACTCATATGCTCGGTCTTGAAGTCATGCTGATGGCGTTCTTCGGGAAGAATGACCTGAAGAACGATGCCGAAGGCACCGCGGAAACAATCAAGCGCTTGAAAGAAGTCGCGCCTTTAGCGGAAGAGCGTGGCGTCATCCTCGGACTCGAAACCACGATCGACGCGGACGAGCACCTGCACATCATCGACTCAGTCGGCAGTCCTGCCGTGCAAGTCTACTACGACACCGGCAACTCCCACGGCAATGGCTACGATATCAACAAGGAGATTCGCCAGCTCGGCAACGACCTCATCTGCGAAGTCCATGTGAAGGACAAGAGCGGTGAAATCTTTGGCAATGGCGAAGTCGATTTCAAAGGCGCTCTTCAGGCGCTTGAGGAGATCGGCTACGACCGTTGGTATGTTCTTGAAGGGCAGAAAGTTGGGGATTTCGACCAGATCGAAACGATGGAGAAACACGCGGCTTACCTGAGACAAATCGGGTATTCGTCGTAGAGCAGGGTTTCCTTACGGATCCACCGGCTCGATCCAGGCGATGACCTCCTCTTTTTGTGACGGAACCATGTAGGCAGAAACCTGCCGAGGATCCTTTGATTCAATCTCCGGAAGAA
>JARGOD010000166.1 GCA_029210205.1 Verrucomicrobiales bacterium | reverse complement strand
CGCATGGCATTCATTGCTGAATTGCTATTGTTCTTAAAAACGGAAAATTGACAAGTTGGAGAATTCCGAAGAATTCCCACTTTCTTGCACGCAATTGGATTTGCGTGCAGCACACAATTTAGTCTTTTCCTAACACCAAATACTCCTCATAATCAGCAGGTCTCGCGCCTTACGGTTTGAGATGGGATGCTGAGAATTCACTTGGAATACTCGGCTCGATTTTTCTAAAAGATCATTGTCTCGTCGAGTCCGAAGAACTGTCGGAGCCACCCTCTTTCGGGCGGGCGGTGAATCTAATCGGGATTTTCAGTTGGTCAACACCTTTTGCAAAAGTTTTTCAAAAAAGCCTCAGAGCGGCATCCAGCCCATCCTAACAAGATGCTAATTCTTTGGAAATTCCAGCCTTTATTGCTGCTCTCCGGTGGCGGTTCTTCTTCCTGTCTCACTCCCTTCGCCGTTAAAGGCGCTACCGCTCTGCATTCGCCTTTTCGGCTCGATCAGCGTATCCTTTTCCCATGACGCCTGCCACATCCGTATTTAAGAGAATAGCTCCTGCCGTTCTTTTAGTTTCCGCGATGCTCATCTCGAGTCCGGTCGCTCTCTCTCAGGCCCCTGCTGAGTCCAACTTGGACAGACTTCCGTCGGTCGGACCGCGCGCCGTGCCGGTTGATCCCAGGGAAAGTGAACTCAAAGATCTTGTCACAAAATCACTTCCCAGTGACAGACGCTTCAAGGAGATCATGGCGGCTGTTGTGGTAAAAGCCTACACCGAACGTGGCTACCGCCCTCTCTGGGATGGGATAGACTTTCCCGATTCCTTTCATCTGACTCTTTCGAAAGCTCTCTCAAATCATGGCTTTCCCAGCCTTCTCTCTGTAGATCCCATTGCTATCGAGCCTTCGCTCTCTAATGAGTTCGTCGATGCATCAGACCTCGCCCACACGATCGCCATTGTCGATTCAGGCATCCTCGCAAGACTTGGCGTGGTTGACCCTGAAGAAATTTGGGGGGACTGGAATCGGGAAGACACCCCGGGATCTGACGACAACACCGTCGACCACATTCTCAAAGACCTAATCCTCGCCACAGCAATCGAACCTTTCGACCTGTCTAAAGCGCTTGATTCTCTCGCCCCCAAGAACTGGATTTACCGCAAGCTGAAAGCAGCTTATCCCGAAGCTAAAGACGCAATCCTCAAATATTCCGGGCTCCCTGCGATACCGGACCCCGCAACGGCCGGAGTCGGCCGCCCCGGAGAGGCCTATCCTTACGCGCCCGCGATCGGAGCGCATCTCGCCGATCGCGGCTATCTTGCTCTCCCTGCAGAACAAATTTCCGGCCTTTCTCAAATGACTCCGGAACTCGTCGCCGCCCTCACCGCCTTCCAGACTGACTTTGGTCTCGACGCTGATGGAATATTCGGCAGCGGCTCATGGCGTTATCTCAATCTCAACGCGGCGGAAGAATATCGATCCCTTACTATCAACCTGCACCGCGCGAGGCTGCTCCCGAAGGATTTGGGGGACCGATATGTCCTCGTCAACATTCCCTGCGCCGAGCTCTACCTGTTTGAGGATAATGACTTTCACGCCGACACGATGCGAATTGTTCACGGAAAGGCTTCGAAAGACACGCATCGCACTCCGATCTTCCGCGATGTGATGAAAGAAGTAGTCTTCGGCCCTTATTGGAACGTCCCGAAGAGCATTGCCGTAAAAGAAGTTCTCCCAAAAGCAGAGGCTGACTGGGGGTATCTAAGCCGCAACCGCTACGAAATCGTGAGTGACTTCAACCCCTACAATAAGACTTCGCACCGCCTTTCTCCGGACAATCTCGAACTCGTCAAGCAGGGCAGACTCTTCCTCCGCCAGAAGCCCGGCCCTACAAATGCTCTCGGCCATGTGAAATTTCTCTTTCCCAATTCCTTCAACGTCTACATGCATGACACACCGTCGAAGACCTTTTTTGCGCGGAGTGCGAGAGATCACAGCCATGGCTGCATTCGCGTCTCAAAACCTGAAACCTTGGGGGCCTGGATCCTGAAGAACGAGGAATGGACGGAAGACCAAGTGAAAGAGGCGATGCTTGCAGATGTCCGAAAAAGCCTTCCCATCGAAGAGGAGATCAACGTTTATATCACCTATCTGACCACCTTTCCCCGCCCTGTCAGCGGCGGGCGCACTGTCATGGTTCCCTCAAGAGATGTCTATGAGATGGACACTCTTCACGCCGAAAAGCTCAATGCTGTCATCCCATGGCGTGAAACGTCACCGACTTCCACGACTACAGCCCAGTCGGATGATCAATGAATTCCCAGCTTAAGTCCGGGAATTCGTCGCACCACCGCTGAGCGAGAGCCTTCACTCCGAAGGTCTCGGTCGCATAATGCCCCGCATAGATAACGTTCAGGCCGAGTTCTTCCGCCGCCGTGTAACTCCAGTGAGGGCCTTCCCCGGTGATAAAAGTGTCGATTCCAGTGGCGGCGATATCGAACACTTCGCTCCCGGCGCCTCCGGTGATGACGCCGATATTCCGAACTTTTGAAGGCCCCCCGGCACACGAGTGAACGTTCTCCCCCACCGCGGCTGACGCCCGTGAAAGGCATTCTTCAAAGGTCCAATCTACTTCAGCGGACAACCCGAGCGAGATCCCCTTCCACGGGAAAAAAGGAGTTTCGCCGGAATCAATCCCCATCGCCCTGAGGAGACCTATGTTGTTTCCCAACTCAGGATGGACGTCGAGGGGGATATGAGCGCTGTAAATAGCGAGCCCATGTTCGATTGCCCGCTTCAACTTCCGGTAGAGCGCCCCTTCAATTTTCTGAGCGCCCTGCCAAAACAAGCCGTGATGCACAACGAGAAGATCAGTATCACTTTCGCAGGCGGCCTCAATAACGGGGAGGCAGGCATCCACCGCCGCGACAATTTTGCGAACATCGCGCGAGCCCTCGAGCTGCAGGCCATTGAGTGCCTGAGGATAATCGGGCACATCGTGGATGTTTAGCCATCCATCAGCAGCAGAAATAAGGTCGTCCAGAGCAGGCATGGTCGGAGCCTAGCATCGCGCCGCTGCAGTTTGAAACAGAAAACGGTGTGGACGTTGTTAACACTAAATAATTCCTCAATGGCGGTGCCTCCTTTTCGACAAAAAGAGATCCCCGTCCAAGTTGGGGTTATTTAGAGCGATTGCCTTGCTAAAAGCCACTTGCCTGCCAACCCGAATTTTCCCCGAGCACCCTCAAAATCCCGTGCTACCGTCCGCGCATGTTACAGGCAGGCATTGTAGGACTTCCAAATGTGGGCAAATCCACTCTATTTAACGCAGTCACCCGCACGCGGAATGCAGAAGCGGCGAACTATCCCTTTTGCACGATCGATCCTAACGTCGGCGTCGTCACCGTGCCAGATGATCGTCTGCAGGTCCTAAGCGACATGAGCGGATCGAAGAAGCTGATCCCCGCGGCCATTGAATTTGTCGACATTGCAGGATTGGTCGAGGGCGCTTCCGCCGGAGCCGGCCTTGGAAATAAATTCCTCGCTAACATTCGTGAAGTCGATGCGGTCGTCCAAGTCGTGCGCTGTTTCGACAACGATGACATCGTTCACGAACTGGGTTCGGTCGATCCACTGCGGGATATTGAGATCATTAACAGCGAGCTGATTCTCGCCGACATCGCGACGATTGAGAAACGCCGCTCGACCCGCGAGAAAAAAGCAAAACAGGGCGACAAGGAATCCCAGGCCGAGGTGGCCCTGATCGACAAGCTCATGCCCCACCTCGACGAAGGAAATCCTGCTCTGACTGCTGATTTGAGCGACGATGAGAAAAAGTTAATGCGAGACTTTTTTCTTCTTTCGGCAAAGCGCTCCATCTTCGCCTGCAACGTAGCCGAGGACGAACTTGCCGAAGCTCAGGAGAATCCTGACGGTCACGCCATGGTCAAGAAAGTGAGGGACTACGCCGCCTCCACCTTTGGCGCGGAAGCGATTGTCATTTCAGCCCGCATCGAAGAGGAAATGGTCGACCTTGACCCTGAGGAGGCGACCGAGTTCCTTGCCGACATGGGCATCAAAGATTCAGGCGTTTCTGCGCTCATCCGCGGCGTCTACCATCTCCTCGGTCTTCGCACTTACCTGACGACAGGCGAGCAGGAGACTCGCGCCTGGACAATCCGTGAGGGAATGAAAGCTCCCCAAGCCGCTGGCGTTATCCACGGTGATTTCGAGCGCGGCTTCATCGCCGCCGAGGTCGTCCACTATGATGACCTCACTTCCCTCGGTTCTCATGCCAAAGCCCGTGAAGCCGGCAAGCTCCGAATCGAGGGCAAAGAATATGTGATGAACGACGGGGATGTCGTGGAATTCCGATTCAACGTTTAATCGTCGAAGCCTATAGGACGGCGCTTGAGGACTTCCTGTTCAAAGCGCTTCCTGTGTTTTGTTATCCGCCCGCTGACCCGCTTCCTCCACA
The DNA here is from genome assembly GCA_029210205.1 of Verrucomicrobiales bacterium. Lineage (GTDB taxonomy): Bacteria > Verrucomicrobiota > Verrucomicrobiia > Verrucomicrobiales > DEV007 > Arctic95D-9. The sequence continues at coordinate 206 of JARGOD010000166.1, read as the reverse complement.
TCCGGAAGCTGGATGGCTTTAGCTCGCGACGCATTACCTTGATTACCTCTGCTTCGGTGAGACCGGTTTTCCGCTCAATGTCCTCGAAGGTCGTCCGGTCTTCCCAGGCCAGCCGAATGATAGAGTTTGTCTGTGGATCGGTCTTCATTTCTACGAAGTTACGGACCTGAAGGCAACTTCGGTTCGCGCACTGCCGGAAAACACCA
>JARGOD010000031.1 GCA_029210205.1 Verrucomicrobiales bacterium | reverse complement strand
CTTCTTCTGCTTCTTCTGCTTCTTCTGCTTCTTCTGCTTCTTCTGCTTCTTCTGCTTCTTCTGCCTCGTCTGCCTCGTCTGCTTCTTCTGCTTCTTCTGCTTCCGAATCGGATCTCTCTTTCTCAAGAGCAGTGTCTTCAGTGTCAGATTCTTCTTCGGTGTTCGAAGCTTCACTGGCATCTACTGCAGATTTTACAGGCGGCTCAGATTCTTCGTCCTCATCTTCCTCCCCATCATCAGAATCGATCGGCGTGAGCGGCTTGATCGCGTCAAGTGGAACAACAACCGCACTAGTCTCCTCCTCGGCAGAATCCTCGACTGTTTCCCGTCGAGGAGCTCTCTTTTCACCCGGCTCAACCCTGCGGTTCCGGCGATCTTCCTGCTCCTCTTCAGAGTCTTCGATCCACCAGCGTTCAACAGGATCGAGGAGGTCACCGGCCCCTGGATCAAGTGAGATTTCCTCTCCTTCCGGGCCCGACAAATGGTCCTGATTCGTTTTTGAATTCTGTTTCTCTTCGCCGTTACCACTTGCCTTCTTACTCATCGGTCTGTTAACCATTTGGGTCGGAGTATAATCAACCCTTCAACATGATACGCAAACTGATCCTTTCCCCCGCTTTGTCCCTCATCTTTATTAGTTTAAGCGGGGCCTTACACCTTTCGGCACAAGATTCGACAAACTTTCCAACGATCGGAGAAGTCCTCAGGTTCGACTCCCGTTTCGACGAATTGATTGATGAATCAGCCCAAATCGAAGTTCTCTCGTCGGGATTCCTCTGGGCGGAGGGTCCTGTTTGGGTCTCGGAACCCACTCATGAATTCGGTGGATACATTCTCTTCTCGGATATCCCGAACAATCGCGTTGTTCGATGGGATGAGGGCAAGGGTGCCGATACCTGGCTGAAACCCTCCGGATACACTGGGGTGGAAAAATACGGAGGAGAACCGGGCAGCAACGGTCTCCTTCTTGACGCGAAAGGACAGCTAATTTCCTGTGAGCACGGCGACCGGCGACTCTCACTTCTCACTGAAGCCGGAGGAAAGCAGACTCTCGTCGATAATTATGAGGGGAAACGCCTCAATAGCCCGAATGACGCCTGCCTTGGTGCGGATGGGAAAACGATCTACTTTACCGACCCTCCCTACGGTCTTCCTGGCCGCTGGGAAAGTCCGCTTCGGGAATTGGATTTCTGCGGTGTTTATCGACTCGATCCTTCTGGTGAAGTCACGCTCATGACCGATGAAATGACGCGCCCAAATGGTCTCGCGTTTTCCCCGGATTTCAAAACGCTCTATGTCGCCCAGTCCGATCCCGAGGCTGCGATCTGGAAGGCTTTTCCCATGAAGGAGGACGGAAGCCTTGGTGAGAGCCAAATCTTCTATGATGCGACCGAAGCCTTTAAAGATGGCCTTCCCGGTCTCCCCGACGGGCTTAAAGTCGACGAGTCGGGTAATATCTGGGCAACCGGCCCCGGCGGTGTCTACGTCTTCTCGCCGGATCGTAAACTACTCGGACGTATCTCCACCGGAGAAAAAACCGCTAACTGTGGATGGGGAAATGATGGCTCCACTCTCTATCTCACCGCTGACATGTACCTTTGCAGAATCAAGACAAAGACGAAAGGAGCCGGCTGGTGAGTGCGTGGTCCTGCAATATTTCGCGAACCGGTCGTATTGTTCGAATCTGCATCGGCCTGCTTCTTTTCGCTTTAGGTATTTACCTTATCCTTGAAGCCGGCAGTGCTTTCTGGGGAAGCGGCCTTTGCGCGTTTGGAGCCTTCGGTGTTTTTGAAGGCATCAAAGGCTGGTGCGCGATGCGCGCTCTCGGGTTTAAAACTCCTTTTTGAAGCCAAGATGTGACCTTGCGGGCAACTTTGATCTCTGGCATTTTGTACCCGTCCATGACCCGCCTGCTGCTTCTATCTTTTTCGCTCGGCATTTTCGCTCTCGAAATCACCCGGGCGGAAAATTTTATCGTCTCTGACGAATTTCAGGTCACTTCCGCGATCGAGCCGGGCCTCGTAAAACATCCGGTTATGGCTGCGCTCGATGACCGGGGCCGCCTTTTTGTCGCGGAAAATGCCGGCCTGAATCTGAACAAGGAAGAACTCCTTGCTCAAAAGCCCAATTCGATCCGGCTCCTCGTCGATACGGATAAAGATGGCATTTTTGATAAAGCGACCACCTATGCGAATGACCTGACTTTTCCACAGGGAGCTCTCTGGATTTATGATTCGCTTTACGTGATGTCTCCACCCAGCCTTTGGAAATTCACGGATCACGACAGCGACGGCATTGCCGAAGAGAGAGAGGAACTCGCAACCGGTTTCGATTTCACCGGCAATGCAGCGGATGTTCATGGACCTTTCCTGCATCCCAACGGTCGAATCTTTTGGTGCCACGGGCGCAAAGGGTATGCGATTCCTGACAATGATTCAGGGGATATTGTTCAAAGCGGAAAAGGAGCTCGGATCTGGTCTTCGCAACTCAGCGGAGGTGAAGTAGAAGCCTTTGCCGGCGGAGGAATGGACAACCCTGTCGAAATCGATTTCACTGAAGAAGGGGAAATCATCGGAACTGTTAATCTTTTCTACGGACGTCCACGGGGCGACACCCTGACACACTGGGTCCACGGTGGAGTCTATCCACGTTTTGACCAGGAGCAGGCCATCGAAGATCTCCCCGGAACCGGTGATCTTCTCCCGGAAGTCCATGATTTTGGACACGTCGCTGTCTCGGGAATGTTTCGGTATCGAAGTGGGAGATTAAATCCAGACTGGGCCGATCAATGGATCGTTTCCCATTTCAATACCTCTCGACTAACACGGACCCGCCTCGTTCGTGAAAACTCAGGTTTTATTGCCGGGGAGACTGAAGAGATCCTGAAAATCACGAAGGCTGATTCTCATCTCACTGATGTCCTCGAGGATCACAATGGAGACCTCCTTGCCATCGACACAGGCGGCTGGTTCCGCATCGGTTGTCCTACTTCTCACATTGCAAAGCCTGAAGTATCCGGCGGAATCTATCGTGTTTCACCGGCCAACACCAACTATCGTCCGCCTGCATACCCGACGTGGGAAAACATGACCAGCGAAGCGGTTTCCGGATTTCTTGATGCAGAAGAACCCTGGATCCGGGATCAGGCAGGCCTCGAACTCGCAGGGAGAGGAGATCCGGCGATACCTGAGTTAAAACGGATTCTCCAGACTGCATCGTCATCACGAACCGCAAAAATCAACGCGGTTTGGACCCTCGCCAAGCTTCGATTCTCAGAATCCACCGATCTCATTCTCGATGCGCTTAAAGATCCTGATCCCGGCGTCCGCCAAGCCGCCTGCAACGCGATCAGCGTGACTCGCACCTGGCAATCCATTGCCGCGAATGAACCGGCAGAGAGAGAATTCGAGCTTCAACGAAACCTCACTCTCAGTGGAGCGCTAGCTTCGATTGTTCGCGGCGATGAACCACAGGTTGCAAGACAGGCTGCGGTGGCGCTCGGTCGCATGGCAGAATCCCGCGCAATTGGGGCAATACTCGGACGACTCGGACGCGTTGAAAATGATCGAATGTTAGAACACTCGCTCATTTATGCACTCATTGAAATCGATGAGCCTGAAGCCACCGGCGCCGGACTTTCCTCTGAAAACCCGAAAGTTATCAGCGGCGTTCTGAGAGCGCTCCACGAAATGCCCTCAGGCAGGCTTGAAATTTTCAGCGTGCTTCCTCATCTTGATTCCGACGATCCGTCTTTGCGCAGAACAGCGTCAGACCTCGCGGTGAAAAATTCGAAATGGGATGCCGCGATCGCAAACCGTTTCTTCGAGTGGGATGAGCTCAATGAAGCAAGAAGGTTAACAATGGAAAGTGTCGTCACGGCTTTTGCCAATCACCCACCCATTCAGGATTTTCTCACTTCGCTCGTTTCCAGCAAAGACCCCGACAGGAAGAAACTCGGGCTCAAGCTTATGGCGAACGCACCGGACCTCAAAATCGTGAGTGACTGGGAAACCGCTCTCGGTCCTTTTCTCACCTACGAAGCACCCAGTGACCTACGTGAGTTGTCGCTGAAAATTCTCGCTGCAGATCCCGGAGAACGCTATATCGAACAACTTCAAAAACTTGTCTCAGAAGAGAGTCTTCCCGGACTCACCCGCCTCCGCGCCACGCAAGCGATGAATTCAAAGGGAGCCGTTCTCAGCAATGCTTCCTTTCACCTTCTCATCGAGATCCTCAGCGAAGAGCTTGATACAACAACGAGAGCAGAGGCAATTGCCATCCTTACCGGCGCCCGGCTCACGGCAGAACGCAGGATCGAAGTCGCTCAGCTCGCCGATCAATTCACTCCCGTGGAAGTGCCCGCTTTGATGCAGCTATTCCGAGTCCTGCGAAGCGGCGAGGAAGCAGCAGCCTTCGCCGGTGCTCTGGTCTTGTCTCCGGCTTTTGCCAGCTACGACATGGAGCGACTTGAGCAACTCTTCCGCCCCTTTCCTGATGCCTTCAGCAAAAAGCTTCAATCTAAAATTGAAGCGATTCGAGACGAAATGTCCCGGCGGTCCGAAAGAATTGATAACCTTCTCAGCGATCTCGAAACGGCGGACGCGAAAGCCGGCAAGGTCGTCTTCGAGAGTGGCAAAGGCTCATGTCTCGCTTGCCACCGAATAGAAGATACTGGAGGCGAGGTCGGCCCTGACCTCTCGACCATCGGTCGCATTCGATCAGGACGTGACCTTATCGAATCAATACTTTATCCGAACGAATCTATCGCCAGAGACTTCAATACCTACGAAGTGAAACTAAAAAACGGCAAGCCTTCTGCAATTGGCCTGATCGAGAATCAAACCTCCTCGACTGTCACGATGATTGATACCGCAGGGCAGAAAAACCGAATTCCGAAATCAGCGATTGATTCTATCAGCGAGATACCCGTATCACTCATGCCTCCGGGACTGGAGCATGCACTAACTCAAAGGGAACTGCAGGATCTCGTCGCTTATCTCCTCGGACTGGAATAAGCGATCATCGCTCACTCCTCAGACTCTTCACCGAAGGATTCCTTAAATCGGTTTGTGATCGTGATCTCTACCTCTTCTGCGTTGTCCCAACTCAGATTGCTCATCGCCGCCTCATTGCTTTTGAATTCCGCAATGATTTCATCATGACGGATGACACGGACCCAAATCCCTTTGATTTCATCTTTTAGAAACTCCCGATCTCCACGGCTCGGCTTATATTCGTAGGCGTCAGTTTCAACAATCGGTGTATTGAACTCAATCTCGTCGTTGAATTGCATCAAGGGAAGATCAACCGCCTGACCGTCCTGTTGGTTGGGCCCAATACCAGGGCTTGCCGAAGTCCTCACAAAATTGACGTTATCGTCATAGACGATACGAAATTCTACGAGCGCATCGTTGAGATCATTTCGAGTTGCATTATGGATTATGACTTTGTAGGTCCACTCCTTTTTCGTAAAGGAACGCCCGGAAAGCTCTACTGTAGAAGAGTCTGCCATCTCACGAGTCGCGCTAACGTTCACCGCGAAATCGACTGCCTCAGGATCCTCTTCGATCCAGTAGCGGATCCTTCCTTCGGTCTCAGGGTCGAACATCGATATTGGGACATCAAATTCCTGATCATTGTCGACACGCTGAATTTTAACCATGTCGCCGTGAGCAGAAAGCAACATTGCCTGTATCTCGCGCCCTTCGTCGTCACGCAAGGTCCAACCGGCGTCGGAAATTCCCCTCGATTTCATCACGTCCGGATTGACCGAAGCCACTTTTATTCGCTCTTTCACCTCTTTTTCAGCCCTGACTTGGGAAGGCAGGAAAGAAAGACCCACGAAGATGGAAAAAAGAGCACTGAAGGAGGAGAGGTTCATAGGCGCGGTTGTTAGGACACATAAAATGTCGGCCCTATTTCGCTCCCTAACAATGGCGCTTAAGCGGATCACTTGATTCCGTCCCCACTTGATTGCGGAGTTTCCATTTGCAACGATCATGAATCCCCCGAAATCGCCGTTGCGACGGGAGTTCTAACAGGCTAGATAACCCTTCAAAGCCCCCCTTTTTCCTCCATTTTGACCGCTTCCCCCCAGACTGTTGCCCCTGAAATTGCCAGGGAAATCGACCGACGCCGGACTTTTGCCATTATTTCCCATCCTGACGCCGGCAAAACGACTCTCACCGAGAAACTCCTTCTCTACGGCGGGGCGATTCATCTTGCGGGCAGTGTCACCGCGCGAAAAAATCAGAACTCGACTGCGAGTGATTGGATGGACATGGAAAAAGAGCGCGGGATCTCTGTGTCCTCAACCGTTCTTCAGTTCGACTACGACGGCGCCTGTGTAAACCTCCTCGACACGCCGGGGCACCACGACTTTTCTGAAGACACCTACCGCGTCCTCTCGGCGGTCGACTCCGCAGTCATGGTCATTGATGCCGGAAAAGGAATTGAGGCCCAGACGCTGAAGCTCTTTGAGGTCTGCCGAAAGCGTGGTGTCCCGATTTTTGTTTTCGTTAACAAACTGGACCGCCCCTCACGACCTCCGCTTGAACTCATCGACGAGTTAGAACGTGTCCTCGGACTTCCCCCCGTCCCAATTAACTGGCCACTCGGCGATGGCCCCCGCTTTCGCGGAATCTTTAACCGTGAGACCAACGAAGTAAATTTGTTCGAAAGAACTCCTCACGGCGCCTTTAAAGCCCCTCTCTCTGTCGGAGGAATCGATGATGAGCTCATCAAGGAAGCGATCGATGAAGAGATTCACGAAGCGGCTAAACAGGAAATCGATCTCCTTGACGGGGTTACCGAAGATCTCGACATGGAACGGGTTCTCGCCGGCAAACAAATGCCGATTTTTTTCGGCAGCGCGATGAACAATTTTGGCGTTGAGCTCATGTTAAAGCGATTTCTTGAGCTGGCGCCGGGACCCGCGGCACGGAATTCCGAACACGGCGCCGTCGACCCTCATCACAAAGACTTCTCAGGTTTCGTCTTTAAAATTCAGGCCAACATGAACCCGCGTCACCGTGATCGGGCCGTCTTTGTTCGGATTGTCTCGGGGGTTTTTGAGCGTGACATGCAAGTGATCGACGTGAAGTCAGGGAAAAAAGTCCGTCTCGGCAATGCTCAGAAGCTTTTCGGCAAGGACCGGGAAACGCTCGATGAGGCATATGCCGGAGACATCCTCGCGCTGATCGGCAACTACGACTTCCTGATTGGAGACACGCTCACCAGCGACAGCAAGATCGTCTACAACGAAATGCCACGTTTCAAGCCGGAATGCTTCTCCTATCTTTTCAACAACGACACCGCCGGCATCAAACGGTATCGATCAGGGATCGAGCAGCTCCTCAAAGAAGGCGTTGCGCAAGCCTACGAAGTTCACGGTAGCGCGCAGCGCGTGCCTTTACTAGGGGCCGTCGGCCCACTCCAGTTTGAGGTCATGAAGGCACGTCTCGAGAATGAATATAAAGTCGATTGCCGTCTCGAAATTTCGCCCTGGAACGTCGCCCAGTGGGTTCGGGAAAAAGAACCTGACACAAATCGCAGCCCCCTCGATCCTCCGCCCATCACACTTCCGTCCGGATCATCGATCGCCCGGGATCAGGAGGGGCAATGGATGGTACTACTCCCCGCCGAGTATCTAGTGAGCATTCTCCATGATCGAAACGAGTTACTGGAGTTCAGCCCGAGCCCGTTCGATACCTAAGCGCATGACCGGCACTCTTCTTGTTGCTGCTTCGTTCGTCGTTTTCGCACTCGCGATTTACCTCGCGTCGAAAAAGGCAAGGCTTCGCTATACCCTGCTCAACGGAACCCTTCCAAATTCGTGGATTAAGATCTTCAAGAAAGACTTTCCGAGGTTCTTCGAACTACCCGAAGATCTCCAGAAACCTCTCGGTGGAATAGCGCAGGTCCTCGCTGCTGAGAAGAATTTCGAGGCCTGTGGCGGGCTCGAAGAGATCACCGAAGAAATGCTCGCGCTCATTTGCATTCAGGCTGCGCTTCCGATCATGCGCCTCCCGAACCATCGTTTCTACCCGGAACTGAAATCTATCCTCGTCTACCCCACCGCCTTCCGCGATGGCGGGCGGCGGCGCTTCGGGCTTCACGAAGAGAAACGCGATGGAGCTACTCTAGGAGAGTCCTGGCAAACCGGCTCGATCATTCTTTCATGGGAAAGCGTCATTGCCGGAGGACGTAACGCCGATGACGGCATGAACGTTACGATCCATGAGTTCGCACATCAGTTGGATCAGATCAACGGCACCGACGGCGTTCCCATTCTCAAGAACCGTGATGCCTATCGCCAATGGGCGAAGGTGTTCGAGAGAAACTACGAAGAGTTGGTCGAAGAGGTGAACGACGGCAAAGGACCGGAGCCATTGATTGATCCCTACGGAGCGACCAATCCAGCCGAGTTCTTCGCTGTCGCCTCAGAGACTTTTTTCGAGGAAGCCGGAGAACTCGCCGAAGAGCACCCTGATCTCTACGAGCAGTTGAAAAAATTCTACCACCTCGACCCGGTGAGTTGGGGTAACAATCGCGCAACTCAATAGAATAGACACACGAACCGTTTTTCGGTAACTTACCGTCATGAAGAAATGTTTTCTGATTTCAGCCATTGCCGCGCTGATCCTTGTCTCCTCTGCCGAGGCCCGGACCTGGACCAGTTCGGACGGTGCAAAGTCCTTCGAAGGAACCCTGCGTTCCTACAACGCTGAGACGGGCATCGTAACCGTCGTCGTGAATGGAAGGCCTCTCAGTTTCGAAAAAACGATGCTTTCTGCGGATGACATCAGCTTTCTCGAAGAGGAGGCGGTAGAAGCAGTCGACCCGGCCGAAGCCGCCGCTGAAACCGTCGTCGGTGCCCAGGTCGTGAAAGCAAGATTGAATCGCCTCGAAGGTGATCGCTATAAAAAGGCCGAACTCGACAAGGCGCCGGAGTATTACATTCTCTATTACTCGGCTTCGTGGTGACCCCCTTGTCGTGCATCTGCTCCACAGTTGGTGGCGCAATACAAGTCAGAGATCGCCGAAAATTCAAAGGTAGCGATGATCCACATTTCCCATGACCGGGATGAAGACTCTGCGGAGGAGTGGGCCGCTAAGGAGGGATTTCCCTGGCTCACCGTTCTCCCGAAGGACGTGGACCGCAGCGACCTCGTTGAATACAAGGTGGCCAACAGTGTCCCTCACTACATTCTCGTGGATGCCGCCGGCAATCGCCTCGCTGATGGCTCTTCCGCCGTCTTCGGCAAAGTGAGAGAACTCACCGGCGAGTGAGGTTTCTTTCTCTTGTGCCCCGTCTCTGACGAGGCACAAGACTCGCCTGGTATCGAGATCCCGAAGTAAGGGATTTTGAAGGCTTTAAAAGTACGAAGTTCACTCCGCCAACGCGGCGCGACTTTCGGGGGACAAATTTTCAATCGGATAGGGATGAACGACGCCGTTCGGCATCCTGAGAAAAGCTTTTCCGTCTTCCACTTTCAGTAAGGTAGCGATGATCTTTTTTCCCTCTTTGTTGATCCACTCAGTGGGAAGCGGAGCCATTGAATTCAGTCCCTCCGGCACCATCGGAGTCGATTCCGGCATCTCCCCTTTCTCTCCCGTGACCCCATCGATCGGTGCTCCCTCGGTAATCCAACGCTGCACGAGTTCGACTTCCTCAGGAGTGAGTCGCTCACCTTTTCCTTCAGGCGGCATTGCGTCTTCGTGCTCAGGCGGTCGATAGAGCGTGATAAAGAGATAACTCGCATCCCAATCTCCGGGCACGACAAGATTATTCTTCGTAAGTCGGCCGAGGAGATGATCAGGATCATCAACCTTGAAGCCTCCCTTCGCTTTCCCCGACTCATTGCTGTGACAATCGGCACATTTCTCAACAAAGATCGGCATGATGTCCTTCTCGTAGTCGAGACTGAAAAGAAACGACGGCAAAGCAAGTGAGATGATGAACAGGTAGGATTTCACAAGCAGTGAATAACAGATTTACCGCGTTTCGTTACGGTTTGTTTCTCTGCGCTTTAACACTTCACGCTGCATCGATTTCAAAGTGCCGGGCATGGATTTTTTCATCCCCCGCTTTACCACGATCTGCGGCGCAAAAATCCCCGGGTCGATATGCAGAGTATAAACAACGAGGCATCGCTTTTCATCGGGCCCGTCGAGAATCCACCAACTTCCAATCACGTCCCGCATTTCGCCAGTCACAAACTCAAAATCAGATCTCGAAAATGGGGTCAGGGTGTGACGCAACTGATAGTAGTAGGCGCCCTTTGGACCGCCAACACGGGTCTTTTGCTCGACAAGAATCTCGGTCTCGCTCGACTCGATAACCTTCGACTCCAAGACACCATCAACGAACAACTCCGCGTCCTCCTTATCATGAATCACATCCCACAATTCACGCTGCGTTCCATCAAGTAGCTGGGCAAGCGTGACGAAGCGTTTGTCAGGATCTGCAGTCTCGTCAGGTCGCTTTGAAAGTGTCACCACTTCCCCCTTACGGAGTCTGGCTTTGATTTCCTCCTCTAGCGATTCGTAATCGAAAGCCGAAGCCATTGGAGAAAGCACCAGGAAAAGTCCTGTATACAAAATGACCATTAACCCTCCTTTCATAATCGCGCGCTTCAAAGGTTATGAGCGTCTCGTGAACGGAAACAAAAAAAGGGCAGGCTATCTGCCTGCCCTTCATTCGAATGAATTGTCTTACTCACCGCCAGCCTTGGGGATTTCGAGGCCGACTTTTTCGAGCTTTGGATAAAGCACGTTTTTCAGGTAGGGATTGTCTGGATTGAGACGGGCGTAGTTTTGGTGATACTCTTCAGCAAGGTAAAACTCCGGAGCTTCTTCGATCGCAGTCACGATTGGATCTTCAAATTTTTCTGCTTCGGTAAGTTCTTTGATTTTCTCCTCTGAAGCCGTTTTCTGCTCTTCACCACGATAGAAGATCACGGAGCGATACTGAGTTCCGCGATCCGCCCCCTGACGATTCAGGGTCGTTGGATCGTGAAGTTCAAAGAAACGATCCAGTAGTTGATCAAATGAGATTTTTGCCGGATCAAAGTAGACCTGAACCACCTCGACATGATCGGTCCGGCCGGTTTTGACATGATCATAGGTCGCGGTCTCTTTCTTCCCGCCCATGTAACCGGAGAGAGTCGAGACAACACCGGGAGTCTGATGGAAAAATTCTTCGACGCACCAGAAACAACCGGCACCGAAAGTGACTTCCTGAACATTTTCCGGAAACTCAGCCTCATCAGGGTTGAGTTCAAGATTGGTTGCCGGTCCTGACTGGGCACTAACGAGAACGTAGACTGAGGCGCAAAGCCCGAGCAAAGTGAGAAAAAATAGATGTTTCATCTGAGTAATTAGGAGTTTGTAATATCTGAACGTTGAAGTGGAGTGAGCCAGTTCAATGCAGATTTAGGGTTTATTCGAGCCAGAGCATTGATTTTTGTAGCCTGAACCGGTGAGAGGTTCAATCTTTCAAATGGAGTTCCTGAAATCTGACGTTTTTGATCTGTCAGTTTAGCACGGCGATAGCTTTCGTCGAGCGTTCCCACGCTGAGCCTTCGCGAGGAAGCCGCCATCCGGTCTCCTTCAACACTGACAAAAACCTTGTCAGCACATTCGAAGTTGGCGGCATGCTCGAGCAATTGTTCAAATCCCAGCACGGATCGATCCCATGTCACGCGGGTCACTTCACGACCGTTCAACCATCCTGCTTCAGTGGTGAGGACACCTTCGAGTCCACCAATTCGAAACTCTCCCGTCCAGAAACAGTGCATTGCAAAAGCGACCTGAGCTGGTTCCTTCGCAGCGGCAACTCCAGCGAGTGCTTTAAGATAAAGCGGGACGGGACGATCAGCCGTGGCAAGAGCTTCGGCCATTCTTGAGGCGAGCGCTTCCACAGTCCAAACACGATCTTTCCGCGGAATAATATCATTTTTCCTCTCATCAAGGAATCGAATCACCTGATAATTCCATGATGGCTCTCCGAATTCTTTGAGCAGCACCGAATCCCGGCCCTTCCGATTGTTATAAACGAGAAGCGGTTCAAATTCAGATTCGATAGCCTCAACAATCTGCGGGTGACTGAGAACGTCTCGACCGAAACGCTGACATCCGACTCAACCCGGCACTTCCTGGAAAAGGACGAGAACAGGCCTCCCCGATTCTGCGGAAGCCTTCAATGAAAAATCCAAGTTTCGTCCCCACTCGACTTCACCCACTTCGACTTCAGCCGAATGCATGCGAACAAAGAGCGAGAGGAGACCGACCGAAACGAATCCAATATATTGTGACTTTCCCATTTCCCTATTGACGCCGGGCCCTGTCGCAATCTTACTTTTTTGTTAGGAATTCCACCGCTGATCGCCTAATCCTTAGCTCGTCGATTCCATTTCTCATGCCCTTCTCCCTTCTGTTTCTTGCGACGATAATTTCCCTCTCAGATTCAACTGCGTGGAAAATCATTAGCTTCGAAAAAGTTAAATCTAACGAAATCACCTTTAACGAAGCCGGCCTGAGAATCGAAGTCGAAGAATCAGCGTCTCCTCTTCTTTATCTCTTTCCAGAACGAAAGCAGGTTCGAAACCTCCGCGTGACCGGACGGGTCAGCGGAGGCTGGAAATTCGCTGCCGGCGATTCGTGGAAAGATGGCCCCGACGATGCTCTCCTCCGTTTCGGTCTCATCGAAAACGGAACAAAGCGTCTTAACGCACTGGAAAGAATCGCCGCTCCAGACTGGATCAAAGAACTTGAATCCCGGGCATCCACAACCGCTGACGGAATCGGGAGAATTCATTGTTTTCACGTGATGCCCGGCAGACAGTGGATCGGAGAGACGAGAAAAAACCCCAACGTTTCTATCTTCGAAGAAACCATTTCGGCCGCACCTGAAGACGACGGCAGATTCGAGCTGAGCGTTGTTCTCGATACCCCCATGGAAACTGTAGGACTCTGGCTTCTCGCCGACGGAGACGACTCCGAAGCCTCGTTTATCGTAGAAATCGAGAATATCGAGATAGGGCTGGCTCCTTAGGGCTACCCGAACGGGTCATAGATAGCTCTTTGGGGTGAATCGCAAACCGCCAATACGCGAAAATCACATTTTACAGTCGGATTCGGACAGGCTTATGCTCAGCATTCTCCGGAGACCGGAAACTCCGGCTTTTCTACTCAGCAATTCACCTCAATATCCATGGCGGAAACGGCAACACAATCAGACGCGGAACTCGGTAGTTCAGACAAAGAAGTTATCGAAGAACTCAAGTCGGCCTATGAGTCCATGCGTAAGCAGTTGGAACTCGTTATCGTCGGACAGGACGACGTAATCGAACAGCTTCTCATCTCCATCTTCTGTCGCTCACATGCGCTTCTCGTCGGCGTCCCGGGCCTCGCGAAAACTCTCCTCGTTTCGACACTCTCCGAAGTGCTCGACCTCTCCTTCAAACGCATCCAGTTCACCCCTGACCTCATGCCTGCCGATATCACCGGTACCGAAGTTCTGGAAGAAGACATGAGCACTGGAAAACGCATTTTCAAGTTCGTGAAAGGTCCCATTTTCGCGAACATGATTCTGGCAGATGAAATCAACCGGACACCGCCAAAAACCCAGGCAGCCCTCCTTGAGGCAATGCAGGAACATCATGTCACCATTGGCGAGGAAACCTATCCGCTCCCCGATCCTTTTTTTGTTCTCGCGACCCAAAACCCGATCGAGCAAGAGGGAACCTACCCATTACCTGAGGCGCAGCTGGACCGCTTCATGTTCAACATTAGAGTGGACTATCCCTCAGCCGACGAAGAGGAGTCGATTATTAAGCGAGTTACCGGCACCTACAAAGCCGACATCAGCACCCAGATCACCGGCGAAACTGTCTTGAAACTGCAAAAAGTGGTGCGTCGCGTCCCCGTTGCTGATCATGTCGTTTCCTACGCGGCACAGATCGCCCGGGCGTCGAGGCCAAAAACAGAAGATGCTCCTGACTTCATCCGTGAAATGGTGAGTTGGGGCGCAGGGCCGCGTGCCGGAATCTATCTCGTTCTTGCTGCCAAGGCGCGCGCCATACTTCAAGGTCGCTACCACGCGACGACCGCCGACGTTCGCGCCGTCGCAGCACCGGTTCTCCGCCACCGTATTCTCACCACCTTCAATGCCGAGGCTGCCGGGGTTACCAGCGACGAGATCGTTGCTATGCTGGTCGAAAAATTTCAGCCGAATGCTGATCTCGAAATCTGAGCTTTTTCCGACTGCCTCTGATGCCGGAAAGCGACGCCACCACCTTCTCTCAACTCCTCCCGCCCGAGATCATTCAAATGATCGGGCGGCTTGAGTTCCTTGCTCGCTCCTCAAAAGAGGGCTCCATCAATGGGCGTCATACGAGTCCTCACAAGGGCTTCTCCGTGGAGTTCGCCGAGCACCGGCAGTATGTATCAGGCGACGACCTTCGCAATCTCGACTGGCGGGTCTACGGAAAGAGTGACCGCTATTACATTAAGCAGTTCATCGAGGAGACTAACATGCGCGCTACCATTTTGGTGGATGCGTCAGGCTCAATGAACTATACAGGTGCGCTATCCGCTTCACTGAGCGATAAAAAAAATCTTTCAAAATTCGAATACGCCCGCTACCTCGCTGCCGCGCTCAGCTATCTGCTCATCCGCCAGCAGGACGCGGTTGGCCTCGTCACTTTCGATGAAGAAATCCGCAGATATTTGAGACCTGCCGCAAAACCTAGTCAGGTCCGCGCGATCCTCGAAGAGCTAAGCGCCACAGAGCCCGGCAAGGACACTCGTTGTGCCGATACCTTTCACGAAATCGCCGAACGCATACCCTCACGAGGTCTCGTTATCGTCATCAGCGATCTCTTCGACAATGCGGAGGCTATTAAAAATGCCCTGCATCACTTCCGATTCAAAAATCATGAACTCGTTGTTTTCCATCTCATGGCCGAGGAGGAGATCACCTTTCCCTTTGAAAAGTTCGACGATTTTAAATGCCTCGAAGTCGAGGGGCGAAGACTGAACATCGATCCGTCCACGATTCGGGCCTCTTACCTCGACCGTGTCAAAGCACACCTCAGGTCGATCGAACTCGCCTGCGGTCAGATGCACGCCGACTACGTCCCGGTTAACACCAAGACTCCAGTTCAAGAAGCTCTCTTCTCCTATTTCTCCCAGCGCAAGGCTTAGTCCGAATCTCTACTCCTTAACGCCTTTCATTCTCGACTCCTTCAGTTCCCTTGCTTTTCCTCAATACAGCATTGCTTCTTGGCGCTCTCGGAATTTCAATCCCGATCGTAATCCATCTCCTGAATCGACGCTCCAATCGCGTTGTCGAGTGGGGTGCGATGAACTTTCTTCTCGAATCTCTCGCGATTCGAAACCGCAGGATCCAGCTTGAAGAAGCACTTCTCATGGCCTGCCGATGCCTCCTCGTTGGGATGTTGGCACTTGCCCTCGCGCGCCCCTTTATTCCGCCTGGCTCTTCCATTCCCTGGATAGTGATTCTCCCACTACTCCTCATCGCAATTGTTGGCATCGGCGTTTCAGTCGTCCTTCATGATGAGCCAAAGTGGCGGCGACTGATCGGCCTCGGCTCTATTGCTTTACTCCTTCTTTGCGTTGCCCTGATAGCTTTCGAGAAACACCTCAACTTGTCGCGCTTTTCCCCGGGGGCACGACAGGACATTGCCGTGATTATCGACGGATCTACATCCATGTCCGTGCTGAACAATGGAGACACAAACTTTTATCGAGCCATCGAGGAAGCCCGGGCCCTCATCAAACGCGCGCCACGAGGTCACGCCTTCAGCCTTATTCTAGGCGGCCCCTCACCGTCGGGTATCATTCTCGATCCGACGACTGACCGTACGGAGCTTACTGCTGCACTCGACGATCTCGTTCCGCTCGACGGAGCCATGGCGACCTATGAAGCCTTCACCCTCGCTTCCCTCAGCCTCGCCCGGGGAGATAATCCGGCCAAGCAAATCGTTATCCTGACAGATGAGCAAAGCATCGGCTGGGAGATCGGAAAAAGCGGTCGCTGGAATTTTCTACGCGACGCGTTCAGGAATCTCCCGTCCGAGCCTCAGGTCATGATGCGTAAATTGCCACTGCCTGAGTTCATCAGAAATCTTGCTGTGGTCGAGGTGACTCTTTCGCGGGAGATTGTCGGCGTTGATCGTCCCGTAGAAGTCACCGTGATCGTCGAAAATACAGGAAACGAGGCAGTCACTCCCGAAGCGCTCGTTTTAAAGATCGACGATGGCCGCGAATATCGTGATCAATCCATTGCCCAATTGCAGCCCGGGGAAAAGCAAACTGTCATCTTTGATCATCAGTTTATCGACGCCGGCGCTCATTCACTCTTCGCAGAATTGGAAGTTGAAGACGACATTGAAACTGACAATCGTGGCTACTTTGCGACAAACGTAGCCGCCGGGTTGAAAGTGCTCATCGTCGATGGTCGGCCTTCGGCGAGACCGTTTGATCGTGCCTCTGCCTTCGCAGCGCTGGCACTTGCCCCTTCCTCACTGACCCTCGACCCCTCACTTGACGCCAATACACCGGGGGTGAGCGATGAAGCCTCCGATGACTTTGACATGGATTATGACCCAACTCTGGATCCAATCCGTTTTCTCGTTGAACCTCTTGTGATCGACGCTCCTAAAATTGGTGAGGTGACCGATTTCCATGCGTTCGATGTTATCCTGTTAGGTGATGTCCCCCGTCTTCCTTCTAAAACTGCGGATGCTCTCATTCAATTCGCAGAAAATGGTGGAGGTCTTCTTGTCACCGTCGGAAACAAAACTCAGGCAGATTTCTACAACAACTGGAAACAAGACAGCGATCTTCCTTTTCTCCCCGCAATGCTGAGCAAAGATCCGGAAATTGCATTCTCCGGAGACGGCTTCAGCCCTTCGGCTCAGACGCTCACGCATCCCGCTCTTGCCAAGATCGCCGACCCGGCCAAGAGCGATTTTGCCACGACTGTGTTTTCCAGCTACCGGAAACAAACGGTCCCCGATCAACTTGTCAGGGAGACTTCGGTCGGGGCTCGACTCAACAACGGCGATGTCTTTCTTTCGTCGAGACAGATTGGAAAAGGACAAGTGGTTCTCCTCAGCGCTCCCCTCGATCTCTCCTCCGGGAATCTGGTCACGAGACAGTCCTTCCTACCTTTCATCCATGAGCTTGTCTACCACCTCGCGGATCCGGCGGCTTACGAGCTGAACCTTGAGCCCGGATGGGAAGTCAATATCGGGCTTTCAGGCAGGAAAGGTCGCGCTATCGGAGAAGGCCTTATCGGAAGATACTACAAATCCCATGATGACATGGAGCCAGCGTTCACGCGCACCGATGACTCAATTGATTTCAACTGGCTCAATGGCAATCCCGCTCCGGGATTACCCTCAGATCGTTTCAAAATAGAGTGGGCAGGAAGTCTTCAGGCGCCTCTGAGCGGGCAATACAAATTCTCCATGGATGTCGACGACTACTTCGAGTTTTCACTCGATGGAAAACGCATTGGTGATTTCAAAAATTCAGGCGGGCGAAGAAACGTCAGCGCAAAACTCGAAGCCGGACGCTGGTATGAGTTCAAAGCGGAATTCCGTGAAGACTCTGGCGAGGCAAAAGCAGTTCTTTACTGGGAGACGAAAAATCTTCCCCGTGAAGTAATTGGACCAGATCACTTTCGGAGCTTCGAGCCTGGGGAAAAACCGGCTCGTACCACGAACGAGCTGACGACCTACATTGTCGATGGACCCGGTGGTCGAACCCGCACCGCGAGCCTGAGCTCTGCTGCCGGAGGATCCCTCCTCAAATTGCGCGGGGAAATTTCATCCGGACTCTACCGCCTTCGCGTCCCCGAAAACCAGAAGCCTTTTTTCGCCGATTTTCTACGTCCCGGGAAACTCGAAGTTCCTTTCACGGTGAAGCGAAATGAAGCGGAAAGCTATCTCACCAAATTGACTGAATCTGACTACGCTTTCCTTGCGAATTTTCTAATCCTCTCACAACCGCAAAGCCTTGAGGAGCTGATCGGCTTTTTGAACGGCAATCAGTTTGGCGAGGAACTCTGGAAATACCTCGCGATTGGCGCCCTCTTTTTCCTCCTCATCGAGATTGGCCTTTCCCGCTGGATTGCCCACAGCCGCCGCCTCGGAGAGGAAATTACAATACAGTTCGAATCCAAAGAGACTCCAAGCTCAGCCTTTCACGAGCAACTCGCCAAAATGGGCAAGTCAAGACCCTAACGCTTTCACCTTTTGAAATCCGCCGACTACAGCCGAGAAGACCTCCTCAGCGCCCTCCACCCTGGAATGGCCGCGGCGATTTGTGTCATTCTCGCGCTCTTCTGGATCGGCTCACTCATCGGACGCCGAAAATTTCCGGCACCCTTACTGGCTTGGCACGGGGCGGGATTCATCATCGCCGTCGCCGCTGTCTGGTTCGCTTTTCAATTCCTCGGAACCACCCTTTCTCTGGCCACTTCATGGCCCCTTCTCAGCATTGCGCTTCTCGGAGGCCTTGCCGCTGAGTTAGTCGTGTTTCTTTACCAATTTGAGCGAAACCTCGTGAAGCGAAGCTTCGGGCGCTGGCTTCTCGCCCTTCGCCTCGGAGCTCTCGCCCTTCTCCTCGTCATTCTTGCTCAGCCTGTTCGCTCCTTCTTAGAAACCCGGGAGATCGAACGTGAGGTCGCAATCCTGATCGATCAGTCAGATTCAATGCTGCTCTCCGACCAAAGATTGAGCCCATCTGAGAAGCTGGATCGAGCCGACCTCTTCGGACTCACCAGCATCGAAAACCGACCTCTGCTCAGGCAGGTCGCGCAACTGACGACAACGCTGAGTGATCGGCTCAAAACCGAGGAAAACGCCCTCACTTCTTCACCGAGTGCCGCAGCAGGGCTTGAAAGTCGCACGGCCCAGCTACCGGAGTTCTTCGCCGCTGCGAAGACTGAAAACGAAGCCCTCACGCATGCACTTCAGAATCTATCATCATTAGATCTCCCCAACGAGGTGAAGTCGCGCATCAGCGATTATCTAAAACGAAGTCGTGACGGGTTAACGCGTATCTTTGATCGATCCGAAGAAGCATTCGCAAGCGGAAATGCAGAAGAGCTAGTCAAGCAACTCTCTGTCGCAAAAAACGAACTGGCCGGGATCACTGACACCCTGCCGGGCACCTATGCAAAAGCCGACGAATGGTTCTACGAGGGACTCGACAAGGTTGCCCGAGAGCAAGTCGATGAGGTGAGCGCAACTCCGCGCCTCGAAATCTCCAGGCGAATCCTCGAGTTTCCCATCGCGAGTGAAGACGAACAGGGTTCGGTTACCGAGCTAACCCTCTTGGATCGCCTCAAAAACAACTACAATGTCAGGCTCTACCATTTTGCAGATGATCTCGAACAGTTCACTTCCATCGATGAGAGAGAGTGGTCAGGAGAAATGGGGACTTCCCCGGAACGCGCCCAAACTGATTTTTCGGGAGCTCTGGAACAAGTACTGGAGAACACATCACCTGAGTCGCTCGCCGGGGTTTTTCTCCTCAGTGATGGTCGGCACAACGGAGCGACCCTACCTGAAGACGGGCTCAGACAGCTAGCCGTGCAAAACACACCTCTCTCCGCAATTCCAGTCGGAGGAGCAATCGGCCCGGTCGATATTTCTATCCTGAGCCTTGAAGCCCCGGAATCAATCTACCTCGACGACAGAATTGTCGTCACCGCAGAGGCGAAGTTTGATGGCTTGTTAGGAGAAAAAGTTAAAGCAACTCTCTTTGCTAATGGGGTTGTCGCAGAAGAACTCGAAGTCAACGTTACTGACATCAGCTTCAGGACGGAACTGCGCTTTGTTCATCGACCCGAAGAGAGAGGAATCCTCGATTACGAAATTCGACTCGAACCCGACCCTCGTGAGATCTTCCAAAATAACAATTCATGGGATTTCAAAGTCGCGGTAACTGACGACCGGACGAACGTTCTTCTCGTCGACGGTTTCCCGCGCTGGGAATTTCGTTACCTCAGAAATCTCTTTTACGGTCGCGACAAGTCTGTTCATCTTCAGTTCGTCCTCCTCGACCCCGACGAAATCTATCGCGGACCGCAACCTCCCCGCGTCCCTGCCAGTGCGACCCGTCCATTCGGGGAAGCCGAAGCCACCTCCCTCCCCGCTAATGCAGCTGAATGGGGTCTGTTTGACGTCATTATTCTGGGTGATGTTTCTCCTTCCGCACTCGCCCCGGTAGATTGGCGGGCAATCGAGGATGCGGTCACGAAACGGGGTTCACTTCTCGTTTGCGTCGCAGGATTTCGACACATGCCACACGGTCACACGAACGAGACACTTCAGTCGCTTCTGCCGATTACCTACACGGCCGGTAATGCCGTTGAGTTCGAAAGTCCGGAGTCCGCCTACCGTATTTCTCTGACTCCCGAAGGTCGAAGGCATCCTGTTACATCGCAGTCGGCAAGTCGTTCCTTGAACCAGGACCGATGGAATTCTTTTCAGCCAATGCGTTGGCGTTACCAACATGATTCCGTCAAAGAGACCGCGGAGGTCCTCGCTTTCGCGCAGCCCACCGGATCCTCTGCAGTATTCGCACCGGATGGATCTCCGGAATCGGTTGAGGCGGCAATAGAGCAACTTGCAAATCGGAAGCAACTAGAGACGGACAATGCGCTGATCACCTCGATTCGGGCCGGGCTCGGAAAGGTTCTCATGCTAAACTTCGATCAGACGTGGCGCTTCCGTTACGGCGTCGGAGATACTTACCACCATCGCTTCTGGGGACAAATCACGCGCTGGGGCGCAGGAGAAAATCTCCGATCCGGAAACGACTTGGTTCGACTGGGCACCGACCGTCTGAGTTACACACCAAACGATCAGGTCGAAGTGACCGCCAAGGTCCTTGATGAAAATCGACGCCCGGTTGTCGATGCGAATATCGAGGTTGAGGTTTGGAAGGCCGGGGCGCGTCTCTCGACTCAGAAGATGAGTTACCGTTCCGATTCCTCCGGCATCTACGAAACAAGCCTGCGTGGCCTTCGCGGAGCAGGCGAATATGAGCTGAGGTTGAAAGGCGATGAAGTCGAAGCAGCACTTTCATCCATTCCTGATGGTCCGACCGAAATCGAGACTGAGTTACTCCTTGTGACCTCGCGCAATCCCGTGGAGCTCGCTGAGCTCACCGCAGACCGGGATTTCTTGAATCGTGCTACCAAGCTGACGGGAGGCCATCTTGCCGAGCTTCACGAAATTGAATCAATCCTCTCTTCATTCGGTTCACCCCGCGAAACGTTGAACGAACGGCGCAGTATCACCCTCTGGGACACATGGCCGCTTCTGCTGACATTCCTTGGATTTCTCACTACAGAATGGATTCTCCGGCGTCGAAGCGGATTAGTCTAAAGTCAGCCCCCTTCAAATCATGAGCACGCTCGAAGCCGCCTTTGAACATCTTCCTCAACCGATCATAGACAAATTGCAGTCGATGATCCGGAGAATTCGACGTCTCCTCTTTATCCGCGGGTTGTTTGCGACCCTTGCCGTTGCTTTTGCCTGCCTTCTCATGATCATGGCAATTGACGCCACTCTGACGCTGTTTTCGCCCGCTGTTCGCTGGGGATTAAGCCTTGGTGGACTCGCCGTGACTCTCGTTGCCGCCTGGTGGTTTCTCTTTCGACCACTCTCCAGAGAGGTCACCCTGACTCGAATGGCACGCATCCTCGAGATTCGCCATCCCGAGCTGCAGGAACGAATCTCAACAGCTGTCGAACTTCTCTCCAGCGATGATCCGGAATCTGTAAAAGGGTCGGAAGAACTCATCAGCGCCGTTGTCGACTCTGCGGTCGACGATGTTGGCACGGTGGATCCTGACACCGAATTCCGGGCGACGCGCGGAAAGAAATTCATTATCGCTGCGGGAGTCTTTGCCGGCATCATTCTCCTCTCCCTCATGATCTGGCCCCGACAAAGCTGGACACTGCTGACCCGGGCAATGGCTCCCTTTCTGGAGATTGGAAATGCCTACGCTGAATCACTGGTTATCGAACCCGGTGATGTCCAGATCGCCTCAGGAGATTCTTTAACGATCTCGATGGCTGTGAATCAAAAGCGTCTCAGGCGGGCAGAATTGCGCACCCTCCAACCCGATGGCTCTGACTCAATCGAGCGCATGAATCTGGTTAGCGAAGACAAAGATGGCACAAAGCAGTTCACGCTCACTTTTCCCCGCGTCGAAGAAGACTTCCAATATCGAATCCGTGCCGGATCTGCTTTAAGCCGGTATTTCGATGTCGAAGCGATCGATCCGCCAGCGATTGATGAGCTGAAAATTCGCTACGACTACCCTGATTACACATCGCTGGAAACAAGCGAAGCTGTCACCGAAACTGGAGAGATCAGAGCAGTGGCGCACACGAAAGTGAGGATTACTGCAACCATCAACAAACTGGCACAAACCTCAAAGCTCATCCTCAACGAAGCGACCGACCTGGGTGCTCCGGGAGTAGATGGCGCTTCCCTGACCTGGGAAACCGAGCTGCTCGCAGGGATGAATGGAAATTGGCATCTCGAAATTACTGATCCCAATGGCTTTGCCAATGATCCGGTTTCTTATCCACTCGAAGTTCTTCCTGATAAATCTCCCATTGTCCAGGTCACCCTTCCTGCAATGCGGGAACTTCGCCTGCGCCCGACTGAGCGCCTTTCCATCGATGCTGATATCGTCGAGGACTTTGGACTCCTTGATGCCGCGTTGATCATCACCCCGGACGGAGCTTCCGAGCCGATCGTGCAGAAGCAAATCCTTCCTACATCCAGTGGTCAACAAAATCAGTATCGCAGCAGTTCAACTCTCGATCTTCCATCGCTTAAACTAACGGAACATCAAACCCGCATCGCTGTACAACTCCAGGTTCGCGACAATCGACCTTCGGATTTTGACGGCCCGGGCGTCGGATTGAGCGAGCCCATTTACATCACGATTGATCGCAACGCCAAGTCTCTTGCCGATCAGGCGATCGAGGCGCAAAAAAAAGAAATCAGCGAAAACCTTCAGGACGCCAAACGCGAGCTGGAACGTGCCCGGGATGATATGCGTCGCGTTGAACAGGAGATGAACCGCAGCGAAGAAGTAAACGAAAGAGCTCGCGACGAACTCAACGAGTTTTCGGAACGCACAGAATCAGCGCGCGAAAAACTGGATAATGTGGTCGCTACCCTGAACCAAACTCTTTTTCAGGAACAGGCTGATCAAGCTTCAAAAATATCGAACGAAACGATCAGCAAAGCTAGGGAGAGCGCCGACATGATTCCCATCACCGACGATAAAAAGGAGCGCCTCAAAGAAGCACGGGAATCACGTCAGAAAGTTGAAGAGGCGATTCGAGAAGTCGACGAGGTCTCTAGGGCAATGCGGGAAGCCGATGAGGAATATCGGATGATCTCGCAGCTGAATAATCTCGCCGGTCGACAGCAGGAACTGGCGATGAATGCCGAGGAATGGGCAAAGCAAGAAGAACAGGATGCACAGCAGCAGGATCCTGCCGCCCGGGCGCAGGCTGAACAAGAGCAGCGCCAGCAGCTGAACCAGTTTCAATCGCAGCAGCAACAAGTCCAGCAACAGTTGGGACAAATGCTGAAAGATAATGCGGCCGCACTTGAGGAAGTTCTCGAGTCTCAACAGAAGCAGGCCGAGTCTATGGCTGAGTCCGCCGCTAAACTGGCCACCGAACAGGAATCTCTCAAGGAGATCAGTGAGGAAACGACTAAAGCCTTCGGCGAAGAACAGGAAGCTCTCAAAGAGCAGCTCATGGAAGCCCTGCAAAAGCGCCAGGAAAACCTCGCCGAAGCAGCACGGGAAGCTGCTAACGCGGGTGGGGAAATTGAAAATTCAGAATCTGAAGCCCTCGCTATGGGAGCCGAGAAAGGATTCGAAACTGCCAAAAATCTCGAAGGAGATAACCTGAACGAGGCTGCAGAATCCGCAGCGGCCGCCAGTGAATCCCTCGCTCGGGCTTCCGCTGCCGAATCCGGAGAGACGGCTTCTGCGGAAAGCAATGAAGACGAAGGATCAGAGGAAAGCAACGCTCCGGGCAGCCCGGATTTTGCCGCGGATCAGGCTGCCCTTGCTGAACAAATCGAAGCAGTAAAACAGGGAAACCTTCAAGAAGCACTCAGTCTGATGGAAACAGCACTGAATCAGGAAGCCACCGAACTAAGCAACAACGCTCGTGCTTTCGAAACAGCCCTTAAAAACCTCTCACAGCAAAATGCCGGCAAAGCAGCTGACCAGGCGGAAAAGGCTCTCCAGCGCGGTGCTCAGGAAGCGCAGCAATCATCCCGTCAACTTGCCCAGGCCCAAGATCAACAATCTAACGCCGAAACCAAGGGCGAGGTGGAATCCGGCGAATTGGCAAAAGATGCACGCTCATCAATGCAACGTAGCCAGGGTGACCAGGGTCAGTCCGCTAATTTTCTCCAGCAGGCGGCGAAGGCTCTCGATCAATCGGCCAAATCGATCGGAAAGACCATGGATGGCCTCGAACCCTCGGACAACGACAGTCAAATAGCCGATGGAAAAGAAATGGCGGAAGGGTTTGAGGAGGTGTCCGAGTCCTCCCGGTCTCAGGACGCACAGGAAGCAGCGCAACAGTCTCAGGAAGCGGCCAGTGCGCTTCAACAGCTTGCGCAATCGGCGATGAAAAAACTCGGCAACCCGGGACAATCTCAGCCGAGCCCTCCCGGGGAGGGAAATCAGCCCTCGCCCCCCGATCTCACCGGCGAACCGGAAGGGGAAAACCTGAACGAATCCGGCGAAAAGGGGTCTGACCTTAATGGCGATGGCATCCCGCCCGAACTCCAGGCCCTTGGAATAAGTATTGAGGACTGGACCCGGTTCCGGGGTGCTCTTGTCGGAGGTAATGCGACAGCAATTGAGACTGATCTTCCCGCAGAGTATCGGGAGCTGGTCGGGCGCTACTTTCAGGTCATCGCTAAAGAAGCAGGAAAACAGCCATGAAAAAACTACTTCTCGCCTTCCTTTTTCTCGTCTCTATTTTTCCGATCGCCACATCTGCTCAGGAGACGCTCTCAAATTCCGTTTTTCAGAAACACCAGCCCGCGGTCGAGGCTGCGGTCGACCGGGCTCTTCGCTACTTAGCGGTGAACCAGTCAAACGATGGCACCTACAATGACTCCTACGGACGCTCTGTCGGTGTCGTGTCGCTTGTGGGAATGGCTTTTCTCTCTGCGGGGCACACCCCCGGCTACGGGGATTACGCAGAAAATCTCGATCGCTGCCTCGCCTACGTCCTCGACAGCCAAAGAAGCAACGGACTTCTCGACAAAGGGGATTCCGGACACGGCCTCATGTACGCTCACACCATTGCGACACTTTTCCTTTCTGAAGTCAGTGGGATCGTCGATCCATCGACGCAGGAACGTCTCAGTCCGATTCTCGCGAAAGCGACCAAACTTATTCTCGAAGCACAAGCAGTGCCTAAAAGTGAAAAGCATCAAGGTGGCTGGCGTTATAAACCTGATTCACGCGATTCAGACCTATCCTGTTCAGGATGGGCCCTGATGGCACTGCGCTCCGCGAAGTTGAACGGCGCCCAAGTGCCAGATCAGGCAATCGACGAAGCCGTCGCCTACGTGTTCAAAAACCACGATAAGGAACAGGGTCGCTTCGGCTATACTGACCCATGGGGCCATTCGGAAACCCTGACCGGTTGCGGCCTCCTCTGCCTCGAACTGACTGGTTATCATGGGACCGAGTCCACTTTCCGATCCGGCGACTTTATCCTCAAGCACCGCCAGGCGATCATTAACAATGCACACGAGTACTACGCGAATTACTACAACGCCCAGGGCATGTTCCAGCTTGGTGGTCGTTTCTGGGCACAATATGCGGACTGGATGTATGAAGAATACATCGGCAAGCAACAATCCAACGGGTCATGGTCAAACGGCCGAAACGGCGGAACCTATGGCACCTCGATGATGGTCCTTTCTTTCACCGTCCCCTACCGTCAACTTCCGATCTACCAGCGGGATGAAACCGTTGACGAAACACGCTGAGCACCGGATCGTATCGAGCATGGAATTTCGTTGGTTCGGAAGAGTGAGTTACGCCGAGGGGCTCAGCTTGCAGGAGGATCTCGTTGAGCAACGACAGAAGGGGCTCGTCGAGGACACCGTTCTGCTGCTTGAGCATGAGCCCGTCTACACGATTGGGCGGACCCGTGATCGCACGAGCCTTCGAGACCCCGAAAACCTTCCCTTCCCTGTCGTCGAGACGAATCGCGGGGGGCAAGCCACCTTCCACGGCCCCGGACAACTCGTTGGCTATCTTATCCTTGA
Source organism: Verrucomicrobiales bacterium (assembly GCA_029210205.1). Taxonomy (GTDB): domain Bacteria; phylum Verrucomicrobiota; class Verrucomicrobiia; order Verrucomicrobiales; family DEV007; genus Arctic95D-9. The sequence goes on along the minus strand of JARGOD010000031.1, from coordinate 22,927 downwards.
TCTGAATGCCTACGGACGGGATTTGCACCATTATCTCCGGGAATTGGAGTCCTTACTCATTGCTTTCGCGGCCGAATTGGGTATCACTGCTCAGCGCAGAGAAGGACTGACAGGAGTTTGGATTGAAGACCGGAAACTGGCATCGATCGGGGTGGGTGTCCGAAAATGGATCTCCATGCACGGATTCGGCCTCAATGTTACCAGTGATCTCTCCGGCTATGAAGCAATCACTCCCTGCGGGATCTCAGATGTTGTCATGACTTCACTTTCTATTGAATCCGATCGCGAGATTTCCGTCGCGGATGCAGCAACACGCATCGAACCTCTGATTCGTGAGCATTTCATGCGGGTCCGCCTCACCTGATACTTTTTCGTATCCCCCTCGCCTTGTTGAAATCATTATGTATCTGGTCGTCCTCAATCTTGAAAGCCCTGCCGAACGGGTGATCATTAAGCCCGCGGAAGGACGTCCCGTCAGAATTGGAAGGAAGCCGGAAAGCCTTCCCGAGGAGTCGGTTGATCTCATTCGACTGAGATGGAATGATCGCCTCGTAAGCCGGAATCATTGTCAGGCAGAGCTCGCCGGAGAGTCGCTCCAGTTGAATAGACTTCCCGCATTAACCGGGCGTGCCAAGCCAAACTCACTCTACACATTCGCCCCTCCGCGGCAACGAGAGGCTCTTGAGGAACCGGTCAATCTAGCTCCCGGTGACATCGCAATCATCGGAGCAAAAGGACAAACAGCGATCGCCTGGCTAACCGAAGTCGAGGACTTTGAGGCCAGCCTGATTCAATATCGCGATTCCTTCGAGGCAAATCAGGATGACTACGAGAACAATCCGCTATCGAATCAGAATTATGATGAGGTTGAGCAGCTCGATGAGTACTCGCTACGCCTTCAACTGAAGCTGCTACAGAAAGATCTGCCCGAACAAGTGCTCACAAACTGGAACGATAGCAGGGATCTCTTTACCCGCGCCTCTGTCTTTCTGGGAAATGCCCTGCCCGGTCAAAAGGGAGTCAGCTCAGTTTTTGTCAGTCTTGAAAAAGAGGACGATGAAGTTTCCTACGAACTACTGAATCCGGACCCTCTCGCACGTGCCGACTTTCGCCCCAGCCGGACGCTTCTGAAGCGCATCAATCTGGATGACCCTGACCACACCAAGGTCTACGTCTGGTCCTTGAAAGAGCACCAGCGCGTTTTCAGGGCGGAAAGCCTCGGCGGACAAGTTGACTGGGTCATCATTATACCGGTGGCGCGACTCGATGAGTCTGCCGAGATTCATCGAGATGATGCCGGTCGCCCGATCTTTCTCTATCTCGAAACACGGCAAGCCTCTGAAGCCGCTGCCGCGTCATTTGTTCCATTTCTGCGGCTGATCACCTCGCTCGTCGCGAGCCTTCTCTCGGCTCGTGCCGAGCAAAAACTGCAGGACCAGATGGCAGCTTACTTTTCTCCGGGACTGCGAAAGTTAATGCAGCGTCAGGATCAATCAGTCCTCGAACCTGCGATGGTTGATTGCACCGTGATGTTTGCCGATCGTCGCGGTCACTCACGCATGTTGGAAGTCGCGAAGAGCGACGCAGAAATTCTCGATCGCCTCGAAGAAAACCAGAAGGTCGTTGGACTCATCACAGATTCAGTTTTCAACAGCAACGGCGTCATCACCGATTTCGCCGGCGATGGAGCTCTGGGACTTTGGGGATGGCCCAACCTTGGAGATCGAGCGAGCACCCATGCTCTGGAAGCAGTCGAAGCGGCCGAAGCGATTATCACACAACTTGCTGAGCGGGTTATCTATGAGGAAGAGCACCAGCGTCACATGGCAGCGGTCCGGATTGGTATCAGTACGGGACGAATCGCCGTCGGAAAAACCGGACCAGTGCAACAATGGCACATCAGTGTTTTCGGCAGCGTCGCCAACCTCGGGGCGCGTCTCGAACGAATTGCAAAGGAGTTCCGGATTCCTCTCCTGATCTCGGACGACACCTATCAGCGAATCAAGGATAAGGGTGAACGCCGCTTCAGAAAGCTTTGCCTGATTCGTCCGGCTGGCTTTGAAGAGAGCTATTCCATTTACGAGTTAGTGCTACCGCAATCCGTCGGAGGCTCTGGAATTTCCGACGCGGACATCAAAATCTACGAGCAGGCGCTCGATCTTTTTGTTTCAAGACGGTGGAGGGCAACTCTTGATCTTCTCGACACCCTTCCCGGAGAAGACCCTCCCACGGCGTGGCTTCGGGAGAAAGCGCTGCAGTTCCGGGCAAAACCCCCGAAGCCGGATTGGGGTGGCGAAATTCAAAGCTTCAGCAAATAGAAACCATTCGCAATCGTGGCCGAGGAAGAATCCATTAAAATCAAAGACTACCAGGTTCACTTCCCCCCTCTCGGGGAGGGAGCCTACGGGCGTGTCTTTCGGGCCACCTATCGGGGCATTTCGGATCGAGCTCTGAAAATTTTTCGCCCGGGTGCTGTGGACCTCTCGACGATGGCTCGGGAACTGGAAAAGATCTCCCAGGTCGCCGAGCACCAGGGCATCGTGACGCTGCACGATTTTGATCTTCTCAACGAGCCGCCCTATTATGCCATGGGCCTCCACGCAGACCCTACATCAGACGGGTCCTGGGAAACGCGAACTCTCGAGAAACTCTGCGGACATATTGACCAACGTGAGGGATGGAGATTAATACGCGATATCGCCGATGCCCTCGCCTACCTGCACCGGAATCAGATTATTCACTGCGATGTAAAGCCTTCTAACATTCTCCTCACTGACGAAACTCCATTTCACATCAAAATTTGTGATTTCGGACAGAGTCGAGGACTCGCGGCAGAGGGATTTGAACCGGTCGGAACGCCACTCTACGCCAGTCCTGAACAGCTTCGGGATCCGCGTAATTCAGCAGACGGCCGCGGCTTCAAATGGGATGTCTACAGCTTCGGCGTTCTTTCCTACAAACTTCTGACCGGAGATCTGCCACGACTTCAGGCATTTGCCAGCGCAGAAGAAGCCAGCTTTGATCCCGACTCCACTCTGTCTGAAGCCACCCTCGAAGCAACTCTCGCGGAGACCGGCAATGCTATCGACGGCGAACAACTCGCGGCAATGACCGAAGCGGTCGAAGAAATCAGCTGGCCCGGCGATTTCTATGTGCCCAGCGATCACAAGGAATTGATCGAACAATGCCTTAAGCTGAACCCCGACGAGCGTCCTGCTGACATGCGCGAAGTCTGGAGCCGCATGCAACAGCTTGATCAGCAAAGTGTCGTCAAACGGGCAAGGCGGCTGAACACCATTTTTGCCACTCTACTTGTCGTCGCAATCTGGGCTTCAGGATTTGCTTTTATTCAGGCTCAAAAAGCAAAGAAGGCGACCGAAGAAGCCATGCTCGCCTCAGAGACTTCGCTCCAGAATGCCGGCGCTGCGATCGATCTCACCAATCTGATCGTGGATGAATTGAACAAAGGTGACATCTCCGGAAACGGGGCCGAACGGCTTTACAGCATCGTTGCGGAGAATGCGAAAATCTTTCTTGAGAACCGCTTTCAGAACCAAGGTGCCTCAACGCGGATTCTCAAGTTTTCAGCGCAGACGGCCTCGCTCAGCGGTAGGCAGGAACTGGAAAAGGGCAATCTGGAAGAGGCGCTGAAGAACTACACCAGCGCCTACGAAATTCGTTCAGAACTGGCCGAAGATGACGACTCATCCGGAGACCTTGCGGTGAGGGCTTCACGAGATCTTATGGAAGTTGGAAAAATACTCGAGCTCCAAAGCAATTACGAAGAAGCCGAAATTGCCTACACGAAAGCGCTTGAGTGGAGATCTCAATCTTCGGAAGATGGCGAGCTGTTCTCCTTACAGAAGGTTCGGGAGCTCGCAATCACTTACAAAGCTCTCGCCCGGGTTCAATTCATGAAGGAAGAGATTAGCGATGCGCTGAACACGCTCGATGAAATTTTTTCCATCGTAAATACCCGTATCAACGAGAGCAGTTCGCTCGAAGCTTCTCAGTTCACGATAGAGGCGATCCGAATCCTCGAGCAGAAAGGGCAAATCGAATACACGTCGGAAAACCTCGATGGGGCGGCCCGGACACATCAGGACATTCTCGTCTTTGCCAATTCTCTCGCCGAAGCGCCGCCGAGTGTCGCTGAAGAGGCACGCGACAGCTATGTGGAATCGGTCAACGCGCTCGGTCGCATTCAACACGATCAAGAACAACCGGAGGCAGCACTTGCCCTCTTCCGGGAGGAAATCAAAATTCGCGAGCAAATCACCCGTCTGAGACCCTACGACCCGGAAGAAAAAGTCGCTCTCGCCGATGCCTTTGCGATGGCTGCGACCTGCCTTGAAGAAGAACTCGAAATCGCAACTTCGCGCTCTCTCGCGATTCTGTATCTGGAACAGTCCATTTCCCTGATCGGCCTCCTTCCATCCGAAGTTAGAAATCGCGCCGACGTTCAGGCAAAGGCGATTGAGTACAACGAGAACTTATCCAGTGTTCTCGAAATGGAGGAGTAATCAAACAAGCTCGCTCGCTGATTCCCAGATCGCGAGCTCTCCCTCGACTCCGCTCCTTTCGAGCCCTGAGGAAATCTCTTCATAAGAAGGCTCAACGAGCCCCTCTCTTTCAATCTGAAATTGGTCGGCCGGCATCTCCGGAAAAACCTGACAAGCATACCACCAACAAGCCCAGGCCCGGCAGGATCTCAGTTCCTTCCTCGGCTCTACCATGCGTGTCGCGAGGTGCTGAAAGTGGCGCCGGGGATTCCCAATAAAATCCTCCTTCCGATAATGCTTCATCACCCACACCATCGCCGCATAGGGAAGCGGCCACTTCAAAAGAACGGACTCATCTCCTTTCAGATCTGCGGAGAAAGCCCGATTCAGCAGTAAAATTGATTGCGCCGGGAGCCCTTGAAGCCAGAGCGACTGGGCACACTGAAGAGCGAGCAGATAGAACTCTTCCCCTCGAACTTTTCCGCACTGCTTCATACTCGCAGCCCGCAAAGGTTCCTCCACCGTCGGAAGATGCGGACAAGCTTTCAACTCAGAAAGATGCGACAATATCATGACTCCGCCTGATCTCGCCCAAAGCGTTTCGGCTCCTTCGTTCCAATCCAACGCACCACCTCCTGCGGATCATCAGTTAATCCTAACATCTCTTCATATTGGCGACCTTTCGCCAGTCTTTCCAGTGTTTCGAAAAGGCCGGTCTCGGGACCGTATCGCTCCTCTCCCAGAAAAATCATCGGGCTGATAAAATCGAAGGTCCCGTAATGATTCTGAGCAGCATCCATAAAAATTTCCTGTGTCGTTCCTGCGCTTCCCGGCGCATAGACGACTCCGTATTTTGCAATCGCGAGGAGACCGTCTTCCCGAAGACCGTTGCTGAAATATTTGGCAATGTAGGTCGAAAATTGATTGCTTGGTTCATGCCCATAAAACCAGGTCGGAATCGCGAGACTGGAGGCTCCCTGAGGATGCCAACGACGGACCGTTGCAGCAGTTTCATGAAATCCATCATCGGAATAAACAGAAGCTTTTCCCAGTTCATCAAGGGCTCGATCAAGAAATTCATCCGGCGCATTGGAAATCCAGGCACCGAGATTAGCTGCTTCCATAATCCCGGGCCCGCCTCCACTCGCGATGAAGTAGCCAAGCCTCGTCAAATCTCTTGAGACTTCGACAACCTTTCGGAAATAGGGGTCTTTGCGAGAAGTGCCATGCCCCCCCATTATCGCAACGACCTTCTTTGGCCCGTCTTCCTCAATGCGACCTTCGAGCAAATCAGAGAGTCCATCGTCGATGGCGTGATCGTGCAGGCGTTGGCACAATGACTCGAGAAGGTTGGGCTTGTGCCGACCGTGATTTACAAAATGCTCATAAATCTGCCAATCCAGTGAGCAGTCTGATTCCCGACTCCAGCCTTCCGTCAATTCGTCTCGCGTATAAAGAGTCGGCCGATAAGGGTTGTATGGAATCCTCGGCAGGCGCGGGAAGATCAACGCCCCTCCCTCACGAAGCCGCTCCTGAAACGACAGCGAGGGAAAACGACAACCGAGAAACACCGATCCGGACAATTTAACCTTGGACCAATCCACTTCAACTTCACCCAGGTCCAGACCCTGCACGACACAGTCGATGAGATGATCCTCCCTCTCCAAAAAAGACACTAACTGATCAATTTCGTGAATCTCTTTCATGAATCTCTCACTAAATGAAATTCCCCGAAAGAGGAAGGCACATGAAAATCCGGTTTCTCAGTACCGGGATCTATCCAGCTAATCCAGTCTTCGTCGATCCCTCCTTCGCGATGATGAGAAAATTCGGCCCGGTAGACTCCAACGGTCATCTTTTCTTTATCAAGCAGATCTAAATCTTGGAGTTCCTCAAGTTGGATCTGCCCGCTAACGGAATAACCGGATTCAAAAATTCGTCCTGAGAAAATGAGAGTAGAGAAACTCCATGCGGGATTGATCTGTCGATAAGTGGTCGCTGCGTAGTCGTAGACGCGCCCCTCAGGATCCATCTCCGCTCCATAGTAAGGTTTTTCTAAATCGGAAGAGGAGGCAAAAAACAGCTCCACCCGATCAGATCCGAGAGCGGCTTTCCCGGGGTCCACCGCTTCGCTTAAAACCAGATCGTCATCTTCAGCTTCGAATTTGAAAGCGAAAACCCTCTCATTCCAGACGGCTCGAAACGAAGTTGCCGGACACTGGCGCGACGACCACGGGAAAGAAAAATCCGACAATCGCTCTCCCCTCGAAAGATCGAGCCCTCCCTCATATTTGACCTGATACGCATTCATTTCCTAAGTCCCAGAACTTCAACCAATTGAATCATACTCGTCAAGACGACATCCGCTTTCCTGCAGGCGTCTTCAGTGCTCAGAGCTCCTGTTCTGAAGCTCCTTTTATCTCCAGCAAATAAAGCGGTTCTAAAGCCGGTCGCAGCCGCCGGTTCAATATCTTTGACCAAATCGTTTCCGATGTAGAGAACTTCCCCGGGGCGCAGACCCAGCTTCTCCGCGTTCAGAGAAGCTTTCTCGAAGAGTCGAAGTGACGGTTTTGCGATTCCCTCCCGATATGAAAAGATCGAAAGCTGAGCTTCAAAACTGTTGCTGGATAAATCAATTCCGGAAGTGGCCTCGAGAACCGCACGCGTGTAGAACTGAGCGTTTGAAATGATCCCCAACGAAAATGACTCCCGTTTCAACCTCCGAATCATTTCACTCGCTCCCGGCATCTCTCCGCAGGGATTTACCGCACACTCATAGGCGAGGGCCGCCTTCTCTATCATTGCGCATGACAAATTCAAACGTGAAACGATTGACTTCCACACCTCACGAATCTCCACTTCGGGATATTCCTCTCCGCGGCAACGAGCTTCACTTTGTAATCGTTGAATCTCGGCCTGGTAGCACCCCAACGCGACTTCGACATCCTCACTTGAGCCGGCTCCTCCGAGCATACGAACTGCTTCAGCCATTCCAAGAACAGAGCTCGACTCATTGACGAGACTGATGTCTCCCGCGGCGGAGATGATAAGAGTCCCATAGATGTCGAAGATGACCGCTCTGATCCCTTCAAGAGGGACAAGGCTTGGCGCAACCCCGGTGGGCAACGGCTCCATTGGAGTCATTGACGCTCTCACAATTTCTACCGGAGTCATTGAGATCAGTTTCTCAGAAGGTTCAATCGACCTGGATTCAAAAACTGAGCCAGCACTTTGTCGGTCGGCAGATAAGAAACTTTGCCCACACTGCCGCTCAAAACTTTTTGATATAGCTTGCCAAGCCTTTCGCCATAGCTCTCGAGGCTGTAGGCATTTCGAATAATCTCCCGATGATGGCTAATTGTCGCTTCATCGGCCATTTCCATTGATGGAAGAGAAACTGATTCAAGCAGCGATGGATCTGCCTTCAGTTTCCTCAAAACCTGTAACTGCATCGATTCATTAAGAACTCCAAAATCAATCCGTCCCTTCTTCACCCAGGCCTTCAAGGTCTGCTTCACTGCGTTCTTCGGGAGCGCAGTATCATAAGCGAGGTAGCTCTGTCTCAACATTGATTCTGCAGCTTCTTTCAGCTCCGTTTTATCCAGCCATGCGACCGGGAAATCAAGACGCCGGTATAGTCGATCGAGTTGAAGTTGATTTTCGGCAAAATCCCGGGTGATCTCAGGCAGATCACGGCCGACGACGCTTTTCCCCGCAGTCCATGGCTCCAGGAAGGCGAGACCAAAGCCCTCGCCAATACTCGTCGTGACAACAAAATCAGACCACCCTAACAGGTCTAAAAATGAATACTCACCACTATCTGCAATCCCAAGGCATACCGGCAACTCCAATTCCTCTACTGCTGAACGCCAGCCATCGTGCACCGGCTTCCACTCCGGGTTCTCCGGACTCAGCGACGTCGCAAAGTCGATTTCATCCCCGTAGATCAACGCAAGGAGCAGAAGCTCGCCGATATTCTTTCGCCGGATTCCACGGGTCGGATAGATAGCAAATTTTTTACCCTCCGAGAAAGGGCGTCCTGCCGGCGTTGCTTCTGTTCCCAACTCAGTGATTGCATTTGGTATGACGTGAAGATTCGACCGACTGATCCCTGCTTTCCTTAAAAAATCATGATCACGCTGATTAATCGTCGCATAGTGAATCTGCTTCGCGGTGGGATAGAGCGTCGATTCAAAGCTCGACTCCGAATCAAAGAAAGAGCGTTGTGTCGTATAATTACCGGGGCGGCCATCCTCTGCAAAATCGTGGAGTTGCAAGACGATCCGGGCGCCCTCCTCCGCCAACTCCTTCACCACTGTCGGAATGAGCACATTCTTGGCGAGTGTCGGATTATGAAAATGCCACACATCGGGCAACGAGCCGAAATGTGTCTCCGCCTCTTTTTTGAGAGCCTCAGCGAGACTGCCGGCGATGACCGAGTTCCCCGTTTTTCGATAGTTAAGACCCGGCACAACACGGACATCATTCTGGTCAGCATCAGCAAGGGGAGCTTCACCTGACAATACAAGAACCTCGTTACCACCTTCCTGCAAAACGGACTTAGCCGACTCGATGACACGAGTAACACCTCCCCGCTTGAGATGATAATGGACAACCGCGATTTTCAAACCTTTACGATTTTCTGCCATGACGTTTTCGATATTCCGGAAGAGTGATGATGGGAGGACGCTCCTCCTCGACGATTTCACGGTTCAATGCTTCGTAGCGACGGCCCTCGGCCTGAAGCTGTCGAAAAAGCCCCGGTAGTTCCGGCATTCCTTCAACGATCTCGTAGTGCTTAATGCGATTGAGAAAGCTCTGTAGAATACCGAACGACATTTTCCCAAGATCAATTGTCGACTGATTCCGGTGGACACGACGATCAAGGTCAGTCTGGGCAAACGCATCAAGCCCGTGTGACTGATAGACATCAATGAGGTGAGATGTTTCGACGCCATACCCGATTGGAAAGGGGAGACGCTCCAGCGTCTCCCTCCGAACCGCATATTCACCCGAGAGGGGTTGCATGAGTGCCGACAACTCGGGGAAAAACATCGAGAAAAGAGGGCGCACCAGAATCTCCGTTACCCGCCCTCCGCCGGAAGGACGTATTCCCCCTGAAACGGCAAGTGGACGATCATAGAAAGCCTTCACATATTGAATCTCAGGACGATAGATCAATGGGGCAACAAGACCGCTCACGAACTTCGGATGGATGTTTTTGATGTCAGCATCCACGTAGCAAATAATGTCGCCCTTCAGTTGGTGAATCGCTTTCCAGAGATTCTCACCCTTTCCTGACTTAAAGCCGTGCTCCGGGAGGATCTCGCTGGACAGATAGGTATCTGCCCCGTAACTCGCAGCAATTGCCAAGGTGTCATCCGTCGAACCTGAATCAATGACAGCCAGCTCATCGATCAGCGGGTAGCGATCCATTAACTCACTTTTGAAAACAATGACTTCTTTTCCGATTGTCTTCTCTTCGTTCAGTGTCGGGATACAAAGACTGATTGTGAGCCCGGATTGTTCCTTCGCCTTAACAAGTGCCTGCAAATCCCAGAACTCGCTATGGTGATAGGTATTCGTCCCCAGCCACTTTTCGATTTTTTCATCGAGTTTCGACATGTCAAAGAGGAGCGTAGTCGGTTCGATCCATGTGACGAAGCACCAAAAGAAGATGTGCAATCCCGTCGAAAAGCGGCTCGAGTTCTATCGTCTCGTTTGGGGAATGCCGATGCGCTCCCTTTGTCAGCCCGAGCGTGAGTGAAGGAATTCGATGAGTGAGAAGGGCCGCCAGTTCCGAGATGCTTGGCTCTTCTTTTGGTTCTACCCCAAGCGCTTCCATCGCGGTCCGCGCGAACTCGACAAGAGGATGGCTCTCTCCAAGATTCCCGGGCCGACGATGGGCGATCATTTCAACCTTGATTGAAACGTCTTCTTTTTCGTCCGTAAGCCTGTTCACCATAGATTGGATCTTTCCCTCCATTTCAGCAACTCTGGCAGCCTCTTCGCTCCGAATTTCAAAACATATTCGGCCGCTCGAAGGTGGGACATTGTAGCCCGAGCCCGCATTAACCGCGCCAAGAAGAATCCGCACCGCAGGAAAAGAATCCCGGTTTAGCCGCGTCAACTCGGAGACAACTTCTTGAACCGTTGCGATCACTCCCGTGGTCATCGTGTCCGGGTCATTCCCGGGCCCGCTAAGTTTCACTTCGATCTCACCCCTCGCCATGCCGAGACTGGCGAAGCTCAGCCGTCCGAGATTCATCCCTTCGAGACACAGTGCAGACTCAAATTCACGATCTGTATTCTCCAGAAAAAACCTCATCCCGCCGATGTCCCCGCGTCCAAAACTTTTCGTGGTTCCCAACAGAATCAGATTCGATTCCAATTTAAGGTTTAGGTGCTCCAAAATGAGTGGGAGCGTGGCGAGAACTGCGACACCGAGACCGTTGTCGGCAATGCCCCTCGCCTTCATTTTTCCCACCCTCACAGAAACGGTATGATCGTCTGACTCCGGCCATACCTTGTCGACATGAGCCGCAAGCAGGAGGTTCCGTTGGGGATTTCTTCCGGGAAGAACTGCCGCGATATTCCCGGCCTGATCAAAGGCAATATCATTAAGTCCGCTTTCCGTAAACCGGTCGCTGAGAAAGCGGGTGAGCATCCGCTCACCTCCGGTGGGCGCTGGAATCTCACCTGCCATCACGATATTTGCGTACAGAATCTGACGCAGTCCGTGCAATTCTGCCTGATAAAGCAGAAGCTCCTCCCCTATCTCCAACTGTTCCACTGTGTTCCTCGAGTTCGTGATCCCAACCTAGAGTTCTTCCTCGTTGAGAAAAGCTATTTTCGCTGGTAAAAGCGTGAATAATTGCACACATGACATCAATGGCCCGAATTATGCAATTCCCTCGCCTCAAATGAGATTTGGATTCGTATCGACCCGCTTCGCGGGAACTGACGGCGTGTCGCTTGAGTCAGCGAAGTGGGCTGAGGTGCTGAAACAGTCCGGCCACGACATTTATTGGTTTTGCGGTTTGAGTGACAGGCCCGCTGAGATCACTCAAGTCGTGCCCGAAGCACACTTTGAACACCCCGATATCATCGCTCTAAATGAGACGATCTGGGAAAAAGACACGCTCTCCACAACGGTCAACGCCACCGTCGAAAAGATCCGTCGACGTCTCAGAGAGAAAATCAGGGAGTTTATCGACACTCGAAAAATCGACGTCCTTGTTCCACAAAATACACTCACGATTCCGATGAATATCCCGCTCGGACTCGCACTCGCCGACATCATTCGCGAGACAGGAATTCCCACCATTGCGCACCATCATGACTTCTACTGGGAACGCGATCGCTTTACCGGTAACGCGACGAAGCCCTGGTTAGTGGAAGCTTTCCCGCCAGTCCTGCCCTCGATCAAGCATGTCGTCATCAACAGCGCCGCGAAACGGGACCTCGAATCCCGTTTCTCCATCGGAGCGACTGTGATTCCCAATGTCATGAATTTTACGGAAGCAGCGATCGCCAGCGATGACTACGCCGCTGATTTGAGAGAGAGAATCGGGCTCTTGGACACTGACCGGCTCATTTTGCAACCAACGCGGATCATTCCTCGAAAGGGAATTGAACTCTCAATCGAATTGCTCGCGCGCCTTAGCGATGAAAGGAATAAGCTCATCATCTCTCATGACTCAGGTGACGAAGGGCATCAATATCTCGACAGCCTGAGACAACTCGCAGACTCAAAAAACGTCGATCTCAGGCTCATCGGAAATCTGATTTCAACGGAACGCACATTCGCGGTCGATGGAAGCAAACTCTACACTCTAGAAGATCTCTATCCCGTCGCTGACTTCGTCACTTTTCCAAGTCTCTATGAAGGGTTTGGAAATGCCCTTCTCGAAGCCATTCATTTCGGAAAGCCTCTCCTCGTGAATCGATACTCCGTCTTCATCGAGGATATCGAACCGGTCGGCCTAAATCTGATTTCAATTGATGGTTCGATCACCAACGAATCTGTCGACGACGTGTCGAAGTGGCTTGAGGCGCCTCCTGATCCTGCTCGAAATCGCGAAATCGCCTCCAGACATTTCGGCTACGGAGTTCTGCAGCACAGGCTCAAGGACCTTCTCGAAAGTTTGAACAAGTGAAAATCACGGGAGCTCGCTGTTCTCTTCCTCTACCGGAGCAAACGGATCGCCAGCGTAAACCCGGGCCACGGCATACTGCACCGGCTCACCGGAAAACGGGGTTGCGATAAGGCACGACCGGCCAGCGAGGGGAAAGAGAAGCTCATCTGCAAAGACTCGATGCGCGAAGATTGGCTCCTTCGGGCGATCAGTTTCATATTCCCAAACACGAGCACTAACGATCCAGTCCTCACCGTCCTCTGACACATTCAACTCCATTTCATAGAGTACTTGCGGACCTGTTTCATAAACGACTGAATTGATCACAATTCCCCGTCGAACCAGTTCCACACGCCCCTTACCTTGATCAATCCGAAGTTGAAACCCGTTCTTTCCGTAAAGACCTACGCCAATGCGGGACCGCAACCGTCCTTCACCCGGTGCCCTCGCTAATGCAGAGATGGTCGCTCCTTTCTCACGGAATTCAGGCCCGAACTCGAGCCAGCCAATCACGAGTGGCTCAGGCTGAAGCTTCAACTTCTTCGCCGCCTTTTCTACATACCATTTTCCCTCGATGGGAGTCGCTCCACCCGGATAAGTGCCCTCTGACGTGTTCGCAATATCAAGGAAAGCGGTCGGTGGCGGCAGCACAAACGGAGCATCATTCGTCTCATCGGCATCAACGACTCCGGTAAAGAGGACACCCAAAATAACCGCTGCTACCTCAGTTCTCATTCCTCTCGAATTGCCTCCATCAAATTTCCTTTCACGACGGAACGGGCCGCCATCAGACAAAAAATGAGTCCACCAATGAGGACGGCCCCATTGATCCCGATTAATAATCCCCACGGTAGCGATGAGGCTCCTTTTGAAAGTTGCGGCAGAATTGCAATAATCGCAGCGATAAGCCCGAGAATGACTCCTGACACATGCAGAAACCAATGCTCTGACAACACCATTCCGGAAAGTCGGTCTCGCGAGAATCCCATGGCCTGCATCACCCCGAGTTGACCACGACGCTCAAGAACATTTCGACCTACAATTACGGCGAGTCCAAGCGTCCCCAGAAAAATCCCAAGTCCGCCGAGAGTTGAAAAAATGCTCAGGTAGGTATTCTGAACAGCGTTAAATTCGTTCAAGCGATCTGAAGCCGGTCGCATTTCAAGACCAAGGTCCCCGAACATTCTTGTCATGTGAGAGGCCACTGGATCAAGTCTTTGCCCGGAAGGGCTGTCGAGAAGGAAAAATTGATATCCTCCCGCATCGGGAAAATAGCGAATGAAACTCTCTTCGGAAATGATGAGACTTCCCTGCAAAATAGAGGTGTCGAGAAAACCGACAATCCGCACCGCAAAGGAAGCACCGGAAACTGTTTCATAGGTGACCGTATCTCCAATCGCCTTTTGCAAGGCATAGATCGCGGTGTTCTGATCGATAATTCCGGGAATAATGGGAACCCCGCCTTCGCTCTCCATCTCTGCTGCCAGAGCCGTCCATCCAGTGCCATCCTCTAAGGATTTCGTGAAGGTAAATGGCTCCCGCGTAGAAATCTGAGCTTCATTGACACCCATGAGCCTCGGGCGTTGAGCGCGATTCAAATTGAGACAGCTCGCATCCTCGCCATCACTCACGCGGAAAGGAAAAACTTCGAAAAGTTCCTCGAAGTTGTTAAGCCCATACTTTTCCCGGCCTGCTTCGCTATTGAGGTCCTCATAAATTGGAAGTGTCGATTCTCCGACGAAAGCAAATCCACCTGTGCCCGAATCCCGGCGGTCGGCGCCGCGTTCACCGTCGAGCCGAAAAGAGTTAATCGCGGTCACCATGAAAACACCGGCAGCCATGAGACCAATCACGGCAAGGCTGCGGCCACGACGTCTAACCGTATGCTGACGCCCCAATGCACCGAGCGACCTCAACACTTCGGAAGGCTTCAAAAATCCCCGAATTAAAATTGAGCAGAACGCTACTCCTGCCACCGTCATGAGAAACCCGGCACCAAAAAACATTCCCTGTTCCGCAATCGTTCCAGGCACCTTCGGGGAGAAGAGGCAAGCAAGGCCACCTAACAAACCAAGCGCAAGACTGATCCAATCCCACTTCCCTTTCGAATTCGATGATAGCTCCAAGTCCTCGCTTCCTGAAATCAACTGGCTGGGCTGCACCGCCGAAGCGCGGCGGCTTGCAAACCAAACCACCACGAGCGCGACGATGACTGTGCCCGAGAAGGCCGCCAACAGCGTTGCTGGATTGAGATGATAAACAAATTCTATTCCCGCAGCAGCCTCCTGCCAAACTCCGGACATCCCGTAGAGCGCGAGGCGCGTGTATAGATAGCCACCAAGCAATCCAATCGCGGCGCCGAAGACTGAAAGGATCAGGGCCTCCGTCGTGAAAAGCCGTCGTACGGCTTTCCGGGTTAAGCCAACTGCGAGGAGAAGCCCGATCTGAGAAGCTCTCTGTTCAATTCCAAACACGAAAACCAATCCTGTGAGAACCAGCGCCGCTACGATCAGAAAGAAACTCATGCTCGCAAACAGTGCCCCGAAATCAAAGGAACTAGACACCGCTGCTTCTGCTTCTGCAGGCAGGTCACGAATCGTAATACCAAGGGTGGTCAGGTCAAGGTGGGGCCGCAGCTGATCGCTAATTGGGCTGGCCTTGTCCTTCAATTCGAAACGAACTGCGGTCGCGTTTCCAAACCGGTTCGCCCACATCTCACGGCCCGCTTTCAGATTCACGAAAGCCTTGGGAGTGGCACGGTAGTCGTCCCAGAATTCATCATCTTTTTCACGAATTCGGTCCCGATCAATCGGGATCCCCGGCTCCCAGTCATCGAGGTCATCAACATCAAAAATACCGGGAAACGCCGGAGTCCAGGTATCACTCCAACCCTTTTCTCCAATCGCTGAAATAGCGCCCACCTTAAAAGTCCTCGACTGCTCAACTAAATTTCGGCCGGGGCCGACAACGTTGTAGACGAGAGTCACTTCGTCTCCACTCTTTGCCCCGAGGTCTTCGGCAATCCACTCGGACAAAACGATCTCGTTATCTCCAATCTCAGATCCGACAATGTCATTCAACTTCGGACCGACTGCGGCGACCATGGAATAGGGTGTCGCCTTTTCACCCGACTGAATATCGGTCGCGAGATAGGTCAGCACAGGAGAACTGACTTCCGCCACTTCTTGAAGCGCCGTCACAATTGCCTCATCGAAAAACACCCGCGAACTCACGAGCTGCTTTACGCCGTTACTTTCCGCATCGGTTACCGAGAGTTGCAGATCATCGAGATTCCATTGATTGGCGAAAGCCTCGCTGAAAGCAGTCGTGTCCGTTTTCTGACCGGCAAGAATCAAATTGATTCGGCCGGATTGCTCAAGCGTTTCTTCAAGGCGGCTGCGCTTTACAAAGAGAGTCGAAGGCGGGACCTGCTCAGCCCGGAGCGAAAAAAGTCCGAACTCATCGCTGTTCAAAATCGATGAGATCTTGGCAGTGAACGGCGTTGTCTGCTCGGACTCACCGGAAAGCGGCGCATCCTTCGAAAGCGCGCCCGGCAATTCGACTCGAACAATAAGCGTGTCTCCCGCATCTGCTCCGATGCGCTGCGCGAGCGGCTCATTGATCCCAATCCATCGATCATCGTCAAAACCTTCAGGAGCCACCCCTCCGTTTGAGAGCTTCCAGAATCGATCATCGATCCCGACGACCTGGACCTGGTTGACGCGCTTTCCTCCGCTGCGATTCGACGCTGTCGCTTCAATCAACAAGACCGGTGCGATCACTTCATCTTTTCCCAACTCAGCAGCAACTCTTTCTGCAAGCGAATCACTGACAAATCTCTCACCTCCAACGACGACAGCCCCAATCTGAGAAAGCCTCGCCGCCGCATTCTGCCGGAGGCTCTCTTTCACCGAATCACCAACGACGAGAGCTCCGCTCAAAATCGCCGAAGTCAGGGCAACCCCGGCCAGGACCGAAAGATTGATCCAGCGGTAGTGAAACAGCGATTTCAGTATGAGCTGAAAACTACTCATGCGTTTGTTTCGATTTTCCCTCGATTCAAAGTTCTAATCGTTCCGACCGACTCCGCGACCGAGCGATCATGTGTCACAATGATCAGAGCTAGGCCTTCTGAATCATTCAGTTCAACCAGTAACTCAATTAAATTGGCGGCATTGTCCTCGTCAAGCGCACCCGTAGGCTCGTCCGCGAGGAGAAGCTTCGGGGAATTGATCAGAGACCGAACCACAGCAACTCGCTGCCGCTCACCTCCGGAAAGTTCCGAGGGCTGACTATCGAATTTATCCGCCAAGCCGACTCGTTCCAGAAGGGCCCGGGCCCTCTCGGAAGCTTCCTTCGGACTCGAGCCGTCATTCAAAGCCAAAGTTGGCACTAACACATTTTCCAACGCAGTGCATTGCGGCAGGAGGTGATGCAGTTGAAAAATGAAACCTATTTTCTCCGCACGCACCGCCGAAATTTCCTTCTCGCTCAACCCGCCCGTTTCAACTCCATCAACAATGACTTTCCCCTCTGAGGGCGCATCAAGTGTCCCGAGGATATTCAATAGCGTGCTCTTGCCACACCCTGACGGACCGACTATCGCGAATCTCTCCCCGGCGGAAACCTCTAGATTGAGACCATCTAGGATACGACGCTCTGGAGCGGACTGATACCATTTCGTAACGTTCTCGAGGGCTAAAATTGCTTCACTCATTTTATCTCTACTGTTTGATCCATCGCTTGGATTTAAATTCAAATCGGGGAAGTGATCCAGGCTCGACAAGGCGAACCGGAATTCGCAGCGTGAAAGCATCGCCCAGCTCTCTTGCGACACGCTCAGCGAGATCAGCAGGAGCACGCGGACCGGCCTCGAGGCTGACCTCTAACTCGGCCATGGAATGGCGAGTCGTCTGAATCACCTGAAACTCCACCACATCAGGGAAGCCACGGATGATTTTCTCCACCGCCGTCGGGTAAATATTCACTCCACGGATCACGACCATTTCATCGACGCGCCCGAGGATGCCGCCTTTCAAACAAAAGACCGGCTCCGCTTCTCCTTCCGCTTGAAAGAAACTCTTTTCAACGAGGTCACCGGTTCGGTAACGAAGGAGCGGGCAGGCCGTGCGCGTCAATGTCGTGATGACGAGTTCGCCTTTCTGCCCCGGCTCCGCTTCTTTGTGAGTCTCACGGTCAATGACTTCAGCGAGATAGCCATCTTCGATCACGCAAAGGTTGAAAGGATGCTCACGATGCTCAAGAGTCACCGGACCAACTTCGGTCATTCCATGATGATCGAAGACCTCAGCCCCTTTCCAGAGATCCGAAATCCGACCCCTTACTTCGGGGAGACTTCCTCCCGGCTCACCCGCGACGACAATCTTTTTGAGGCGGTAGCTTCCGACTTCTTCGCTTTTCGCTGCCGCGAAAACCTCGCCCAGTCGCAGCGCATAAGTCGGAGTGCAGCAAAGCACCTCGGCATCGTAGTTCACCATGGCCTGCAGTCTCGCCTTGCTGCTAAGGCCTCCCCCCGGAATAGAAAGATTTCCGCGCCGGGTCGCCGATTCAAAGGCAGTCCAAAATCCGAGGAAGGGGCCGAAGGAGAAGGCAAAAAAGATCACTTCATCAGTCCCGACTCCGGCAGCATCAAAGACAGCATCCCAACAATCGAGCATCGCCGACCAACTCTCGTTCGTGTCCAGCGAGGGCAACGGACCGCGCGTTGTTCCGCTACTTTGGCAGAACCTGGAGTACTGCGAGATGGGGTAGGTCAAATTAGTGCCGTAAGGAGGGAATTCCTCACGATCCCAGACGAGGTCCATCTTCGTCGTAAACGGCATCTGCGAAGTGAATTCGCGGATCGAGGAAACACCCTCGTCGAGCCCCGCCTTCTCGAGACGGGGACGATAAAAATCGTTTCCTGTGCGGAGCTCCGCAAGAAGATGCCGGAGCTTGCCTAGTTGTCCTTCTTCAATACGCGGTCGATCTGCCATTCGCGGTCACGATACGCGGTAAAGGGAGAGTCAATCAAGCAGGGAGAATGACCGAATCAATCGGAAGTCTTCGCCGGACTTGTCGCCGCCACCTTCTCACCATGATCTTTCGGTGCAGGGTCCGGCTTGAACTTCACGACGAGATAACCGCCGAGAGCAGCCATAACGATCCCGAGAACGAATGGCCAGCGGATACCGGCAAGACCACCTGCAGGGGGATGCATTACCATGGAGACAATCGCGTTCACGATCGGAGCACCAGCGAAGATGATCGACATGACGATCGCGGGCGCGCTCTTGTTCCCCTGAGCAAACAGCGCTCCGAGTGAGAGCAACACAAAGAAAGCTCCAATCGCACCGAGAATTCCGGCGATGAGTGAAAGCCAGAGGCCTTTACCCGGAAAGTTCCAGTCCGACCCACGCACCACAAGAATCGCAAGTGGCGCAAGAACCGCGGTCAAAAAGTAAGCAACCCCGACGAAAAGAAATGCTTTGTAGCGACCATTCACCGGATCGGCCATACCGACTTGGCCCATGTGCAGGAAAATTCCATAAAGTCCCCAGGTGAGGACTGTTCCGAGGGCAAAAAAGAGCCATCCGTAGCTATTCATAATTTCCATTGATCAAGGGGTTTGAGCGGGGATGAGACCATCCGGTGCAGCGGTCAGTTTGTCGCGCCATTCGTCAGGAATCGCAACCGCTTTCATGCGGCTCAACTCTTCGTCGAAGGTTACGCAGACCACCGTGAACCGGCCGGTCGCCGCAATGATTTTCTCAGATTCACTGTCCGGATTCTTCCAGAAGTTAAAGTAAAGACCAACCGTCTTGTTGCGGATTTCCTCAACAAGAAGCTCAATCTCGACCTCTTCTTCAAAATTAAGCGGCAGCCGGTAGTCGGCCGAAGCGTGCACACGGGGCCAGCCGACCTGAGGATCAGAACCGTCGTCCTCCTTCTTGAAAGGGTGCACCGAGAAGCCCATCGAGCGATAAAAGGCGTGCTCAGTAACTTCCATGAATTTGAAAAAATTCGAAAAGTGCATGATCCCAGCCATGTCCGTGTCCGCAAACTCAACGCGGCGGCGATAGGTGAATCGATGGCTCATGGCTTACTTTGGCGCGGAGGAGTGAACGGGGAAAGGCCGATTTTACTTTTCCTGCTTTCTGACTTCTATCGTTATCAGGATCAAAACCAGGAGTGAAATTGAAAGAGGAAATCGCCTAGGACTGATTCTACGAAGCTTCCAACTCGGCCAGTCGATCCTCCATCTCGGAAGCCTGAAGAGTTCCTACGACCTCTTCCAATACCCCGGTCATGATCTGGTCGAGATTATAGAGCGTGAGATTTACCCGGTGATCGGTCAGACGGTTTTGGGGGAAATTATAAGTCCTCACTTTTTCTTCACGACCACCTGACCCTATCAAATTTTTCCGGTGCGCAGAATACTTCTCATGTTCTTCGCGAATCTTTGTTTCGAGGAGCTTTGCCCTGAGAATTTGAAGCGCCTTTTCTTTATTCTTTCCCTGGCTTCGACCGTCCTGGCATTTCACCATGATCCCGGTCGGGAGGTGCGTGATCTGGACAGCTGAGTCAGTCGTGTTGACGTGCTGACCTCCGGGGCCACCCGCACGGGTCGCCTGAATGTGCAGTTCGTCCGCTTTCAGTTCGACATCGACTTCCTCGGCTTCCGGTAAAACAGCAACCGTCGCCGTCGAAGTGTGAATTCTTCCCTGCGTCTCCGTATCGGGAACTCGCTGAACACGATGCACTCCAGACTCATATTTCATGAAGCGGAAAACTTCATCTCCGGAAACCTTGAACACGACCTCCTTAAAACCACCGACCTCACTGGGACTCGCCTCGACCGGTTCAACTTTCCAGCCGCGCGATTCAGCGTAGCGCTGATACATTCGATAAAGATCACCGGCAAAAAGTGAAGCCTCATCACCACCGGTGCCGGCTCGAATCTCGACGATAGCGTCGCGATCCTCAGTTGGGTCATGTGGCAAAAGCGCGTATTGAACTCGCGATTCGAGCTCCTCGATCAACTTTTCGAGAGCAGGAATCTCCTCGGCAGCCATTTCAGCCATGTCGGGATCATCCGACTTCGCAAGTTCACGGTTGTCTGCCAGATCATCCTTCGACTTCGCGAGAGTCGCCCAGTCGTCGAGGAGCGACTTCGTACGATTATACTCCTTCGTCAATTCACTCGCCTGCTTCGGATCGTCAAAGAATCCATCCTGCGCCATGAAGGATTCCAACTCGGGAATCCGAAAGCGTTTTTTTTCAATGAGAGGTCCGTAGTCCAAGGAATTTTATGAGTGAAGTGAAGCGAGGGGGCAGTATACAAAAAAACGGCGACAACACCCATCGAGGGCATCATCACCGTTCGCAAGTGACGGTCTCCCGTCAGAAAGTCGCTAAAGATCCGAAAGTTTCGGCTTCTTGCGGCGGCCGGAAGCACCGGCAGCGGACTTGGAATCACCGAAACGCTTCTGGAATTTATCGACGCGTCCAGCGGTATCGACAAATCGCTGCTCACCCGTGAAGAAAGGATGGCAGGCTGAGCAAATACCAATGTGCAGGTCAGGAACCGTGGAGCGCGTCTGAATGATGCTGCCACAAGTGCACTGGATCGTTGCCTCTTTGTAATCTGGATGAAGGTCCGCTTTCATGTCCGTCGTAAATTTAGAAGGGGCGGAAAGTAGACGCGAAGAATCAAGGGATCAAGCGGAAAGTTGGGCCTCCTGCGTCGTAGAGATCCCGCTCCCGATCCCGCGCGTAGCCGCTCCGATTCAGCTTGCCACCGAAATTTTCCTCCCGTTCACTTTGCGGATGCTCAAAACCCTTCTTCTAACACTGTTGCTCTGCGGCTCCTATCTCCTCACATCCGGCGCCGGCGCGGCCGAAAAACCGAATTTCGTTATCATTTTTGCCGATGATCAGGGCTACGGCGATCTGGGGTGCTTCGGATCGACGAAAATCAAAACGCCGAACATCGACCGAATGGCGTCCGAAGGACGCAAGTTCACCAACTTCCTCGTCGCCTCCCCTGTCTGCACGCCTTCCCGCGCCGCACTTCTCACTGGATCCTACCCGAAAAGAGTCAGCATGCATGAGCATGTCCTCTTTCCCCATTCTACCAAAGGCCTCAATCCAGACGAATACACAATCGCTGATCACCTCAAATCTCAGGGCTACGCCACCGCCTGCTTTGGAAAATGGCACCTCGGTCATCATCCCGAAACGCTTCCTCAGCAGCTAGGCTTCGACACCTATTTCGGCATTCCCTACTCAAATGACATGAATCACCCGGACAACAAAGGGAAACCAAAAACCTCCTCAGACGATCTCTGGAGAGACCAGGAGTCAACGCTGACGCTGTGGAAAACCCCACTCATGGAAAATGAAGAGATTGTCGAACTTCCCGTCGATCAGCGCACGGTGACCCGCCGCTATACCGACCGGACCATCGATTTCATCAAGGAGAACAAAGACGAACCGTTTTTTGTCTACCTCCCCCACTCCATGCCGCACATCCCGCTCTATGTGCCGGACGACGTCTACGATCCTGATCCCCAAAATGCCTACATCAATGTGATCGAGCACATGGATGCGGAAGTCGGCCGGATCATGGACACGCTGCGTGAACTGGAGCTCGAAAAAGACACCATCGTGATTTACACCTCCGACAATGGCCCTTGGTTAAAATTCGAGAACCACGGAGGATCTGCTGGTCCACTACGGGAGGGCAAAGGCACCACCTTCGAAGGCGGGCAGCGCGTCCCCTGTGTCATGTGGGGACCCGGCACCATTCCTGCCGGCACGGAATGCGACGAACTCATGGGTACGATCGATCTCCTTCCAACGATTGCGGCCCTGACAAACACCCCATTGCCCGGCGAAAACAGAATCGACGGACTCGACGCCTCGCCACTTCTCCTCGCCACCGGCTCGACCCCGCGCGACGAATTCGTCTACTACACCTCCCGCGGACAACTCGAAGGGCTCCGTCAGGGAAAGTGGAAGCTTCTCGTGAAGCGCCCTCATCAACGATCGGACAAACCCGCACCTAAAAATCCCAAGCCGCCTGAAATTCTGCTCTTTGACCTGCTCGCCGACAAAGGTGAACAAACTGACCTCGCCGAAGCGAATCCCGAAGTCGTCGCCAAACTCGAAGCCCGCATGATCGAACTCGACGCCGAGATCACGGCGAATGCCCGGGCGGCGTGGGAAAAATAGACTCCCGGCAACCATGTTGGAGTGAGGCCTTCAGGCCTTTCCGAAACCAGC